>CAYOSB010000386.1:0-3096 GCA_964406495.1 uncultured Bacteroidaceae bacterium | reverse complement strand
CACAATAAATTTTCGAAATTAAATAATTAACAGATGGCAAAATTTGCTAAATGGGTTGGACTTGGATTAGGATGGGCGGTTGGTGGTCCCATTGGAGGGATCCTCGGCCTCGCGCTGGGGTCGATGTTCGATACCGGATCTGCCCAAACACAGACACAAGGCAGGATTTACCAGTCCTCCACACGAAGAGGCGATTATGCAGCATCGCTGCTGGTGCTTGTGGCAGCGGTAATGAAAGCAGATGGCAGGGTAATGAAAAGCGAGCTGGAATATGTTAAAAATTATTTCCATACACGTTTTGGCCACGATACGGCACAAGAGGCCATCGTAATGCTTCGCGATATTCTCAAGCAACAGATCCCGGTGCGGGAGGTAACCGCACAGCTGAACCAGCGACTTGATTATTCATATCGCCTGGAGATGATCCATTTTCTTTTTGGAATTGCCGCAGCTGATACAGGGGTAACCGAAGCAGAAAAGGAGCTGATCAGGAGAATCGCCGGTTATATGAATATTACCACTTCAGACCTGGACAGTATCCAGGCGATGTTCATCACCGCTACAGATGCATCCTATAAGATCCTTGAGATTGATTCCACGGCAACTGACGATGAGGTGAAGAAAGCCTATCGCAGAATGGCCATGAAATACCATCCGGATAAAGTGAGCCACCTGGGCGAGGATTTTAAAAAGGTGGCACACGAAAAATTCAGGAAAGTAAAAGATGCCTACGATAATATTAAAAAAGAACGGGGGATCAGTTGATCCTTACCAGTAATAAATGATTAGTTTATGAATACGATCAATGTAAAAGACCTGATGTCGATTTCCGGAAAAGGCGGATTGTTTCGCTTCCTGGCGCAGGCGCGCAACGGAATTGTGGTTGAATCACTTACAGATAAAAAGCGCACCATTGCGCCTCCCACTGCGCGTGTCAGTGCACTGGAGGATATCTCCATCTTTACAGAAACGGAAGACGTTCCGCTTGCTGATGTGCTGTTCAGGATCCATGAAAAAGAGCAGGGAGGAACAGCAATTGATCCCAAATCCGGCAACGAAACATTGAAGACCTATTTTTCAGAGGTGCTTCCGGAATATGATGAGGAGCGCGTGTATGTCTCCGATATCAAGAAGGTGTTTTCGTGGTACAACCAGCTCCATGAGCTCGGACTACTGGAAGTGACAGAAAAAAAAGATGAAGACAAGGATTCAGAGTTTGCGGATGATACGGAGGATGAGGATGCAACGGCAGGTGAAGATCATGCAGCAGGTGAAGATTCAAAGGATACCGGTAATTCAAATTCAAAAGCCGAAGAAGATACGAAAGCTGGCGGGGACTGAGATGTTCTGGTTACAGGCGGTACTGTGTTCACACAAATCTAAACTTTTAACGTAGTTCATCCTGCTTGGCTTCTTCCCAAAGCACTTCCATCTCTTCCAGGGTCATTTCTTTGATGCTGGTTCCATTCGACCTGGCGTGCGATTCAATATAATTGAAACGCTTCATGAACTTAATATTGGTAAGTTCCAGGGCAGTTTCCGGTTCGACATTGAACAACCTGGCCGCGTTGACAATCGAAAAGAACAGGTCGCCAAATTCCCTTTCGATCCTTTCCCGGTTGCCGCCCTTTACCTCCTTTCTCACTTCATCGATCTCCTCTGACACCTTATTCCACACATCCTCAGGGTGGGCCCAGTCAAATCCCACCGCTCGCGCTTTGTCCTGCACCCGGTGTGCCTTGATCAGGGCGGGCAGCGATTTTGGCACCCCGCTGAGTACGCGCTTGGTGCCATTATTTTCTTTCATTTTCAGTTCTTCCCAGTTGCTGACTACCTCCTTCGAACCAGATACCTTCCGCTCACCAAACACATGCGGGTGCCTGAACACCAGCTTTTCATTCACTGTGTTGATCACATCCGTGATATCGAATGCCGATTGTTCTTCACCGATCTTTGCATAAAAGACAATATGTAACAACAGGTCGCCCAGTTCAGTGCGGACCTCATCCAGGTCATTTTCAATGATTGCATCCGCCAACTCATAGGTTTCCTCTATGGTGAGGTTCCGTAACGATTCCATGGTCTGCTCACGGTCCCAGGGACACTTTTCCCTTAATTCATCCATGATATCCAGGATCCTTCCGAATGCCTCCATTTTTTCAGCTCTCGTACTCATATCAACACTGTTTTCAAATTGTAAAATAGTTCTGTCATTTAAATTCAACCCTGATCGTCGAATCCGTATTCAGGTTCAGCAGGTCCCGCGCCGATCCGTTTCGGATGGCAATTTCAATCAGATCAATGGAATTGAATAGCGCAAGGAGATCTCCGCCGGTGGTTTCAGAATAATATTGATTCAGCCGGTTGATCTTGTAATGCTTACTTTGCACATAAATGGTAAATTTTCGCTCTTTTCCAAACCGATCGAACAACTCCCGCGTAATATTGGTGATCGCATTGCCATATGAGTCGATATAGATCACAGCCCCGGTAATGGTGTTATTGTCCAGTGTCGCCCGCAACGGTACCTGCTTTTTTATTTCATTTGCCGGCGTGCCCAGTTTGCTGAATGGCTCACCCTGTATGATCCTGCACGCGATCTTACTAAAATAGCTGTAGGCCGGGAAACTCTTCGCAGCACTGTCGTCTGACCTGGCGATGGCAACGACCTCTGAACTTTCTGCATCACCCAACAATCCCAGGATTCCATTATCCGCGGTTAGAAAATAATGCCCGTCGATCTTCGCGGCCAGTAACTGGCATTCCGGGGCATTCTCAGACCCAACGGCAATGATATGGACAGACCCTTTTGGAAAGTGGTAACAACTGTTCCTGACAATAAAGGCGGCTTCGGAAACACTGTAAGATCGTATGCTGTTGCTAAGGGTAACCACCTGGACATCGTTGCAGGAAGATAAAATAGAGCCTTTGACAGCGCCGGTGTAATAATCGTCCTTGTTCCAGTCTGAAGTCAGCGTAACAAAATGCATGTGGATCGTAACAGGAATTTCTATTGGAATGTTAAAAAAAACAGCTTATTTTGTCAGTCCCAAAAGTAGTGATGTCGGGCGCGCCTTCGCCGGCGGTCATGGTGCT
>CAYOSB010000385.1:0-3133 GCA_964406495.1 uncultured Bacteroidaceae bacterium | reverse complement strand
TTGAATGGTCCATACTGACCAATTTCTCTCAAAATTCCAACATGGTCGTTGAATTGGCGCCCGGAGTGGAGCGCATCCAGGCCGGATGGCAAAATTTTGCAAGTGTAGGGGCATTTGCCTATGCAGGATATGAATACCCGGTGATCTTCGGAAGTTCCTATGTGCGGGATGAAGAGAACAGGATCGTCGTTGACTCAAGGGAGACCATTGAAGGAGAACCCAATCCATTTTACGGCATGCCGCTACAGGGCGAGGAGAAGATTCTTGGGAAAGTGAATCCTGACTGGGATGCCAGCCTGACCAATACATTCCGGTATAAAGGATTCTCACTCACCGCCCAGATGTATTATTCCAAAGGAGGATACATCTCCAGTGGCCTCAACAGGTTGCTGAGGAATTACGGCGCATCTGCAGAAACCGAGGATCGTGCTACACCCACAGTTCTTCCAAATACAGCGATGGGGTATATCGATCCTGAGAGTGGTGACCTTGTTCTCGAGGGAGACAACAATATTGAGATACTTAAAGGCGAGGATTACTGGGCCACAGTAGAGTGGAACATTACCGAATCGGCTGTGTTTGATAAAACATTTTTACGGCTGAAAGAGGTGGTGCTCACCTATGATATGCCCCAGAGCCTGTTTACCAATACCTTTATTAACTCAGTCTCTTTTTTCCTGAACGGGCGTAACCTTGCACTCTGGACGGATTATCCGAATTTTGACCCCGAGTCAAGCACAGCGGAAGGAAATGGCATTGGTGCATTTGAATATGTCTCACTGCCCAATACCAAGTCATTCGGAGGCGGAATAAAAGTTACATTTTAAAACAACAACCAAATGAAAAAATATAGAATAATACTCAGTATCATGTTGCTCGTGCTGTTCAGTTTTTCCTGCAGCGACGAGATCATGGATGAAATCGATACGGATCCGAACAATCCCACAGATGTTCCGATCAGCATGCTCATGTCTGGTGTTACCGTGGCAACTCCCTACTGGGTGACCGGTACCACCCTGGCATGGTATAGTTCCATTTTTTGTGAACAAACCGCGGGAGCACATGGCCAGATGCGTGATGCAGACCGCCGCGCCAACATCAATTCCCAATTGGGCGAGAACAGTTGGGCATTTCATATCTACCCCAGGTTGTTGCCGGATTTGAAAATAATCATCGACAAGGGTTCAACAGGAGGAAGTGAAGAGGGGAAATGGATCGATGTGGGTATTGCCAAAGTGCTCATGGCGTATACCATGTTTGTCACTACAGACACCTGGGGACGTGTGCCATACAGGGAGGCGCTCCTGGGAAGTGAAAACAGGAAACCTGCCTATGATCCACAGGAGCAGATTTACAGCGATATGTTTGCACTCCTTGATGAGGCGATCGATGACCTCCAGAAGGAAAATATCAGTACTACAGGAAGTGAAGATTTTATTTATGGTGGGGACGCGGAGCTATGGATCAAGGCAGCCTATTCCCTGAAGGCCCGTTATGCGAATCACCTCAGCAAAATTGATCCGGCCGGTTCTGCTGCGGATGCATTGGTAGCTGCAGCCCAGGGATTCGCTTCCGTTGAAGATGATATGTCCTTCGCTAATTTCTCTGACGATCCAGGCCATGAAAACACCTGGCACCAGGAAGAAAATGAACGAAAACACCATGCGATCAGTACTACTTTCTATGGAGTCTTGAATGATATCAATGACCCACGATTGGAACTTTTCTGCACCCTTCTTGGTGGTGAAGTCGTGCCAGCTCCCAACGGAACTGCTGTGCAGGACCAGGCAGGACAGGTGTACTCGAGGATCACCAACCAGGTAATCTATGCTGAAGCACCGCTGCCCATCATGACCTATGCTGAACTGAAGTTCATCGAAGCCGAATGTCACCTCAGGAAGTCCTCCCCGGATACAGAAGCTGCATTGGCGGCATACCTGTCCGGTCTGGATGCTGCCCTCGAACAGGCAGGCGTATCCCTTGGTGCGGCAAATTCCTACAAGGCACAGAACGAAGTGGTTCCGGCTACGTCCGCCGGCCTCACGCTGGAGATGATCTATACACAAAAGTATATCCACCTCTGGCCCTATGGCGCAGTAGAAGCTTATGCTGAATTGCGCAGGACTGATTTCCCGGAAACAACAAATCCTTTCGATACACCCAGGCGATTCCCGTATCCCCAGAATGAGATCTCCGGTAATGCGGAAAACGTTCCGGCTGTCACAGCCTATAATGGTGTGTGGTGGGACGACGGTACCGAGGATTAGTTTTTAATGGTTGAACACTTGAAAGGCTGTATCCGGACAATACCGGGTACAGCCTTTTTTTGATGCTGTATCCTGTCTGTTCCAGGATCCCCGCTGTACTGGTAACGATCACACTTGAAAGCTATACTATCCCGGGTCGCTGCTGAATTGCAGCTGCCAGGAGCTGTTTACTGCGCGTAACTATTACAATGCAAAGGAAGTATAAAAGTCCTCCCGGAGTGTTGGCGTTCTCCCGGCATCATCTGAAATGGGTTCAGACTTCGCTCTTGAAATGCAGCGCGTTGAAGACCTGGTTCTTGTAGTTTCTGCCGATCCTGACCTTGGCATTTTCCAGTTCTATGGTGGTTGCATTAAATGCGCGGATCTTCGGGATGGAGACGATATAGGATTTGTGTACCCTGATGAATTGCTCCGGAGGCAATTTGCTTTCAATGGACTGCAGACTGCTTTTTACTACCACACGCCGGTTGTCGGTGTGAATGCGGATATATTCGTTCAGTCCCTCAATAAAGTGGATCTCTTTGAGGTAAATTTTGATGATCTTCTTGTTCTCCTTCACATAGATAAAGGCATGATCGTTCACCTGGTTCTCCCTTTCCAGGGTTACCTCCTGGTGGGTTCGGGTGGCAAAGAACTTATTTACTGCCTTAAAGAATCGCTCAAAAGTAACCGGCTTGATCAGGTAGTCTACCACGTCCATTTCAAATCCTTCGATGGCATATTGACTGAAAGCAGTGGTAATAATGACTTTTGGCGGATTTTTGATGGTTTTAAGGAATTCAATCCCACTGATCTGGGGCATTTTGATATCCAGGAACATCAGGTCTGTTTTATTGTTCCTTAAGGTTTCCATTGCCTCCATGGCA
>CAYOSB010000384.1:0-3151 GCA_964406495.1 uncultured Bacteroidaceae bacterium | reverse complement strand
CGAGAGCGAGACTTGAACTCGCGACCTCATGATTATGAATCATGCGCTCTAACCATCTGAGCTACCTCGCCATCATGTTTTTAAGATCGTGCCAGGAGTGAACTGACTTGCTGTATTCGGGGTGCAAATATACTATTTTATTTGAAATTGAAAAGGGCTAGCGGGCAAATTGTATCCTGCGCTTTCTAATGGTGGATATTTACAATCCCGGGAGCAAATCTTTCAACGCAACTCAGGCTGTTGTGCACCCATTTCCATCAACCTTTGTTCAAGTTGCCGGCGCAAGGCGGCCATCTTTTCCGGCATCTCCGCTGAGAGGTCATGCTGCTCCCCGGGATCCTCCACAAGATCATACAGTTCCCAGGCACCGGGTTGACCGGTCAGACCGGCTTCGTACCAGTGCACCACTTTATAACGCCCGTCCCGCATGGCTGCACCCGGAACCATGCCGCTTCCTTTGTGATAGTGTGGGTAGTGCCAGGTAGCAGATTGCGCTGATAAAAGGGTATCTGAATCCAACATCACAGGAACCAGGCTTTTTCCATCGGTCGCCAATGGAGTACGGTCCACTCCTGCCACTTCCAAAAATGTGGCAAACAAGTCAGGGGTGGAAAGTACCTGCCGGGACACAGTCCCGGAACGGATCACTCCAGGCCATCGCATCACCAGCGGAACCCGTATTCCTCCTTCATAGAGCCAGCCTTTCCCCTTCCTGAACGGGGTTTGTGCTGCATACGCATGTTTAGCGCCATTGTCTGAATAGAAAACGACCAGGGTTCGTTGTGCCTGATCAGCATCATCGAGGTACTGAAGGATCCTTCCCAAGCTCTGATCCATGTGCTCTACCATCGCTGCCATCACGGGATGGTTCTCCGGTCGGTCTGCTCCATCCTTTTTTCGGTATTGTTCTACAAGACTATCCGCTTCCATCAGCGGATCATGAATGGCATTATGTGAAACAATCACAAAAAAGGGATTCCCCTTGCTTTGTTGCATAAAATCAATGGCCAGGCTTGTGATGGTATCTGCATTGTGGGGATCATCACCGGGTTGTTGCCACGCTCCTATTGGCAGGGACTGTGAAGGCTTATAGGTAACAAATTGGGCATCAAAGCCCTGCTTATCGGGATTGTACGGCAATGAACCCGGTGGCACTTTCTCTTTGCTGAGATGCCATTTACCGAATATTGCGGTGCGATAGCCCTCCCCTTTCAGTATCTCAGCGATCGTCTCCTCCTCCAGGGGGAGGTGCTTTTGCCAGTCGGGCTGCCTGAGCAGTGTGGTGGTATCCTGATTTCCTGCAATGAAATCAGTCAGATGAAGCCTGGCCGGATGCTTTCCTGTCATCAGCGCCGCCCTGGTGGGAGAACATACAGCAGCAGCAGAATACGCTTCAGTAAAAAGGATCCCCGCTTTGGCAAGTTCATCAATGTTGTCGGTCCGGTAATAATCACTACCATAACATCCCACCTGGGGTATGCCAAGATCATCAGCCAGGATGAGCAAAATATTGGGTTGCTCCGGATCACCGGCATTGTTTTTTTTGCCTGCAGACTGACAGCTAAGCAGGAAGACGATGGGAAACAACAGGCTCAGCCAGGAAATAACGAAGATTCGACGCATATTGTTGAAGATATGAAAATTCTCAATATTTGTACCTGAAGATATGAAAATTCTCAATAAAATTATAACTTTAATGTCCTATGCGGGAGTAGCTCAGGGGTAGAGCATCAGCTTCCCAAGCTGAGGGTCGCGGGTTCAATTCCCGTTTCCCGCTCAATGAAAATCAGGGGTTTAGCCTCAATCAGGGGCAAGCCCCTGATTTTATTTGTACCAAATATAGCGCCACAACTACTTTACGGGGAATCTTTTCAGCGACCCAGTAAAATCATAATAATTCAGAATTCATAAATGGGGAAAGTATGGTTATTGGAAAAATCGGACAAACTGACCACATTCCTCCGGTTAGAGTGCGTTCATGACTTTCAACCTAAAGTTAATACCCATGCCGGGCGCACAACATAAACGGGCCCCTCACCGGTATGGCGAGGAGCCCATCAATATATTATTCTACCTACTACTGATCGAAAAGTCAGGCTATAAATCCTCTTCGGTCATGAAATAGATGTTCTGATTATAACGCTGTTGCGTCTCTTCAGAGAATACTTCGAACGCCACTTCATAAGTAGTTCCCGGAAGCAACGGATCTGTGGGATTAATCTCTATTTTCCTGTTGTTTTCTGACCATTCATAGTCAAAGGGTATGTCTAAATAGCCATCTCTTTCAAACGACAGATTAGACATAGCAGTATCCACAGGAACTGTGTACATCATGGTGATGGATGCATCGGTCGGAAAATTCATGAGCGGCAGGCCATCTTCATCAAGGATATTTGCCGACACCAGCCCAAGGCGCTCACTGGACTTATATCCCCTGATGTACATATATGTCGTACTTTTTACATTCACCCAACCACTTTCATAATAGTTATAATCATTTAATTCGTGGTCTATTGTTATCCGTACATTCAGTGGTATGTTCTCAAGGATGATTTTGCCATTTGCGTCCGTGGTCCCCTCCACCAGTGAGTTCACGCTCCCAGTGGTAACGGTATACGGAAAATTCGCAGCTGCAAGAGGAAATCCATTTGGCTCCACAAACCTGAAAAGTGTTATTTCATATTGTTTATCGTCCAATGGCTCTAAATAGTAATGATCTGAAAGAACCATTTCCATGCCGTCACTGCCGATAAGCACTAAATCAGTTCCATAAATCTGATCCATATCCGTTGAATAACCGGGTTTGGATAAGATCAGTGTATAGTCACCAACCATAAATTCGCCCAGGTTGAAATAGCCGTTCTCATCTGTGGAATCAACAAATGATTCTTCATTGGTGAAGAGTTCAACTTTTGCATTGGCCAGGGCCTGGGTGGTTTGACCATCAAAAACAAATCCTTCGATAATAATAGATACCGGGTATTTGTCACATGCAGTCAAGACGAGTAAAACTGCGAAAAAAAGAAACGTTTTTTTCATGATGAGGGTTTTAGGTAAATACTAAAGTCCAAATTATGAAAAAAAAGCTACGACATGAGGTCACACCCTATTTATTTATTGAAGAACACCAATAGCATGATGAACTGCCTTG
>CAYOSB010000383.1:0-3152 GCA_964406495.1 uncultured Bacteroidaceae bacterium | reverse complement strand
TGTTTCATTTCAGGTCAATTTTTACTAATTTTGGTTTCCTGTTTTTTTTGATGTAAAGTTTTCAAATACAAATAATTAATTCCATAAAAAATGAAAAGTTTCCTGAAGTACATGCTGGCAACCATCGCCGGAATCCTGATCCTCAATTTCCTGGGGCTCATTATCTTTTTTATTATTATAGGTGCGGCTACCAAAACCGAGGAACCTGTTGTACTTGATAATTCAGTGCTGGTGGCAGAATTTAACACCCCCATCCTCGACCGGGTCAATGATTACCCGTTCAGCCTCGGGAGCCTGGGAGGGCTGGAAATGGAAACTGAAATGGGACTGGACCAGATATTAAAAGACATCCGGAAGGCCAGTATCGATGAGGATATCTCCGGAATCTTTCTCAAATTATCTGTTGTACCCGCCAGTATGGCAACTGTGCAGGAGATCAGGGATGCCCTGGTTGAATTCAAAGAGAGCGGTAAATTCATTATCGCCCACGCTGATCTGTATACACAGAAAGCTTATTACCTGGCCACTGCGGCAGATAAAATATATATGACACCAACCGGCTACCTTGACTTTAAAGGTCTGCAGGCAAATGTAATGCTCTTTAAACGGGCGCTGGATAAATATGGCGTGGACATGCAGGTAATCAGGCACGGTGAATTTAAGAGTGCAGTTGAACCATTCCTTTCAGATGAGATCAGTGATGAAAACCGGGAGCAACTGGATGCAGTGATCAGTTCCATGTGGAATAAAATGATTTCTGATATCTCTTTGGCCAGGGGGATCGCTGAAGAAGATCTGCAAACTTATGCCGATGAAATGGATGTTATATTTAATGACCAGGCAGCCGTTAAAACAAAGATGATCGATGAGATCAGGTACTATGACGAGGTACTTGATGAATTAAAAGAGCTTACTGATATTGAAAAGGATGATGACATTCCCTCCATTACGCTGGCTAAATACAAGAATGTCACAATTGAAAAGGACAAAAAGGCTACCAGCAACAAAGTGGCAGTTATTTATGCCATGGGGACCTTTGTACCCGGGGATGCGGGAGAAGGCAATGTGGGCTCTGAACGTATTTCCAGGGCCATCCGAAAAGCACGGGAGGATGACAATGTAAAAGCCATTGTGCTCAGGGTGAATTCAGGAGGAGGCAGCGGATTGGCAGCCGAGGTGATCTACAGGGAAGTAAAACTGGCAGCTGAAACCAAGCCGGTGGTGGCCTCCCTTGGAGATGTAGCAGCTTCAGCAGGTTATTATATCGTAACTCCTGCCGATACCATTGTGGCCAGTGAGACAACGCTCACCGGTTCCATAGGTGTTTTTGCGCTACTTCCCAATTTTAAGGAACTGATGAATGAAAAAATCGGTATCACCACAGGAGTTGTCAAAACCAATCAGCATGCCGATTTCATATCTGTAACCCGTCCCCTTACAGAAGATGAGAGGGCATTTATTCAAAATTATGTGAAAGATAGTTACAATGATTTTATCAGCTATGTGGCCGAAGGCAGGTCAATGACAGTAGAAGAAGCTGATGCACTGGGCAGCGGTCGCGTATGGTCGGGTGTCAATGCCCTGGAAAACGGGCTGATTGATGTATATGGCGGGTTGGAAAAGTCAATAGAAATTGCTGCTGAGATGGCAGACCTTGAGAATTACAGGGTCACATCTTTGCCATACCTTGAAGATCCTTTTACCATGCTGATGAAAGAATTGACAGGGGGGGCGAAAATGCGCATGCTCAGAAAAGAACTGGGAGCTTCCTACGAACTTTATAAAAAGGCTGAAGAGATAAGCAAGATGAAAGGATTACAGGCAATAATGCCCTATTCAATCGACATTTACTGATCAAACGCTATAAATAGGTTAACCGCTGAGGAATCAGATTCATACATTTGCATTCCTATTGAAACCAATGCACAAAAAGAAGTCGAAATTTTTAACCATTATCCTCTACCCTTTTAGTTTACTTTACGGGGCAGTGACAGGCGCGAGGAACCTTATGTTTGAATGGGGGCTTCTCCCGGTGGCAGAATTCCGCCTGCCGGTGATCTCTGTGGGCAATATCACGGTTGGCGGAACAGGAAAGACCCCACATGTGGAATACCTGGTGGAATTACTGAAAGATGAATTCAGGCTGGCTACCCTCAGCCGTGGATACAAGCGCAAAACCCGCCATTTTATGATTGCAGATGCAACCTCTTCTGCCAGTGAGGTGGGCGACGAACCCCGCCAGCTGAGGCAAAAATACCCTGATCTTACTGTGGCCGTCGACCGCAACAGGGTTCACGGCATCCGTACATTATTGAAGCTGAAAGAACCAGTCGAGGTGATCCTTTTGGATGATGCTTTTCAGCACCGGTATGTGCAGGCTGGAAAATCTATTTTACTGATCGACTACAACCGTCCCATCACAGATGATTACCTGTTGCCTGCGGGAAGATTACGTGAGCCTGCAGCGGCCAGGAAACGTGCCGACATCATCCTCATCACCAAATCGCCACGAAGACTGAAACCCATAGAGATGAGAAACATGGCAACGAAGCTGGGACTTGGTTTCAATCAGCACCTTTATTTTACCTCCATTGAGTACGACCGGATCAGGCCGGTATTTGAGATCAGTGAAGTGAGGGATGAAGATTACTTCAAGAAGAAAAAGGTCCCGGTGTTGCTTCTGACAGGAATTGCGAACCCGAGACCACTGAGGACATTTGCCAGGCGAATATCGACACAGCTCCATGAGGTCAGGTTCCCGGACCATCATTATTTTAGTAAAAAGGACATTGACAGGCTCAGTACAGGGCTTACAGCAATCAATGATCCCGGAACACTGGTACTCACGACGGAAAAAGATGCCATGCGTTTACAGGAAGCTGAACTGCCGGAATCTTTAAAAAACAATATCTATTACGTACCCATCAGGGTTGTCTTTCTTAATGACGACCAGGATGAATTCAATCAAATCATACTTAATTATGTTAGAAGCAATCAACGAAACAATATCCTTCATAAGGAAACAAACCAACCTTCAACCTGAGATTGGGATCATCCTGGGCACAGGATTGGGAAGAATAGCAGAAGAGATACAGGCGGAACAAAGCATTCCTTATGAGAAAATACCTAATTTTCCGCTGTCTACTGTAGCC
>CAYOSB010000382.1:0-3177 GCA_964406495.1 uncultured Bacteroidaceae bacterium | reverse complement strand
GATAACCGTATCAGGGACACTCACCTCTATATCAGGTACCGGGTTCACATAGATGCGGAAGACCGTATCACGCAATGTGCCATAGTCACAATTCGCTCCTGGTCCATCGCCTGAAGTACGCGGATGTATACGGTACTCTACCCACTGGATCTGGCTCGTATTGTTCGTTAAAGTCTGCGATATGATGCCAAGGGTCGTGCCCGGACTCGGGGTCTGGCCCGTGACATCTCCCACATTGCCCGAAGTGCCCTCGATGGTCAGATCATACAACACCTCGCCCGTGGTCAGCACCGTCGGACTCGCTACTGTAATCACCGAAGTCTCTCCGCTACATATCGTATCCTCTACCACCGTTACCTCGACTCTTGGCATCGGATTCACATAGATGATAGCAGTATCAGCGGTCCCTTCACATTGCAATGATCCTGGTCCTAAAGGAGTAATAACATATACCACCGAATCAAAAGCATCCCCGAAATTAAACAAGGTATCACGTATGATATTGCCCGGAATAATATTTGGACCGGCACCATCAATCGAATTCGCAAAAGCTTCATAAAAGTATCCTGATCCGGACAGATTGCTGGAATATGATATTTCAATAATATCGCCGCTGCATATAGTGTCACGATCAGGAATTACAGTAGCGATCGGCCTGGGTTGAATTACCAGAAGAGTAGTGTCACTGACCTTTTCACTTCCCAGCCGGTCTGTAACCAGCACGCGGTATTGATTCTCATTCATTCCGGGATAAATTGCTGGAAAGATGAGAAGTGTATCATTATCAGTTCCTGAATAAGTACCGTCATTATTCAGGTTATCCCAGTCGGTTCCATTAAATATCTGCCATTGATAAGTAATTGGTTTAGGCCCTACTGCAGAAACAACAAACATTGCTTCATCACCATCACAAACAGTATCATTAACCGGTTGACCCAGAATCCGCGGTCTTCCCCTGCCGAATCCGAAATGATTACCATCGGGAGAAATTCCACCGGTCAGATTATTGCGATATGCAATTATCCCATTGGCGGGCTGATGATCACCATCAAAATACCAGTCCCCCGGTGGAACATCTCTTTTCAATATATGTACAGAATCTGGTGTGGAAAGAATTAATCCATCCCCCCTGAGCTCCAGATCAAAATCAGGAACATTCAGCGATCCATCTGAGGTGAGGCTCCAATACCCTTGCTCATAAATATAGAAAATCTCCACGCTGTCGTCCTCGACAGGCAGTCCTGCATCCCCGGGATCAGAAGCAATAAACTCTGCAATTACGGATCCAGGGGTGTTAATAGAATTTGGATCAAAATTGACTGAATTATAGGTTGCATCCGTTCCAATCGGGAATAAATAGCTACCTGGTAGTTCAATCTGACGCTCAAATTTCCCAATAATACGTCCACTGGTGTAGATCAATGCGGAAGTAGCTGCATTAGAAAGGAATATAGTATTCGCACCAGTCTGAATATAACCCTGGTTCATTTCAAGGTTATCTTTCACTTCAATAGTATGGAGTAAGCTAATCCGTTCAGCAGGAAATAGAGCTGAATTATTAAAAATAAGTCGATTAAAACTACCTGTACCTGAATTGATGATTGATTGATTGGAAGAACCGTTGAAAGTGACCGTTCCGTTTCCAGGGTCAAAGGTTCCTGAGTTGACCCAGTCTCCTTTTAAAGTATACTCTCCATTACCATCCGCAATATCACTATTCAGAAAAGATGAATTAAGAAATACCTGACCATTATTATTTATTATTCCGGAAGTATTTCTTAGAGTATCACTAATAAGAACCGTATTAGAACCGATGGATAAATTGACTCCTCCTGTATTATTTATTACCTGTGCAATTGAATTTGATGCTCCGAAATAATATAGCAATAGTATAAATAACCACCTAATCAATTTGATCATTGTTTTTAGGGTACCTTTTATTGCTATTCTATAACTCATCATCAGCCTACTGGAATCATCAATTATTGTATCCTCCTGGCCGTTACATATGAGAATTCTTGAAAATTCGAAGAACCATCACTTACGGCTCTTACCAAAATATCTCCTGAGTCAGTTGTTGAAACTGTACCAGTTATTTCTATCCAACCTACATTATCATTTCCAACACTAAAGCTTCGCGTAGTATAAGTATTATTTTCAGTAATAAATTCAAAATCTAATTCGTTACCATTGTCATTAAAATTACCCGATGTTCCCTTGACCAATGTTCTAAAAGAGGTTCCTACTGGAGTTATCATTGCCCACCTAACATTATCCCCAGTATAATAAAAATGATATTCAAAGCTCCATACTTGATTAGCTTCTACAGGAATACTTAAAGCTGCAAATGTTCCCCCGAGTCCATCAATAGCCTGATTACTTGCCAAATACTTGTTAACACCAACCATAAAATTTGATTTATTCTCAAGCTGCGGGTTTCCAGTTTCATCTGTCGTGTAAACTTTATTTGCATCGCTTGCTCCATTTGTACCTAATTTGTCAAGTGTTACAGCATCATCAGCCAACTTCGTTGTCGTTACCTGAAGATCCTCTATCTCATCAGCCTGTATGGCATCGTCCCCAAGATCTACCGTCCCCAATCCACTCTGATTTGCCGTCAGATCCGTGAACACTCCTGTCGATGCGGTTGTACCTCCTATCGCTGTGCCATCGATCGCACCTCCGTCTATATCAATATTGTCTATCGGGGCACTCTCGATCAAAGCATCACGGGTGATCTTCCCTACAAGTGTGCCGCTTACATCATATACCGCCAGAAGATCATCATCCGCTACATTCGATACCGTATTGGCCAGTCCGTTGATGTCCAAATCCAATGCTCCGTCTGAATCCAAATCCGTGACTCCATCTCCTCCCAGGGCCGTTAAATCTGCTTGCAAGGCCCCTGTCCCATCCTGGGTCAATCCCGAACCTGCTACTGAAACATCTATCTTGGCCGCCGTGACTGCATCATCAACTATTTTATCCGTGGTCACCGCATCATTAACTATTTTATCCGTAGTCACTGCGCCATCAACCAACTTCGTTGTCGTTACCTGAAGATCCTCTATCTCATCAGCCTGTATGGCATCGTCCCCAAGATCTACCGTCCCCAATCCACTCTGATTTGCCGTCAGATCCGTGAACACTCCTGTCGATGCGGTTGTACCTCCTATC
>CAYOSB010000381.1:0-3178 GCA_964406495.1 uncultured Bacteroidaceae bacterium | reverse complement strand
CGGCTGGCCATTACTGCTCCTGGTGGTTATTGCGATTGCCTGCTACGCCATGTCGCTGGCACCGGTCACCTGGGTGGTACTATCAGAAATTTTTCCGAATAAGATCCGGGGTGCTGCGATGGCAGTGGCCACGGTCTCCCTCTGGCTGGCCAGTTTTCTGCTGGCCTATACTTTCCCGCTGCTCAATAATCTCCTCGGTGCTTCAGGCACCTTCTGGCTATATGGGGTGATTTGTGTTGCCGGGTTTATTTTCATTTACAAAAAACTTCCCGAAACCAAGGGTAAATCGCTGGAAGAAATCGAACATGAGATTGAACAGTAATACACGATACAAGCGCAGGGCAGCATTGAGAATATGCAAGCAGAGAGGACAGCAATTTATATATTCAATCATACGTGCCAAATTGAAAATATATACACATGCACGATACATTGAAAAGATACATGCAGCGTTGATACTTTGAAGAGACAGAAGCAACCCTGCTGAATTGAAAAGTTACAAACACACACTGAATACAAAGTAATCCTAAATATTGAGCCCAATGAAACAAACGCATTTATGTACATCGATCCACCCCATCTTAGCAGGTTTTCTTGTTATGTTCATAATTGGAATAAATGCCTGCCAACAAAATGACCATGCAACGATTGATCTCACCGGCGAATGGCAATTTCAAATGGATCCGGATGATCGTGGCGTAGATGAAAAATGGTATGAAAACGATTTCTCTGAAACGGTTCAGCTGCCCGGCTCCATGGTTGAAAACGGCAAAGGGTATGAGATCTCGCTGCATACCGAGTGGACCGGTGGAATAAAGAATCCCGGCTGGATGAATGATGCGAACTATGCTCCATATATAGACCCATCCAATGTACGTTTTCCTTTCTGGCTTCAGCCGGAAAAAAAATATACCGGGGCTGCATGGTACCTAAAAAAAATCAGGATACCGAAACAATGGGAGGAACAAACAGTAATGTTAACGTTGGAACGTCCGCACTGGGAATCTCAACTCTGGATCAACGGAACATGGGTGGGTATGCAGAACAGTCTGGCGGTGCCGCATGTCTTCGAAATTACCGATTACCTGGAGACCGGCGAAAACACAATTGCTGTCCGGATAGACAACCGGATAAAAGAAATTGATCCGGGATTTAACTCACACAGCATTACCGACCATACACAAACGAACTGGAATGGTATGGTCGGAGAGATCTCACTATATGCTACCGGTAAGATCAGGTTGGAGAATATTGAAATTTTTCCGGATGTTGCAACCAGCACTGCAGAAATCAGGGCCACGGTAATAAATACATTCCCTGAACCTGCAACCGCAAACGTTTCATCAGTGGCCATGCTGAAATCTACCGGCACAAAGCTCGATGAAAACAGCCAGGAGTTCACCCTTGCGCCCGGTCAGAACATGTTAGAAATAACATATGAACTCGGCAGGAATGCGCTACTGTGGGATGAGTTCAACCCAAATGTGTACCAGCTCAACCTGGCGTTACATTCGCGTGGTGCCACCGATGAGGCTTCGGTTGATTTCGGACTTCGCGATTTCGAGGTAGACGGAACCCATTTTACCATAAATGGCCGTCCTGCCTTTCTGCGCGGAACACTGGAATGTGCCATTTTCCCCTTAACCGGGTATCCACCCACCGACACGGACTACTGGAAGAAAATTTTCACGGCGGTTAAAGACCATGGGCTGAATCACGTGCGTTTTCACTCGTGGTGTCCGCCCAGGGCTGCTTTTACGGTTGCCGATTCCATGGGCATCTACCTGATGGTGGAATGTTCTTCCTGGGCCAACGGGAGCACAGAGCTTGGCAGTGGCTTGCCCATTGACCAGTTTATCTGGGACGAAAGCAAACGCATCATAAAAACGTACGGTAATCACCCGTCCTTTGTGATGATGGCGTATGGAAACGAACCGGGTGGACGTAACCGGGATGCGTTTTTGGCAGAATTTGTATCCTACTGGAAAGAAAATGATCCGCGCAGGCTTTATACATCCGGCGCAGGCTGGCCGCTCATCCCGGAAAATGACTATCACGTTACGCATCGCGGAACACGCATCCAGGGCTGGGGCGAAGGACTCAACAGTGTCATCAACTCCGAACCACCGAAAACCACGTATGACTGGAGGGAGAAAGTGCGTGAGGAAGGAACGCCTATCGTCAGCCACGAGATCGGACAATGGTGTGTATATCCCAATTTCAGGGAAATGGAAAAGTATACAGGAGTGCTCCAACCAAAGAATTTTGAGATATTCCGTGAAAGTCTGATTGAACACCATATGGGGCGCCTGGCCGACAGCTTCCTGCTGGCTTCCGGGAAATTGCAGGCACTTTGCTATAAAGCGGATATTGAGGCAGCGTTGCGCACCCCCGAATTTGCAGGGTTCCAGTTGCTGGACCTGCACGATTTTCCGGGACAGGGAACCGCACTGGTAGGTGTACTTGATCCGTTCTGGGAAGAGAAAGGATATATTACGCCCGAAGAATATCGTCGTTTCTGTAACACCACGGTTCCCCTGGCAAGACTTGAAAAACGCATTTTTACCGAAGGTGAAACCATGGCAGCAGCCATTGAAGTCGCTCATTTCGGACCGGTTCCTTTGAAGGGTGTGAATCCTTCGTGGCAGATCACGGAAAATAATAAAATTTTGGCTGAAGATACGCTCGGTCAGGTAGATATTCCCATCGGAAATGCATTCCAGCTGGGTGAAGTGGTGTATGCTTTTCAACCAGAAAACAGGCCCCGGAAACATGTGTTACGGGTAGCTGTTGATACGTTTGAAAACGCATGGGATGTGTGGGTGTATCCCGAAGATGTTGACGTGGAGTCCAAAGAAATAAAAATGGTTGAACACCTCGATGCAGCAACGGTCGATTACCTGGATAACGGGGGAAAAGTTCTGCTCAGTCTCGGCAAAGGAAAGGTAGCTCCCGGGATGGGCGGTGATATTGGGGTAGGCTTTTCCAGTATTTTCTGGAACACGGCATGGACAGGCGGGCAAAAACCCCACACGCTTGGCATTTTGTGCGATCCGGAGCATCCGGCCCTGGAGCTTTTCCCTACTGAATATCACTCCAACTGGCAGTGGTGGGATGCCATGAGCCATGCTGATGCGATACAGCTGGATGCTTTTGCAAAAGAACTGAAGCCAGTTGT
>CAYOSB010000380.1:0-3225 GCA_964406495.1 uncultured Bacteroidaceae bacterium | reverse complement strand
GTATATAGTGAATGTATGTTCAAACCCGGGCAATATTTCCGCTGCGCTTGCATTGGTATTGCTCTCGGAGTTTATGAAAATACCTGTGATCAACAACAACCATGATTTCTATTTTGAGGGAGGGAACAGCAGGTTTGACTTACGTTCAAAAGGATTAAAAAAAGGTCCGAGGGATTTTTTCTTTACCAATGCCCATCTTGGGGAGGTATTTTCCATTGTCGAGATGTTATTCCCATGGGAGTCCAGGTTCTGGCTGAACGTGAATATCAATACCTCCCAAACAGAACAGCTGATCAGATACAGGGGTCACAATCCCTCCAGGGTGATGGAAATCGGTACTGCTGTAGACACCAGCGCATACAGCAAAAGCGATAAGCGCAGAAATATTAATGCAATTCTTCAGTTTGAAAAGGTACTGGCGCGATACCACAAGCAGCTTATTTCCTATTCTGTAGAAGACGTAGAAGCCGGACGCCTGGTATCTGAGAAGCATCCAAGGCCCATTTTGATTGGGTACAAAACCTGCCCGGTAAAAAAGTTCAGTTCTGAGAATATTATTTTCCTGCAACCAACCCGGATCATCTCAAGAAAACGCATTGAGCTCGGATTCAGTTTACTGAAGAAGATCATTGATAACGAGGAAATGCAAAACAGGTTGATCAACACACCCAACCTCAAGATCACCTTACTCATCAGCGGACCTATTGCTTCCGGTCATTATGACTATTTCAGAAAAATTCTGAAGCGTTTCAGGGAATTGCTGGAAGAAATACCTGTTGCTTTCAGGAGCAGGTTGTACCTCGCTTTGCTGCTTGGAGAGCTGGATCGGGATGCATTTCTTAAACGATTTCAACATCCTATTGGTATTCCGGATCTTTATAATATTGCCTCCCTGATCCTTTTGCCCAGCAAAACCGAAGGACGTGGTCTTCCCATTATTGAAGCAACCGCCTGTGGCACACCAATATTTTGCAGACGCTATGAGCCTGAAGCCGTCTACTCCGAGGTGATCGGTGAACACCTTGGAGAGAAAGAGCGTTTGCATGTGTATGAATTCCGGGGAAAGAAAATCAGTAAAGGCATTGTTACACAGATCATTGAAAGAGTATTTTACCCACATAAATTTGCACAGGAAACATTGCATAACATGCGTATCGTGAAGCAGCGATACAGCCTGGAAGCGCTGGAAGAGAACATCAACAGGATCGTCAAGAAGCTACATGCCCAGCTGCAGCCCGGTGAATTTGAGAGAAAACAGGCTCAGGAAGCACTCAGGGATTACAGGGATCATGTGAATTTCAACAATGAAGACCTTGAATTCCTGTTGGATCAACGGTACCGGCAGTATATGCCAGGCTATGGAAAGCTTGCTTATATGTTGATGTTAAAATCCCTGGTTGACCCCAGTTATTTCAGGGTAGAAGAGCAGAAAGCCAGGGGCAGCGTATTTTATTTTGCCCGGGAAATCCTGAACAACGATCCGGATCTTTTAAATATTCCGGAGGAAAAAATCGACTCCTTTTATAATGCTGTGGATCAATTGTTCCATTACGTGGAAGGGGAGGTACCGGTAAGACACGATCATTCCATGTCGTACCGGCACAGGAACAAGAAGTATTATCCATACCAGGACTATACTTTCCAGGAGCTGACAGGGATTATTAATCTGCTGTACATGCGGATCGTACAGCCTGTGCCACAGGTAAAAGTCGATCTTAGTCCGCAGTTTTTTACCGACTGGAACCTGGCACTGCTTCAGCTGACCGCGAGTAATTACCTGGCGATTGATAGCCGGGAGTTGCTGATCAGGAAAATGAAGGAAAATCTACCCATTGCCTATTTCCCCGGCGAATTTATCATGTATGAACTTGAGTTTTTTGCCTTGCAAGCCATTCGTTCGCGATTAAAACTAACTATAGAAGAGGAGGTTACAGAAGAATTGCTGCTGCAGCACAGGGAACAGGTGGCCCCGGTATATATATTTGCGCAGGAAAAGAAATTGGGAAAACAGCTCAACCGGCAGGAAATTGAAAATTATATTGAACAGGGGCTTTCCAATGAACTAAAATTACTGTATGATCATCAATTGGTGCGCATCATTCCCACCCGGCAACTTTGCGTTGGAATTCATTTTCCCCAGTTGGGAGAAAAACCATTGAGGGTTTTGCGGAAGATTCGGGAGCAAGGCGGATTTTTACTGACCAACAGGCGGCATGCAGCGCTGATGACCGACATGGTCAATATTGACCGGTTCCATATCGGGAGGATTCGCACACCATTTTCGGCAAATATCATGGGCATTCCTGAAGGAAGTGGATACATCCAGTTCGTTCCTGCCGGATTACGTTCAACACTTGCCTATCCGACTCCTGTACAGACCGCACTGGACCAGCATAGGGCGTTGCAGAGCGGGCTATACCTGGAATTGGAGAAAGAAATGGGTCCACGCGCCCTGAATGATGCGCTGGTGGAGGACGCAAAATTGCGTGGCTCACCTGTGACGGACGTCCTGGAAAGGTTGGCCAGAAAACCACAGGCATCAACTCATGTTGTGTCCTCTTATATTGCCGGAAGATATGAAGACGGGAATCCTTATAATGGTGCCTTTGTATGTATTGACCTGGAGGCAGACAGGTGGAATTTCAGGGCAGTAACTGCATCCTTGAAACCCAGGACCGTATCTGAATTTGTTGCAGACTATCAACGCTCCACCGGTCGTCATGCAGAATTGGCATGGAATGGAGGTTATATATTGAACCCTGAACTGGTGGGAAAGCTGGGTTTACCGGAATCCTATATCGGTTCTCCACTTGGATTGCTGATCAAGGATGGAAAGTGTCTTTGTCCCCCGCTGTTTAATAAGGCTGCTTTGATCTTTGATAGAAATGGCGGGGCCGATATTCAGCGCGTTAACTGTAGTGGGGGGATCCTCCTGGAACTTGGTGGAAACAGCATTTTGTTGAAGCCGGAACAATACAACAATGCCACGCCAGGGGATAAAGTTGCCTATTATGACCTGATGTATCGCGGTAATGGAATACCTGCCAGACACAGGACAATCCTTAGATTTTCCGGGCGAACCATTCTTGAAGTACTGCCAGGAAACCGGGAGGAACACGTGCAAATGTTGCCAGTGGGTCTGACGGTTTCGTTTCCTGCAGGAATGTTACCGGATGGAGTTAGGGCAGGGCAGGAAGTTGAGATGACAATCCTGGGGATGGAAGA
>CAYOSB010000379.1:0-3232 GCA_964406495.1 uncultured Bacteroidaceae bacterium | reverse complement strand
TTTTTCAGGAAATCATCAAGTATACCTGTATCAGGAGATGCATAGAAGCTGTTTGTCGGAAGTGACTGGATATAGGTGATCAGGTCCCGCACGCTGTTCACCGAAGCGGTGATTTTCTTTTTTTCGCTTTCTGGCGCGTTTTCACGATGTGCCAGTCGGGCATGGTACAAGTCCAGTGGGACAGTAATGGCCTCGCTTCCGAGGATCACCCCATATTCCCCGGCCAGCATCAGCTTAGCGTAATATTTTTTTTCCAGGTTCATATGCGCCTGGGACCGCTTCCCATCTCGTCGTGGATGATGGTACCATGTTCACATAATTCCTTCAATTCCTGGTCAATGAACTTCCTGATGCTTTCCGCTTGCTTTGCCGGGTAGATCACATGCACATTCGCTCCGGCATCGAGTGTAAAGCCAATGAAGCGCCCGGTACTGCTCCTGAAATCCCTGATCCTGTGGATCACCTCCAGGGAGTTCGGTTGCATCAGCACATATCCAGGGGAACTGGTCATCATCATGGCATGCAGGGAGAGTGCTTCGTTCTCCATGATATCAATAAAGCCACCCATGTCTCCTTTCTGCATAACATTACAAAGCTGTTGCATATTCTCTTCGGCGGCTTCGAACCGGAGTTTTGCGTAAGGATTGGATTTCATCAGGTCATGCCCCAGTGAGCTGGAAACTTTCTTAATACCGGATTCGATGATCAGGATACTGTCCTTCATGCCCATAAATACATCGTGTATCTCCGGGACCGGGATGGCAAATTCGTCACTGGAATCTTTGCAGCTTGCGGTGATTCCCCATTCCGCCATCTTCCCATACAGGGAACGTGATGCACTTCCGGATCCAAGCCTGGCCAGGAATGAGGCTCTGCGGAAAAAGTTGCCTGGATATTCCCGCTGGTAGATCTCCTGCTCGATGTCGCACAGGCACAAAGCCATGGCACTCATGGCAGAAGCACTGGAAGCGATTCCGGAGGAATGAGGAAAGGTGTTTTCGGAACTGATGGTGAATTCGGTATTCCTGATCCAGGGCATAAATTCAGTAAGTCCAGACAGGTATTTTTCTATCCGGGCTGTAAAATCACCTTTTCGTTGCCCCTCAAACTCAAATTGTACCGCAGGTTTTTCCCGCTTCGGATCATAATTGTAGACAGTCCGTGTCCGGGTCACAGCTTTACTCAGTGTGAGGCTGAGGGAGGCATTTGCCGGAATCTGCCGGGGGTATTTTCCCCAATACTTCACGAATGCGATATTGGATGGACTTTCCCAGCCCACATTGCCTTGGCGCTTCCCTGGTTGAAGGCTTTTCAACGCTTCAACTTCTTTGATAAGTTGTTCCTCAAATTTCTTCATAGCGTTCAGTTTCAGTAAACAAGTTCTTTATATGCAAACCATTGATCAATGCCCTTCCCGGACAAGTAAGCGGATAGCTGGTCATCTGACCAGTCGGTGACCAGCAGGGCGAAATCACCGCCCCATGCACCCAGCGATTTTGCATACCCATCAAGGTCTGGGAACCGTTCTGCTTTCAGCACCGGCATACGCAGGATCTCTGAAAGGGCCTGTTCATGCTCCACGATTACGGCACCCAGTTGTTGCCATTCCTGCGCATTCAGAAACTCAATTGTCAGCCTTGAGAAACGTTCTGTGTCTTTATGATCCAACAGGTAATTGTTCAGAAATGCTGCAACACTTTTGCTCGAATCCTGCTTTTCGCCGAGGTAAACGAGCCACATCTTGTCCATATAAGTGGGGTTATAATCCACCGATTCAATTACGGGCATCTCCCTGAATACCTGGTAAAGGATGGCGGATTCAGCACTGGCACATGCCACGTCATACCCCGAACCGCGCGAGATAAGAATATGCAGCTGCAGCGGATCCACCCCGGCCCATTGTGCCAGGAGTGAAGTAAGGGTGGAAGAGCTTCCAAAGCCGAACGAGGGATCAAATTCCAACCGGGTGACCACGTCGTGCTGTCGCAATTTTTCAATGAACTCCGGTTGAATCTCCATTAGCTTGCGCAGCATGTTCACGAGATTTTCCGAGATGGACCTGTTGGTAGTATCGATGATTTCCAGGTCATTAAGATCCAGCGTAGTTTCAAACCAGGAGGTGGCATTGTATGCAGCGTTCCAGTGAAAGTGACCAGGATCTCTTTTTGGCATCACCTCCAGGGACTGTCCTTTGACCAAAGGTACTGCAAGGGCTTTTGCCCCGTGCAGGATCATAAATTCTGCAGTGAGCAGCAGCTTTCCACGTGCATAAAAGCGCTGGTCCATATTGTTTTATTTTTGTTCGCTGATGAATTTCTTGACATCAGCATAACTGACTGTCCGGTCCCGGAAATATTCCTGCGCGGCCTGTTTCTGGGCATCCGTTGCCCCCAACTGCCTGAGTATATTGACCAGGTGCATCTTCATATGTCCTTTTTGTATTCCACTTGTGATCAGTGAACGTACAGCACTGAAGTTGTTGGCAAGTCCGGCTGCAGCGATGATTGCCATCAGTTCCGCTGCCGATGGTTCCTGCATGATCTTCAGGCTGGCCCTGGCCAACGGGTGTCCCGAGGTCAGTCCGCCCACCGTTCCTACAGACATCGGTACTTCAAGCGTGAACCGGAAAAGATCATCCTCCAGTGATGCCGACGACAGGCTCCTGTATTGGCCGTCACGCGCTGCATACGCATGCCCGCAGGCTTCCACGGCCCTGAAATCATTACCCGTAGCAATCACCACTCCGTCCATGCCATTAAAGATCCCCTTGTTGTGAGTGACCGCACGGTAGGGGTCAACCCTGGCGATTTCCACGGCCCGCACAAATTTTTCTGCAAACGCTTTTCCGGGGAGCTCCGCGTCAAACACCCCAAGTGCGGAAACATCCGTTTCCACCGATACTTTGACCAGGCTTTCCGGGGTATAATTGGACAGGATGGCCATGTTGATCTCGAGTGTTCCCGGAACATTGTGTGATTCAGTTTCCTCCTGCACGATCTTCTTCCACTCTCCCGCAAGTGCTTCCAGCACGGTATTGATAAAATTGGCGCCCATGGCCTCGGCCGTCCTGAAATCTGCATGCAGCTGAAAATAATGGTCCAAATCGCGGGATTTATCCACCAGCCTGATCTCCTTGATACCGCCGCCCTTTTTTTTCATGTTTTCGGTATATGGTTCAATGGCGGATACCAACGCATCTTTCGACCTGTTGAACAGGTCTGCAATGAACCTG
>CAYOSB010000378.1:0-3233 GCA_964406495.1 uncultured Bacteroidaceae bacterium | reverse complement strand
CATCGTCTCAGAAAATGGTCTGGGACCTGATGTCAAAACGCGGAGCATATGTTACTAAATTTATCTCTGTGAGTGACTGGTATGCTGAGGAGATGAAAAAGGTAATGCATCTTCCTGATGACAGGTTGGAAAGTGTGCATATCGGTGTGTATCCGGAGGATTACGAATTCAAGTTACCTTCAGAAAAGAAGCGGAACATTGGCTACGTCTCACGCATGTGTCGCGAACTGGGATTGGATATACTGGTGGAGGCATTTATCCTGCTCAGGAAAGACCAGGCATTTCAGGATGTTGAATTACATATTACCGGCGGTTCCACAGGGGACGACCGTAAATTCATCAAGGCGCAGAACAAAAGAATTCATGAAAGCGGGCTCAGTGATGCAGTAAAATATTATGGTGATTTTGAAGAGGCGGGGCTGAAGGAATTTTTCAAAGAGGTATCCGTCGTTTCTGTGCCCGTCAGGAAAGGCGAGGCTTTTGGTATTTATCTGCTGGAATCCATGTCCTCTGGAATACCTGTTGTACAACCGGCATTAGGTGCTTTCCCGGAAATTGTAAAACTTTCTGGAGGAGGGATTACCTATGAGCCCAATTCACCGGTTGCGCTTGCTGATGCACTGAAGAATATGCTATCGGATCCGATAAAACTGGATGAGATCGCCCAACAGGCCAGGAGTGGTGTTGAGCAACATTTTCATGTGGATGGACAGGTTGAAAAAATGCTGGAGGTATATAATAGTGTGAGCGCAGATACGAAAGCACCTGCTTTGTAGAAAATGCGTTCTGCTGAAAAAAAACAGATGCCCTGACTGAGCATCTGTTTCTGATGTTCTGCTTATTGTGAAATGGATTCACCGAGGCTAATCAATTTCGTTCAGAGATGAGAACAGACAATGTTACTCGTTGAAAAAATTATCGATCTCTTCACCGATCTCTTTCATCTTGTTTCCAAGCTCACTGGTGGTTTCTTCCCACTCTTCTTCCGTTTTGCTGCTGAACTTCTTTGCTTCTTCAACCAGGATGTTTGTATTTTCTTTCACATTATGTAAGATGTCTTCTACACCCTGCTCGAGCTCTGAATCAGTTTCCAATTCGGTCAACAGCTCCTTGGTTTCACTTGCGAAATGCTCAACATCATCCTGCAGGTTGTTGCGTTCTGCATAGGTTGCATTGTCGATCCTTTCCATCAGGTCATTGCTTTTTTCTTTCAGCGCTTCAAGTTCCGCCCTGACTGCTGATTGCGTCTTCATGGTTTGGGTCATCTCATCTTCGCCGGTGGTATCTGACTTATTGCCAGTGTTCTGGCACGATACTGCAAAGATTAATAAAAATGCGGCAAAAAATTGTAAGGTTCTGTTTTTCATAACTTAAGGTTTAATTTGCCTGCATAGGTTCAAGTTTTATGCCGAATCAAACAACGATACAGTACCGTACATCTCTTAATTATCATAATATCAGTCAAATAAACTCATGATATCAATATTGATTAATTTTCCCCACTTGTCAATACCTGGTAATGAACATTTGAATTGTGTAATATCATTCCCCGTTTGGAAATAAGTTCTACACTTGTTGGGGTACTTATAAATAATGCACAACCTGACTGATTATTAAATATCCCAGGATCCTGTTGCGTTCAGACGGTACTGACCGCAGGAGTGAATTGTGCAGAATTTACCCGCACAGCGCATTGTTCAGCGCAATGATAGCATTTTTATAATCGGCACGTTCAATAACGAATTGCATATTCACCTGTTTGAGTGATTGCGAAACTGCTTCGATATTGATATGGTGCTGGTACAATGCTGAAGTCGCAGCAGCAAGGGCTCCGGGTTTGGCGATATTGGTCCCCAGCGCACACACGAGGGCTACTTTTTTTTCTGTCACCTCAAAATAGGTTTGGCCCAACTCGGCGACCAGTTCATCTGAAATATCCTTTTCCCAGATAACCATGGTGATGCTGTTGGCGTTCGTGGCTTTTAGTATGTAACTGATGTTGTACCGTTCGATTAACTGCATCATTTCCAAATCAAAACCGACCTGTCCAACCATCAGTGGATCGTGGACTTCCAGTGCCACCACGTTGTCAGTTCCTGAAATGATCTCCACCTTGGATTCCAGTCCCCTGTAATCGCGGGTAATCAGTGTCCCCGGGTGGTCCGGTTCAAAGGTATTCTTGATCCGGATATTGATACCGGCGAGCTCCAGCGGTTTGGATGCTTTCGGATGTATCGCCTCCATGCCAATATCCGCCAGCTGATCAGCTACGTTATAATTGGTCTGACCTACCGGCCTGGAATGTTCCACACCAACAATGTTGGGATCTGCACTCGACAGGTGGTATTCCTTGTGAATCACTGCCTCTGCCGCTTTCGTTTCCACTGCGATCTTGCTGAAGGTCACTTCGGAGTACCCCCGGTCAAATTCACGCATGATCCCTTCTGTTCCCTTCGTATACCCTGTGGCAATGGGCAATGTTGTAGAAGTATCAATGCTCCTGAACACTTTATGAATCCGCTCATCGATGGTCAGGTATTCTGAATCGTTAAAGCCGCATAGATCTGTGAAATGAGCGTTGATTCCCCTGTTTTGCAGGATATTGACCGAATTGAAGGCAGAATGCGCTTCCCCGATGGATGCAAGAATTTCCCTGGCGGCCAGGAGGATGTTGGACTTGTTGACATACCCCGATGCGAGCACTTCGGAAAGGCTGTTCAGGTAGTTTTTCGACTGGTTGATACGTTCCGTGATGAAGGCATCAGCAACCTGCTGGTCAAGGCCGATATCTTTGAAAGTGCGATTGATGCCGATCAGTTTTTGGAGGAGGTCAGCAAGTGCAACCTCGAATCCGTCCTCCTTCACAAAAAGGTCATAGACACCAGGTGCACCTGTTTTTTTATGCTCAAGTAACCAATTGGTCACATTATTGTAGGCCGAAACCACGAAAATCCGGTTGTAATAATCCGCTCCTTTCGCTTGCCGGATAATGATATTTTCGATTACCTCTCCAAATTTGGTCATGGAGGTCCCCCCGATCTTATGAACTGTAAGCATATTCATTTCTTTTGCAGTTGAATTTGCAAAAATAGGGGATTAAAAATTAATAATTGAAATGAGTGGCATCAATTTCAATTTTCTTTTCATGCAACGCAGTTATCGGACTTTATGGACGGGCACTAATTAGAGTTTGTCCATAAAGTCGAGAAAAACTGTAATTTTTTCTCACCGAT
>CAYOSB010000377.1:1902-3239 GCA_964406495.1 uncultured Bacteroidaceae bacterium | reverse complement strand
GGCAATCGTGATGGGAATGAACATCAGTGCCTGCGCAAAGATGATCGGCATTACACCGGCAGCATTCACCTTCAGCGGAATGTACTGTCGTACGCCGCCGTACTGTTTGTTTCCAACGATCCGCTTGGCATACTGTACCGGGATCCGCCTGGTCCCCTGCACCAGCAGTCTGGAAAGCATGAACACCACGAACAGGATCAGAATCTCCACAAGGAATGCCACGAGTCCGCCTCCCTGCTGGGCCAGTCTTGCAGAAAACTCAAGTCCGAGTGCCTGCGGCAGTCCGGCAATGATACCGATCATGATGATCAGCGAGATACCATTCCCGATCCCTTTATCCGTAATGCGTTCTCCCAGCCACATGATGAACATGGATCCTGCTGTGAGGATGATCACCGCCCCGATCTTTGAAAAGCTCGGAGAAAATGCATCCGGTGGCAGCTGGTAAGAGAGGCTGGCGATGTAAGTGGGTGCCTGGAGCAGCAGGATGGCTACTGTAAGGTACCTGGAGATCTGGTTGATCTTTCTTCTTCCACTTTCTCCTTCCCGTTGAAGTCGCTGAAAATAAGGCACTGCAATACCCAGCAGCTGGATCACAATGGTTGCAGAGATATATGGCATGATCCCCAGTGCAAAAATGGAGGCCCTGGCAAACGCTCCACCTGTAAACAGGTTAATGATATCCATGATGTTCCCTGAAGGTTGCTGCAGGTTGGCGAGCCGTGTGGGGTCGATCCCCGGCAGCACCACATGCGTTCCCAGTCGGTACACCAGCAATATTCCAAGCGTATACAGGATCCTCGATCTGAGTTCCTCGATCTTCCAGATATTCCTTAACGTTTCAAAAAACTTCTTCATCAAGTTTAGATTTTTTCGGCGGTACCGCCTTGTGCTTCAATCGCTTCAATTGCTGATTTTGAAAAAGCATGTGCTTTCACCGTCAGCTTTGCTTTCAATTCACCCTCGCCCAGTATCTTTACCAGTGTACTTTTCTGTACGAGGCCGGCATCGATCAGCGTCTCGACTGTGATCTCCGTATATTTCTTTTTGTCCGCCAGTTCCTGGAGTGTTCCTATATTGATGGCTTTAAACTCCTTGCGGTGAATATTGGTAAACCCATATTTAGGTACGCGACGCTGCAATGGCATCTGTCCTCCTTCGAAACCAATCTTCCTGGAGTACCCGGACCTGGACTTCTGTCCCTTATGACCACGGGTAGCAGTTCCGCCATGTCCTGATCCCTGGCCACGACCGATCCGCTTCCTTGCCTTTTTCGATCCTTTTGCGGGTTTTAAATTGCTCAAATCCATGTTTCCTGATCTATATTGTGATTATTA
>CAYOSB010000377.1:0-1892 GCA_964406495.1 uncultured Bacteroidaceae bacterium | reverse complement strand
AATTTGCGGAGTTGCCTCCAACTCAACAGTATGGTTGATTCTTTTCAGACCCAGTGCTTCCAGGGTTCTTTTCTGACGGACGGTCTGTCCGATCTTACTTTTCTTCTGGGTAATTCTGATTTTTCCCATTTTCTGCTTGATTATCCGTTAAATACTTTATTCATATTCACCCCGCGATGCTGTGCTACTGTATGTGCGTCCCTCAACTCGAGCAATGCCTGGAAAGTTGCTTTCACAAGGTTATGCGGGTTGGACGATCCCTTGGATTTCGCAAGTACGTCCTTTACACCTACACTCTCAAGCACTGCGCGCATCGCACCACCTGCCTTTACACCTGTACCGCTTGCTGCCGGCTTGACAAAGATGGTTGCCCCGCCATATTTTGAAAGCTGTTCGTGCGGAATAGTGCCGTTGATCACGGGAACCTTAATCAGGTTTTTCTTTGCATCCTCAACGCCCTTGGCAATTGCGGTAGTGACTTCATTCGCTTTTCCGAGTCCGTGTCCAACGATCCCGTCTTCATTCCCAACCACAACGATTGCAGAGAAGCTGAATGTTCTACCCCCCTTGGTTACCTTGGTCACACGTTGAATGCTCACCAGGCGGTCCTTCAGTTCGAGGTCACTTGTCTTTACTTTCCTTATACTATTTGTTGACATAGCAATTCTTAAAATTTAAGTCCATTTTCCCTGGCAGCATCTGCTAAGCTTTTAACCCTGCCATGATACAAATAACCGTTCCGGTCGAATTTAACGGTCTCGATACCTTTCTCTTTTGCTTTGCTTGCGATCGCCTTGCCAACCAGCTTTGCCTGGTCAATTTTGTTGACTTTCTCGGCAGCAATGCTTTTTTCTGTGGAAGCAGCGGAAACGAGGGTTTCACCGGTAAGATCGTTAATGAGTTGCGCATAGATCTGCTTGTTACTTCTGTACACAGACATGCGGGGTAATTCACCCGTTCCGGTCAGGTTCTTCCTGATCCTCTTTTTGATCCTGCTTCTTCTCTGGTGCTTTGTTAAAGCCATTTCTATTATATTTTCTTTATTACGCGAATCTCTCAAACATTAAACCGCAGCAGACTTACCTGCTTTTCTCCTGAGCTGTTCACCCACGAATTTAATCCCTTTGCCTTTGTAGGGCTCCGGCGGACGGAAGGATCTGATCTTTGCAGCTACCTGTCCGATCAGTTGCTTATCTGCACTTGTGAGTGTCACCACCGGGTTAGACCTTCGTTCGGTTTTGGCCTCCACTTTCACCTCGGCGGGAATCTGGAAATGAATGTCGTGTGAGTATCCAAGGCTGAGTTCCAGTACCTGTCCCTTTGCCTCTGCACGATATCCAACACCTATCAGTTCCATCTGGATAGTATAGCCTTCAGAAACACCCGTGACCATGTTGCTCACCAGGGAACGGTACAGGCCATGCATCGATTTGCTCCTTATCTCATCATCAGGACGCTCAACCACCAGCTGATCCTCTTCCACTTTCACCTTCAGTGACGGGTCAACCTGCTGATGTAGTTCACCTTTAGGACCTTTTACAGTCACCAGGTTTTTGTCATCGACATTGATCGTGACGCCCTGTGGTATCGTTATTGGTAAAATTCCAATCCTTGACATGGTAAATATCTTTCTATATTAATAAACGTAACACAATACTTCACCGCCAACACCCAGGCTCCTGGCCTCTTTGTCGGTCATCACACCCTGCGAGGTGGATACGATGGAGATTCCCAGTCCATTCAATACACGAGGAAGAGAATCTTTATCTGCATACTTTCTGAGACCGGGGCGGCTGATTCTGCCCAGCTCCTTAATCGCCGGTATCCGGGTCTCCGGCCAATCTTCCTCGTCCACTTCCTGACGCATAACCTCATGGACGGTCTCGTACGCA
>CAYOSB010000376.1:0-3242 GCA_964406495.1 uncultured Bacteroidaceae bacterium | reverse complement strand
CCTGGTTGTGTTGGCCTTATGGACCCATGTAGGGAGATAACTGTAGTTTGTCATGCGGGTGCTGTCTGACTTCTCCAGCGTCAGATTCACGAGAATGCCGCCATCCGTATATCTTTTGCGCTGGTTGCTGATCATGTTCCCCTTTGAATAAACCACCAGGTTGTCGCCATACAGGCGGATCGGTTGTACGACGTGTGGATGTGAACCGATAATGGCATTTGCACCATGATCAATCAGGAATTGTGCCAGCTCCCTTTGCTGTCTGTTCTCTGTACGTTCATATTCCAGTCCCCAGTGCATGAGCACGATCGTATAATCCGGACGGGCCGTGGATGCTTTCTCCAGGTCTTTCCTGACCTGCGCCGTGTCAATATAATTGACAATGTTCGGAGGTGTGACCCTGATCCCGTTCGTGCCATAAGTATAGTTGAGGAGCGCCAACCGGATCCTGTTCTTTTCAATGATCAACGGGTAGGATGTCTTGCGCTCTGCCGGGTTGCGGAACACGCCCGTTTGAATGATGCCCAGACTGTCCAGCACATCCAGCGTACGTTCCAGGCCTGCTTTTCCACGATCGATTGCATGGTTGTTGGCATTTACAAGCACGTCAAATCCTGCATCCCGGATGGCCAGGGCCAGCGCATCCGGACTCGAGAAAGCAGGATAACCCTTGTAGGGAGGTCCTGCAAATGTCACTTCCAGGTTCCCAATGGCGATGTCGGCCGAGGAGATATAAGGTTGTACATATCTGAAGCAGGAAGAATAATCATATTTGCCGTCACCCATCTGTTTTGCCGATTCGATCTGCGTATCGTGCCCCATGATGTCGCCTGCAAAGAGCAGCGTAAGCCTGGAGACTTCTGCTTCCTGGGACGAAACTGACAATGGAAGCATAAGAAAAATGAGCAAGAACAATAAATCTTTTGACTTTTTTTCTGGCACTTTTCTTTCTTTGTTTTTTCTCTCCATGGGCATGTGGTAGTTCTGACACAGTCGGATCAAATTCAGCGTCAATATAACAATAATTCAACTTCCCGGGACTTTTTTCTGCTGCCTTCTGCCAGCTTCCTCCGACACCGTTCCCAGCGGAACCTGTTGACAGCTTCCCCCTGCGCCAGCACCACCAGGTAGAACCTTTTACCAGCTTCCTCCGGCACCGCTCCCAGCAGAACCTGTTGACAGCTTCCCCCTGCGCCAACACCACCAGGTAGAACCTTTTACCAGCTTCCTCCGGCACCGCCCCCGCCAAAGGAGCCGCCGCCACCACCGGTGAAGCCGCCAAATCCTCCGCCACCACCAAATCCTCCGCTTCCCGAGGAGAAGTTGCCAAAGCTGCCCCTGCTCCGTCCGCCTGACATCATGCCCAGGGCGATCCAGAGCGGCAGACTGCTGCCCCGGCCACCTGTACTGTACGACCTGCGCCTGCGGCCAAAAAGCAGGAAGAACATGATGAGCAGGAAGATAATCCCGCCAATGGCTGAACCGCTGTCTGAGGAAGCTGTTTGCTGCCTGTATTCATCGGGTGTGAATTTTCCTTCCAGCAGGGAGATCATCACATCTGTGGCATTGTTGACACCTTCGTAATAGGCACCTTGTTTGAAAGCTGGAATGATCTCATTTTCAATGATCCGTTTGGTGATGGCATCCGGAATATATTCCTCGAGGCCATACCCGTTGGCAATAAATACATCCCGGTCCTCCATGTCCAGGAGCAGTATCAGGCCGTTGTCCTTGCCTTCCTGACCAATACCCCATGCCTCGCCAATCATGGGTGCCAGCATCGATGCCGGGTATCCTTCGTTCCCGGAAATGGTCACAATAAAGATTTGTGTGGAGTTATCGTATTGAAAAGCATTGAGTTTTCTGCTGAGTTGCTGCTGCTCCGCATCACTGAAGACATTGGCATAGTCGTTCACCCAGTCCTCCGGCTGTTGGGGTACGGGCAGATCATTCTGCGCCAACAGGTGGGCCGAGGTGAATGTTAAAAGAAAAATGATGATGATTGTCCTGAATTGCATCTGTTTGTGTTTTTTATTCCTCTCCAGTTATTACAGTCAGTTCAACTGGCCTGAATGGATATTCGTTCCGTTACGGAATATATTTTATTTTCCGAATGAGATTTCATCCGAAAGTTCGTTCTCATCGTCGGACTGGTAAGGGAAGTGTGCCTTCAGCTGTTCACCCGCCATGTCGATGCCTTTGATCAGCCCCTCGGCAAACTTATCCTCGCTGAAATGTGAAAGCACCGCTTCCCTGATATTGTCCCAGAAATCATCAGGGGTAACGGCATTGATCCCCGCATCTCCGATAATGGCGAACTTCCGGTCCTTTACGGCAAGATAAAAGAGTACCCCGTTGCGCAGTTCTGTCTTGTGCATCTTCAGCTTTTCGAACCAGCCCGCGGCACAATCCAGCACATCGATCTTACAACGATTGTCCACATGAAGCCGGATCTCGCCCGAGGTATTCAGTTCCGCCCTTGCGATGGCCTGCTTGATCTGTTCCTTCTGTTGCTTTGTAAAAAAGTTTGCTGCAACCATATTGGGTAGTGTTATGAATGGTTCTAAAATACGACTTCGGGAGCTGACTCGGTGCCTGCTGCGGATTCGAAATATCCCCTGGCCTCAAAACCTCCTAATCCTGCAATGAAATTCCTGGGAATTCGACGTATGGCTGCATTGAACTCTTTGGCAATCTCATTGAATTTCCGGCGTTCTACGGAGATCCGGTTCTCGGTACCCTCCAATTGCGCCTGCAGCTCCAGGAAGTTCTGGTTCGCCTTCAGCTCCGGGTACCGCTCTACCGTGACCAACAGCCTGGAAAGCGCAGAACTTAATTCTCCCTGTACAGCTTCAAATTGTGAAATAGCCTCAGGGGTCAGGTTGGAAGGGTCGATATTGACACTCGTGGCCTTTGCCCTGGCTTCAATAACTTGTGTAAGGGTTTCCTGCTCAAAATCGGCATACCCCTGCACCGTCGCCACCAGGTTAGGTATGAGGTCCGCCCGGCGCTGGTAGGAGGTTTCCACATTGGCCCACTGGGCATTTACATTTTCTTCCATTGTTACCAGTCCGTTATATATTCTTACTCCCCAGAGAATAAAGACGACCACCAGGGCCACAATCACCAGTAATGTTCTTTTGTTTTTCACAAGTATAAATTTTAGTTATAGTATTTATTTACAATAAATTACAAACTTCGTTTTTAGTCAAGGTGACCAGTTGCCTCGCAGAACATTTATA
>CAYOSB010000375.1:0-3242 GCA_964406495.1 uncultured Bacteroidaceae bacterium | reverse complement strand
GCAGGGATATCAATGACCAACGGGGAGCGGAGACTGATATCAGTATCTGGCAGTTTTCCCATCGAGATCCTCTATTTAAGGGATGATGACATCCCGCAATATGTAAAAGACAAGGTGGCCGATATCGGTATTGTGGGTGAAAATATTTTCGCCGAAAAAGGATCAGAGATCAGCATCGTGGAGCGATTGGGTTTTTCCCGTTGCCGCATGGCCCTGGCCATCCCCCGGCAAGAAACGTACACAGGACCGGAATATTTTGAAGGCAAGAAGATTGCCACTAGTTATCCCGTGATCCTGCAGCGGTTCCTGGATGAAAAAGGAGTGGCTGCTGAGATCCATGAGATTTCCGGATCTGTGGAGATCGCACCGGGGATCGGGCTTGCTGAAGGCATCTTTGACATTGTGAGCACCGGAAGCACACTGATCAGCAACGGCCTGCAGGAAGTGGAGGTGGTCATGAAATCAGAGGCCGTGATTATTGGACGCGATGATCTATCGCTATCCAAAAAAGAGATCCTCAATGATCTTTTGTTCCGTATCAGGAGTGTGCTGGCGGCCACAAACAATAAATATATCCTGTTGAATGCTCCGAATGACAAGCTTGATGAGATCATCGACCTGATCCCTGGGATGAAATCACCAACAGTGATGCCCCTGGCTGAATCCGGCTGGAGTTCAGTTCATTCGGTGTTGAGCGAGAGCCAGTTCTGGCAGATTATTGGAGAATTACAACAACTTGGTGCGCAGGGGATACTCGTGATCCCGATTGAGAAAATGATCGTTTAACTTTACCCCTCATAGAATGAATACATACAATAATCCGAAACGAACCACATGGGAGGAAATTCTCCGCAGGCCTGTGATCGACACATCCAACCTGGATGATTCAGTACGGGAAATCCTTGATGGTGTCAGGGCCGGTGGTGACGATGCAGTAAAAAAGTACACATCCCAATTCGATGGCATCTCACTGGACCAGGTTGAGGTGGGTACATCGGACATTGACGCAGCTAAACGGGAGGTTTCTGATGAACTGAAAGCGGCGATAAAGGAGGCCAACAGGAACATACGTAAGTTCCATGCCAGGCAACTGGCGCCTGATGTTTACGAAGAGACTACACCGGGAGTGCGTTGCTGGCAAAAAACCGTTCCTATTCAAAAAGTGGGACTGTATGTCCCGGGCGGGAGTGCTCCCCTGCTCTCAACGGTGCTGATGCTGGGCATCCCGGCGAAACTGGCAGGTTGTGAAGAGATCGTATTATGCACACCCCCGGGTGAACATGGAAAGATCCATCCGGCGATCCTCTATATCGCTGGCCTTCTTGGAATCAACAGGATTTTTACTATCGGTGGCGCCCAGGCCATCGCGGCCATGGCCTATGGTACAGAAAGTGTACCGAAAGTGAATAAGATATTTGGTCCGGGTAACCAATATGTAACCGCGGCGAAACAACTGGTGAGCCGGGATAGTGTTGCCATTGATATGCCTGCCGGTCCATCGGAGCTGGCTGTGATGGCAGACGCTTCCGCCGTGCCGGCATTTGTTGCATCAGACCTGCTTTCGCAGGCTGAACATGGACCCGACAGCCAGGTAGTGTTGATCACCGACAGCGATGAAATGCTGAGCAAGGTGCAACAGGAGGTTGAGAAGCAACTCGCCATGTTGCCAAGAAAAGAATTTGCTGCAAAGTCACTCCTGAACAGCAAAATGATTGTCATGGATACAATTGAGCAAATGGTTGAAATGGTCAATTTCTATGCGCCTGAACATTTGATCATTGCCTGCAGGAACGTTTCCGATGTTGCAGGACAGATCAGGAATGCAGGAAGTATATTCCTGGGGAACTATACCCCTGAAAGCGCGGGTGACTATGCGTCAGGTACCAACCATACCCTTCCTACCAACGGATGGGCACATGCGTACAGTGGACTGAACATGGATGCTTTCGTGAAAAAGATCACTTTCCAGGAGATCAGCAAGTACGGTCTGTTCAATATCAGCAGCGCTGTCATGGAAATGGCACGTGCCGAAGCACTGGAAGCACACAGGAACGCAGTTGGTATACGCATGGCCTCATCCGGTAACAAAGAAGAAGTATAGCGCACTGTTATTGCCGGAAAGGAAATTCTGGCATTGTAATGATTGATAACTGAATCGAAGTATGAACCGTAAAATAGCCTCGTTGATCCGTTCCAATATCACCGGCCTGGTGCCATATTCATCAGCAAGGGATGAATACACGGGCACTGGTGCGGTTTTCATGGATGCCAATGAGAACCCGTTCAATACACCTTATAACCGCTATCCCGACCCGCACCAGTCGGCATTGAAAGATAAAATCGCTGCACTGAAAAACCTGGATCCGGGGCAGCTTTTCATTGGTAACGGGTCGGATGAAGCGATTGATATACTGTTCAGGATCTTCTGCACCCCCGGTGAAGATAATGTGGTGTCCATCGATCCCACCTACGGGATGTACCAGGTGAGTGCGGACATCAATGATATTCAGGTGCGAAAGGTGCCCCTGACCGCCTCTTTTGGACTGGATATACCTGCGCTTCATGCTGCATGCGATGACAATACAAAACTTCTTTTCATCTGTTCTCCCAATAATCCCACGGCCAATTCATTTGATCCTGAATTGATCGTTGAGTTAGCACAAAGGCTTGAAGTCGTGGTTGTGGTGGACGAGGCGTACATTGACTTCAGTCAGCGGGCAAGCCTGAAAAACCGGGTTCAGGAAATCCCGAACCTGGTGGTATTGCAGACGTTCTCAAAAGCATGGGGGCTTGCGGGGATCCGGTTAGGCATTGCCATTGCAGATCAGGTGGTGACCAGGTATATGGGTATGGTGAAATATCCCTATAACATCAACATGCTTACCCAGCAATTTGCGATGGAAGCCCTCGAAAAGGAGGAACAGGTGAAAGCCTGGGTAAAAACGATCCTGGAACAGCGGAATCAGCTGGAACGTCAGATGAGGCGCTTTCGTTTCGTTGAAAAGGTATATCCTTCGGATGCAAATTTCATCTTGGTGAAGGTGAATAAGCCAAAGAAAATTTATAATTTCCTCGTTGAAAAGAAGATCATCGTGCGTGATCGTTCCAACATCGCCTTGTGTGAAGGGAGCCTGAGAATTACTGTGGGAACGAAAGAGGAAAATAGGAAGCTTAGCGACGCTTTGATGCAATACCAGCGCGATTTTATTGAAACGTGTGATCTGTAATTGTTGAACGATTTT
>CAYOSB010000374.1:1176-3248 GCA_964406495.1 uncultured Bacteroidaceae bacterium | reverse complement strand
TGAGAACAATGAGATTGTATCCTATGCTGTGAATGCGAAGATTTCATTTGAAATTGAAGCATGATACATGATTATTCAGCACATGAAGTAACAGTATAAATTTAAAGCAAACATTATGAAATGTTTAACTTTGATTATAACCATGCTTTTTACTGGTTTTGTGCTGATGAATGGTCAAACAAAACCAGACGACATAGACATCAATGATGCAATTCAGGATGAATTTATGTTCGATCACGCCGTAAACAACAATAAGGTTGATGTTACTGTGACAAATGGTATTGTTGAGTTGACAGGAGAAGTCAACAATTTAAAAGCCAAAGAAAGGGCTTCAAAAATTGCAGAGATTGTTAAAGGAGTGCGGTCGGTTTCGAACCGTATTGAAGTGGATCCATCGGTTTACTTAAGCGATGTTGTGATCCGTGATATGGTAGAGGAAACTTTACTCGAAGATCCGGCGACAGACCTCTTTGAAATTGGAGTCGATGTCAACAACAAGGTTGTGACTCTGACGGGAACTGTTGATTCCTACCAGGAAAAGCAACTGGTTGCAGATGTTGCAAAATCGGTAAAAGGTGTTACTGGTTTGCAAAATGAAGTAGATGTCAATTACAAGGAAAACCGGACTGATTACGAAATCAAAAATGAGATCCGGGCTGCACTTAAGTGGAATGAAATGATTGATGACGGGTTGATCCGCGTTGCTGTGGACAATGGCAATGTTGACCTGATCGGGTCCGTGTCAAGTGCCGCAGAAAAAACCAATGCCATGCATACCAGCTGGGTTGCTGGTGTCAACTCTGTGGATGTTTCAGACCTCAAGGTGGAATGGTGGCTGGAGGATGAAGATCTCAGGAAATATAAAGATAAAAGTGTTTCAGATCTTGAGATCGAACAGGCAATACAAGATGCGTCTATTTATGATCCGCGTGTGAATTCATTTGATATCAGTGTAGATGCGGACATGGCATGGGTAACACTCCGCGGTAATGTGGATAACCTTCAGGCCAAAACAGCAGCGGAACGGCTTGCTGAAAACACATATGGTGTGAAGGGGGTTACTAACCGTATCAAGGTGAAGACAGATGATCTGGAAGATACCGAGGTGCAGGCAGATGTCAACGAAGCACTCTCGGAAAATGCGATCACCGAAGCCTGGGACATCGGTGTGTTTGTAGAAAATGGCGTGGCTACGCTTTCCGGAAGGGTAGACAGCTACCTTGAGAAGGCTGAAGCTGAATGGGTCGCCAGTAATGTAGAGGGTGTAAATGAAGTAAACAACATCCTCGAGATCAGCTATCCATATGGGTATTACTGGTACGGTAACTATCCGTATTATGACCTGTTTATTACCCGTCCTGTTGACACTTATGAAATTCCGGATGATGGACGCATAAAGGCAGAGGTATCACGTGAAATCTGGTGGAGCCCATATGTAGACCGTGATCAGGTGCAGATTACTGTCGAAAATGGTGTCGTCACTTTGGAAGGTACCGTCGACAGTTTCAGAGAATACGAGGAAGCAGCTGAGAACGCCTGGGAAGGCGGAGCTTACGCTGTTGAGAATGAACTTGTAATAAAATAATTAATCCCAATACAATTGCATGTGGGTGCCATCGTGGACCTGCATGCTTTCTTGATATTTAAAACCGGTATTAATGAATACTAAACAGGAACAGCGCACAATGGACGACAAGGTGCTAAAACGACATGCAGAGAATAAAATTGAAGAACTTAATTTCAAGATCCAGCAGATGAAGTCCAGGAATGTGGATCAAGAGGTCAGGGAACAGTATGAAGAAGCCCTCTCCGAGATGAAAGAGATCAGGGATAAGGTCCTGGAGAAATTCAATGCGTACGACCATTCAGAAGATATTAACAAATGGGATACCTTTGACAAGCAGATCTATACAGATATGGAATCCTTCGATGAAGCATATACCCAGGCAGGAGGATTTTTGAGATAGGTGAAATAGTCAATACTCAATCTGATAGTTAGGGCATTGGTTATCAGATAACAAGATAGTATCATAAAACAATAATATAATTATAGTTTTTTATTGAATATTAAA
>CAYOSB010000374.1:0-1166 GCA_964406495.1 uncultured Bacteroidaceae bacterium | reverse complement strand
CTAAAAATACCTATTTTGGAGAAATGATTTTTTAGATTATATACAAATACAGGCTATTGCATAAATAGGATGCTACCACAATTTTCATGTTATTGCGTAGCGTGAAGAAAAATTCTAAGAACCCCATTAGCCTTATTGCCAATACCTTTGTTGATAAAGAAGGCTTGCAGTCTGAAAAATCTGCAAGCCTTCTTAAAAATGAATTATTTACCTTAAAGTCAGAAAATTGTTATTGCTTCAATATTTTAATCATCTTAACTAACTCTTGCCTGTGAATTACCCTTACCAGGTAAAGCCCGTTGGCATAAGGCTGCAATGACAACCCAGTGTTTAGTTTTGAAGCATGACTTACAAGCAGGCTTCTTCCGGCCATGTCAAGCAAAACAATCCTGCTGTCTTCAGGAAGGTTTTCAAAATAAACCCTGTCGGAAGTTGGGTTCGGGTAGATGCTTATCTGATCCAACGTTCCCTGAGTTACAGAAGTTGCATCCGTCCACTGGGCAAAGAGCGTGAGGTCGGCATTCTCTGTGTATGTGCCGCCAGCGCCGTAGCCCGTACCACTACCATCTGCTGCTGTGTTCCAGCCACTGAAGGTGTATCCATCACGGCTAAAGCCATTGCCATCAGACAGGATCAGGTCTTCGTCCTCTGTCTTGATATCATCTGCGATGGTGCCCTGGCCACCATTTGCATCGTAGCTTACGGTGTAAGTGGCGAGTTCAGCAGTCCATTGGGCAAAGAGTGCGAGGTCGGCATTCTCAGTGTATGTGCCGCCACCGTCGTAGCTTGTACCACTACCGTCTGCTGCAGTGTTCCAGCCACTGAAGGTGTACCCGTCAAGGCTAAAGCCACTGCCATCAGACAGGACCAGGTCCTCGTCTTCTGTCTTGCTGTCGTCAGCGATGGTCCCCTCGCCACCGTTTGCGTCGTAGCTTACGGTGTAGGTAGCAGCGGGTTTCTTCCGGTAGGTAAGCCCGTAGGTAAGGTTATCGAAATAGCAGTTTCCGGTTTTATCGTCCCTGTCGGATAATCCTCCGGCCAACAGGCCAAAGGCTGTGAAGGTTCCGGTGCCTGCCCCTGCAGTAACGTAAACGTCCACTCCTGCCAGCGAGCCGGAGAGCGTACCTGAGCCATCTGCGTTACCGGTCCAGAGCAGGTTGAAGGTC
>CAYOSB010000373.1:0-3259 GCA_964406495.1 uncultured Bacteroidaceae bacterium | reverse complement strand
AGCCCTGCTGGAAAAGCTGGAAGCATCATCTGCCGGAGTGGTGAATGCGGCGGAACTTGAAGAGAAATGTGAAGCGGCCATGAACGACGATATGAACACTCCGCTGATCATATCGGCATTGTTCGATGGTACCCGGACCATCAATTCCCTGCATGAAAAACGCATTACCATTGACCAGGAAAACCTCGACCTGCTGAAAAAGATCTATCATACATTCGTCTTTGATGTGCTTGGACTGAAGCCTGCTGACAGCAAATCATCCGACGAAACACTCACAGCAGACCTGGTGGACTATATCCTCAATCTCAGGCTGGAAGCGAAAGCCCGGAAAGATTTTGAAACTTCCGACCAGATCCGGGATACCCTGCAGCAGATGGGCATTACGGTCAAGGACAGGAAAGACGGGTTCGACTGGGAGTTTAACTAAGCACCGGGAGTTAAATACAGATCAGAACGGTTATGTGTGCATTGCTTCTTATTCAGACATGCCGCCTGATCATTTATAATTTATAAAAGCTTACAGATTCTGAATGATCCTGCATCATAAATATACCGTTCCACATTCACGGCGGGTGATGATCGGCAACACAGAATTAGGTGATGGTCTGCCGGTAATGATCCAATCCATGGCCAATACCGACACGTGCAATGTCAGTGCCAGCATTGAACAATTGAAAAAGATCGTTGATGCGGGGGGACAGCTGGTGCGCTTCACTGCGCAGGGAAAAAAAGAGGTGGAAGCACTGCGTCAGATTATCAGTATGCTAACGGCACCTTATGACCGTATCCCGGTCGCTGCAGATATCCATTTCAGCGCAAGGGTGGCATTCGAAGCAGCCAGGGTATGCCACAAGGTGCGGATTAATCCTGGAAATTTCACAGAAAAAAAAGGGCAGGCTGTGGTCTATAGCAAGGCGGAGTTTGCAGCTGGGATAAAGAAAAGCAGTCAGGAGCTCAGGCATCTGATCGGTATATGCAGGAAATACCAGGCAGCACTGCGCATCGGTGTCAACCATGGATCTCTCTCTTCCCGAATCATGTCACGGTACGGGAACACCCCGGAAGGAATGGTGGAATCCGCTATGGAATTTCTGCGTGTCTGCAACAATGAAGATTTCCACAACGTGGTCGTCTCAATGAAATCAAGCAATACCGTGCTGATGGTACATGCCGTGCGGCTGCTTGTTAAAACGATGACCAGGGAGGGACTCTACTATCCTGTACATCTTGGAGTAACCGAATCAGGAGATGGGGAAGAAGGAAGGATCAAATCCGCTGTCGGCATGGCTCCGCTGCTCATGGAAGGTATAGGCGATACCCTCAGGGTAAGCCTCACCGAACCCCCGGAAAATGAGATCCCCACAGCAAAAATGCTTACCCGGTACTTCCCGAAACCCGGCACCCTTCCCTATGATCCGCTGCACGCATTGCCATGGGATCCTTTCCATCACAGCGAACAGAAAACCTTGAAGGTAAACGGTATAGGAGGAGACACACCGATTGTAGTCATTGCTGATCCGGGAGACCATTCCGAACCTTATCCGGATTTCATTGCCCCGGACATCAAGAAAAACCAGGCTTTTAAGCCGGTAACGACAGACGATGAACCAGGTTCATTCGTCAATTACACCACCCCCCAGGTACTGGTCCTGGAAGGAAGTGACCTCCAAATGACTACTATAAAGTCATGGCTCATCCGTTATTACCGGTCAGGCGGAACACTGCCCATTATCTTCAGAAAAACCTACCGGGAAAAAAAACACGGAAACTACCTTGTACGCGCCTCCGGGGAGTTTGGCCTGTTGCTGGTCGACCGCCTGATACAGGGCATCTGGCTGGATAATCCCCATTTTCCGGCAGCATTTAATTGCACCTTTTCTTTCCAGGTATTACAAGCAGCTCGCAACAGGATCACCTCCACGGAATATATTGCCTGTCCCTCTTGTGGCCGTACGCTGTTCGATATCCAGTCCGCACTGGTTGAAGTACGCAGCAAAACCAACCACCTGAAAGGACTGAAGATTGCCGTGATGGGATGTATTGTCAACGGACCCGGAGAAATGGCAGATGCCGATTATGGCTATATTGGCGCGGGAAGGGGCATGGTGCGCATCTTCAAAGGCAAAAAAGCCGTTTCCAAGAATGTTCCGGAAAAGAAAGCCGTTGCACAATTGATTGAGGTGATGCGGGAACATGGTGACTGGGTCGATCCCTGATTATTGCGACTTATCCATTGAAAATACAAAGGATGTCCCTTTTCCTGCTGCACTCCTTACATTAATCGTCTGGTTGTGGGCCTGGATAATATGTTTCACAATAGCCAGTCCAAGGCCGGTTCCTCCTGAATCCCTCGACCTGCTTTTATCCACGCGATAAAACCGCTCAAATATCCTTGGCAGATCTGATTCATCAATACCAATCCCATTGTCCGAAATATCGACCAAAATACGTTCGCCGGTATCTATGAATCCCACTTTGGTCTTGCCATTCGCCTTTCCATATTTAATGGAATTCACGATCAGGTTATTAAGCACCTCTGTCATTCTTCTCCGGTCAGCATGCACCATGATGGGACTTTTGTAGCTGGAATCAAATTCCAGCTTCACCTTGAACTGCTTTGCCAGCATCTCGTGATGTTCGAATATCTCTTCCACCAGTTTGACAATATTAAAGTCCTCCAGCTTCAGTTTGAATTCCCCTGATTCAAGTCGCGAGATGGAAACCAGGTCATCCACGATAGAGATCATGCGGTTGATGCTTTTCTCTGCCCGCTTGAGGTAAAGCTTATTTACTTTCGAATCATCAATACCCCCCTCGAGCAAAGTAAGAATATATCCCTGTATATTGAATATAGGTGTTTTGAGTTCATGAGAAACGTTCCCCAGGAAATCCTTCCTGTATTTTTCCATTTCCCGCAGCTGCCGGATCTCATCCGTCTGGTTACTTGCCCAGGCTTGCACATCCCTGTTGAGTGTTTCTGAAAAATCGCTGGAATCGATCCGTTCCCGGATCTTCTTCTGGGACATCGCCACATTTTGTATGGTCTTAAACACAGGGTTCAACCTCTTTTCAACGTACCTCAGGAATACCTGGTGAATTATGTAATAGCTGACAACAAACAGGAATATTCCCAATCCGGCCTGCCAATAAAGATTGTCCATTATTCCTAACAGGTCCAGCACTGTGATCCCGACTGCATAGATCACCACCACGATGCTGGCGAGTAATAGGGCCTGTCCCCTGGGAGATTTTCTGAGTG
>CAYOSB010000372.1:0-3264 GCA_964406495.1 uncultured Bacteroidaceae bacterium | reverse complement strand
ATCTACCAGCTCAACGTGGTGGACTATGTAGCTGAAAATGAAAGCGATCTGAACAGGTATCGGCAGACCTACGAACTGTACCAGAAAGCGATGGCCTCCCTCCATGCGCAAAAAGAGGAGATCGACAAGATCAGCGGAGAACTCGATTTCTACCAGTTCCAATATGATGAGCTGGCTGCAGCAAAACTGAAACACGGCGAAATGGAAATGCTGGAGCAGGAAATGCAACAGCTTGAACATGCCGAGGAGATCAAACTTTCCCTTACCGCATCCGGGGAGGCAGTCGCAGGGGAAGGACAGGTACTCCACCTGCTGAATGAAGCGCTGCAGCTGCAAAAGAAAATCAGGGAGGTACACGCACCCTCCAAAGAGTTTACAGAACGACTCCAGTCAGTGTATATCGAATTAAAGGATATCGCAGCAGAAATGGCCACCGTGGCAGAAAAAATTTCCTATGATCCGGATAAATTACAGGAGTTAAAGGACAGGATTGATCTTGTTTATAGCCTGTTGCAAAAGCACCGGATGAAAGATGTTGATGCGTTGCTGGAACTGCAGGATGCTCTGAATGAAAAGATTACCGCCATCACCTTTTCCGATGAACACTTAAAAAAATTACAGGAGGAAGCAGATCAACTAAAAGAGCGGCTGGTGGAATTGGCAGGTAAACTTCACACCGGACGCAAGAAAACAGGTTCATTCATCGAGCAGAAGATTGCTGCCCAGCTCACCCAACTGGGTATTCCCAATGCCTCATTCAGGGTGAAGGTGGATCTTACAGAAACTCCCGACCGGAATGGAATGAATGATATTCGCTTCCTGTTTTCCGCTAACAAACAGGCACCGCCTGAAGAGATATCGAAGGTGGCCTCCGGGGGCGAAATTTCCCGGTTGATGCTGACGATCAAAAGCCTGCTTTCCGATTTCAAAGGGTTGCCCACACTGATCTTCGACGAGATCGATGCCGGGGTCAGCGGCGAAATTGCAGAAAAAATGGGTGCGATCATGAAACGCATGTCAGGAGGCCGCCAGGTGATCGCCATCACCCACCTTCCACAGGTAGCTGCACAGGGCGAGGAACATTTCCTTGTCTATAAGGAGGAAGAGCGACATTCAACCATTACACGCATCCGAAAACTGACGGAAAAAGAGCGTATTACAGAAATCGCGAAGTTGCTCTCAGGGGAGCGCCTGACGGATGCCGCACTCTCCAATGCCCGGGAATTGTTGAAGGTCTGAAAGAGCATTAAATTCAGATGATTCGCACAAATTACAACCTGAGTTGTTAAGGTATTGAATTGATCCAAATCATAACGAATAAATTATGGCTTACAATCTTTTAAAAGGGAAAAAGGGGATCATCTTCGGAGCCCTGAATGACAAATCCATTGCCTGGAAAGTGGCCGAAAGGGCCCACGAGGAAGGGGCTTCTTTTGTGCTCACAAATGCCCCGATTGCCATGCGCATGGGCAGTATGAATGAATTAGCTGAAAAATGCAACGCAGAGATCATCCCTGCGGATGCCACCAACCTGCAGGACCTGGATCAACTGGTGGAAAAATCCATGGAGATACTGGGTGGTAAACTGGATTTCATTTTACATTCCATTGGCATGTCGCCCAATGTCCGAAAAGGGATAGAATATGATGAACTGAAATACGAATATTACCATAAGACCCTGGATGTTTCCGCATTTTCCCTGCATAAGGTGTTGAGTACAGCACGAAAAAAAGATGCCCTGAATGAATGGGCCTCCGTGATCGCCCTTACCTATGTTGCAGCCCAGCGTACATTCGTTGGATACAACGATATGGCAGATGCCAAAGCCATCCTGGAGTCTATCGCGCGGAGCTTTGGGTATATTTATGGAAGGGAAAAGAAGATCCGTATTAATACTGTTTCCCAGTCTCCGACCCTGACTACTGCAGGAAGCGGGATTGCCGGGTTTGATAAACTGGAGGATTTCGCCGACAGGATGTCTCCACTCGGCAATGCCGATGCGGACGAATGTGCCGATTATTGTGTCACTCTTTTCTCAGACCTTACCAGGAAAGTAACCATGCAAAACCTGTTTCACGACGGAGGATTCTCCAGCATGGGCATGAGCCTCAGGGCCATTCAGCAATACGAGAAAAGCTTCGAAGATTGTCCGCCAGTAGGAGAGGATATTCCCTTTGATGAAAAAGATGTGGAACGGTTTAAGTGATTTTCCCTATATTTACCGGCCAACCAAATTAGCATGCAATGACTGTCATTATTGTATTGTTCTATTTTTTATTCCCTGCCTTGTTGCTGGCACTCAGCGGTAAATATACCATTATCAACCGGATCGGGGTTATCGTTTTTTGTTATGTGGGGGGACTGGTCATCGGTAATATCGGTCTCGTACCGGAATCCATGAACGGTTTCCAGGGCGATCTGATGGGTGTTGCCATCCTGCTTGGCATTCCGCTGGTGTTGTTTTCCGAAAACATCATGAAATGGATCAAAATGGCCAGGTATACTTTCCTGTCACTGATCCTCGGCGTTGTTTCAGTAGTGATCATGGTGTTTGTGGGCTATTTCCTCTTGCGGGACAGTATTCCAGAGGCCCATAAGATCGGAGGATTGCTGATCGGTGTCTATACAGGCGGCACCCCCAATCTTGCCGCCTTGGCCAGGGGACTGAACGTGGGTGAGGACCTGTATATTCTTACGCATACTGTAGATCTTGCCATAGGTGCGATTGTGCTGTTGTTCCTGATCACCGGAGCCAAGCGATTTTTCGGGTTGTACCTGAAACCTTACAAGCATACATCCGATTACAATGGGTTTGATGCGGAACAGACTGTCAGTGCGTTTGAATCATATGAAGGTTTCTTCAACAGGCAAAATTTCCCGGGTGTGCTGAATGCATTCGGTTTCGCAGTACTCGTTTTTGCAGCGGGATACGGAATGACTTTCCTGTTCGAAGGTGAGACCAAAGATACAGCGGCCATTCTCACGGTGACGACCCTTGGAATAGTGCTTTCTCTTGTTCCGGCAGTCAACCGGAACCGCAAATCTTTTCAGCTCGGAATGTATTTTATTTATGTGTTTTGTGTGATCGTCGCTTCCAAGGCGAATCTGCAGGAGATCTTTGCACCCGAATCAGCCGGACTGCTTGCCAATATTGCCATCTATGTGGCACTTGCCATGGCTGGCTCATTGCTGCTGCACTCTCTGTTATCCAGAATCTTCCGGATCACCAACGATGATTTTATCATTACTTCAACTGCCCTGTCC
>CAYOSB010000371.1:0-3267 GCA_964406495.1 uncultured Bacteroidaceae bacterium | reverse complement strand
GAAGTCTTCCAGGTAATACACTACGCCGTTGATACCGGTCAGAAGAAAAATTTCCTCCGATGCGGAGACAAAAATGTTTTCCGGGGTCAGTGAAAGCTGGGGAAACTGCGAAAAGCGTACGACCTGGAGGGTATTTACATTCACCTCATACACGCCAAAGGTGTTGGAGAGAAGAATATTCCCGTTATTCAGCCGGGCAGCAAGAAAGGTATTGTTGTTCACCCCGATGGAGGGTTTGTACTGGGTGAGAACATCCTTGAAGTAAAAAATTCCGTTATTAGAGGTGATCCAGATACGACCGGTGTTGTCTTCAAAAATATTGTATATGAATGAGTTGATGGTATTCGGAAAAAAGTTTCTCAATCCCTTCCTGTTGGTAAGTCGTTGCAAGCCACCGGAAAAACCGATCCAGATGTTGTCTTCCATATCTGCAAGAAATGACAGAATCTTGTTGTTCCTGATCCCGATTTCCTGTTCGTAAAGTACCGGGGCCTGGTCGGTTGAAATGACCTGGTAGATCCTGTTATCTGAGATCAACCAGACGGAACCGTAATTATTGGTCTTGATCTCCGAAAAAATTTCAACCGGGAAATCCAGTCTTTCGTTGAGGTTGTAGTATTGCGCCGCATCACTATTTTTCCGCAACTGATCGAAATCCGCAATATACAGTCCGTCTTTTGTTGAGATCCAGATGCTGTCATTGATATCTACAAATACAGAAAAAGCATCCTGTTTGCTGATCCTGTTCAAGACTTCCTTTTCAAGGTCGACCAGGAACACCCCCATGGAAGTGGCCAGGAGAATGCTTCCTGTTTTTGGATCTTCGGTGATATTATAAATCAGATTGGGGAGTTCAGGAAATACACTGTTGATATATTGTTCCTTTCCGTCAGGCCTGAGCAGGTAGGCCCCATCTTCACCAATAAGCCATTTATTGTTCCGGCGATCCACCAGGATCTTCTTGAATGATATGCCATCGAACCATTTTGTGGTAACCGTATCACGTCCAAATTCAGCCACACCGTTGGTTGTGGCAAGGAATATGGTTCCCGTCGAGTCCTGCTTAATATCTCTGACCGAATTGGATGGAAGACCATGTTTCTCATTATATACATACATCTCCCTGCCATTGTACCTAACTGCCCCCGAGTTGGTGCCGAACCAGATGTACCCCTTGCGATCCTGGAAGATCGAAAACACATCTTCCTGCGGCAAACCGTCATCTGCACCGTAATTGACATAAGGGAGCTGACCGGTCTGAAAGGATTCATAGTAACTGTTGATATATGCATCCGGCGTCTGCAGGGTATTGCCCTGAAGCGATTTCATCAATACACGGATCAGCCCGTTTTCTGAAGAGGTACTGATGAATTCTTCCAGTTCAGCCTGGAGCCGGGGCTGATCCTTCCGCAATCCCCAGCATACATTCAGATCTCCCAGTGTGAGTTTTACTTCCATGCCGGGATATTTGGAAAGCTCATAAAATGCATTGTACAGGATGGTATAATCTGCATTTCCCGATGCGACCTCCGGGAGGAAGTTGTCTACTTTATCGGTAAAATAATAGTTTTCCAGGTCGTTGTTGCTTAATATGTCTTCATAGACAGTTTTAGGCGCGATTACGCATGTCATTTCCTGCAAATCCCGGAGGTTCTTGATTTCAGTCTCTTTTTTTGCAATGACAGCGTATTCTGACGGGTACACGGGGATCATGTTGACCTTTTTTGTTCTCCATTCAAGGGGAGCAAACACTTCGCATGCAATGTCAAAGTGATTGAACCAGTCGGGAGTGTAGGATGAATCCCGTACTACTTCTCCCTCTCCGGTTTCCCAATATTTGGAAAAGTAAGGTGTGATAATGATTTCAAGAGATACCCCGAGATGATCCGCAAATTCTTCCGCCAGGGCATGCATGAACTGCTTCTGTCCATCGGAACGGTAGATAAAACTGCGGTCGCGGAGGGCAACCACCAGCTTTTTTGATGCCAGGATGCCCGGGAGATCGCGGGACAGCTCTTCGTACCTCAGGTTTTTATGTATGTTGTCGACGAAGGTGGAGTACTGTACCTCGAATTTCTCGTAGAAGATCTCATCAAGTATGCCATTGTTGGCAATGGTCTCAAAGAAATTTTCCACCTCCTGCTGAAGGCGGTTGTTTTTCTCTACCGCCCATGCAGTCTTGGTTACATCGCTGACCGGGAAGGCAATTTGGAATTGATGGTCATGGATGGCATTAAAGTTCAATGCTTCATCTGCATCCAGGACGATTCCGTATGCAGTACCATTGAGGAATAATTCTTTGGCCTGGTTGCCATTCTCAGTAGCGATCAGCTCAATGCCGCCACCGATCTGTTTATTGATTTCATGAAGATGCTTTTCAAAAGTAGTGGAGCGCTGGAAGGTGATCTTTTTACCTGCAAGTTCCTGGAATTCCTCCGGCGGTTCCGCTCCTCCCTGCACCAGCAATAATTCTGCAGAATACAGGGTTTCTGCAAAATCAAAGAGCTTTTTTCTCCACTCCAGGATAGTGAAGGTGGAGCAGATGATGTCGGCCTTTTTCAATGCATCGGGGGTAAACGAAACCGAAGGATCGGTTTGAAGGCCCGGGGGAATCACCCCATCCTTCATGAAGACCTCTTCCCATTCGATTTCAACTTCCACCAGTTCAACATTCAGGTAACTTGCAAATTCCTTTGCAAGCGGGTAATTGATGTTGCGAATGTCGTCACTTGTAAACGCGATGTAGATTTTACCGCTTCTTTTGATTTCATCCAGACCACGGCCATATGCTGAAAGCAATACCACGGAGGCTAGTAGAAAGGTGAATATCTTCCTGAGATGCATGGCGAACCGCTGATTAATCTCTAAAAATAGCAAAATATTCCGCTGCATCTCCACTGCTGAACAATGTTTTAAACCATGGAAGATGGAAAAGAATCATTCCTGGTTGCCAGCGAAGCAGAAGCAATGATTATTCAAAAAACTCCTTCAATGCACCGAAGTATGATTCATCCCAACCATCGCTTATGTCCGCAAAGGCCTCGTCCGGGATGTTGGTGTGTAGTAGTTCAATTTTTGTAAAATATTTATCAGGAGTAAGGGTAATGGTAACGACAGAAGGTTCTTTCTGATCACCGAAATACCATTCCTGGATGATTTTTCTGTCGGGCTCGAACTGGAGATTCCTGCCCGCGATATCACCACTGAATAAAGAAAACTCTTCCCCTGCGTTGGTGCTCATTACCGCATCTTCCCCCGTCCACAGTT
>CAYOSB010000370.1:0-3270 GCA_964406495.1 uncultured Bacteroidaceae bacterium | reverse complement strand
GTGTAAAACGTGTTTTTTCCTTCGCGGCGGGAAATGAGGATTCCCTTATCTTTAAGTATCCCCAGGTGATGAGAGGCTGTTGACTGTTCAATATTTACAAGTTCATGGATCTTGGTAACTGTAAGCTCCTCACCTTCTGAAAGATGACCCAGAATTGCCAATCGCATGGGATGTGCGATCGCTTTCATCATATTGGCTGCGCTTTCGATCCGCTCAGCGCTTATCTCCGTAAATTTGGACATGATATTCTTCCTTGGTTGCGTATTATATCTGCATATACAAATATATCAATAATTAAACATAAGGAAGACACCTTTTGTACAGTTTTCAATTAGCAGTTTTTCGCACTGCACATGAAGATTGATACTTAGGAGTATTTGTGGTCTCCGGCTTTAGCGGTGCAGGGGTAATAATTCTTCTTTTCGGCGCTAAGACGCTGATTTATTTATAAATTTGCCGCTGAAATCAGATTTCAATGCCAAATTTAAATGATATACGGCGCCCGGTAGCTGAGGAGATGAAAACTTTTCAGAAAACATTTCGCGGAGCCATCCACAGTGATGTAAAATTGCTGAACATAGTTGCTTCATATATCTTGCGTAATAAGGGAAAGCAAATGCGTCCTCTTTTTGTTTTCCTTACTGCTAAAATGACAGGGAAGATCACGGACTCCACTTACACCGCTGCTTCACTGATCGAGTTGATGCATACGGCCACGCTGATCCACGACGATGTTGTGGATGAATCATACGAGCGCCGGGGATTGTTCTCTATGAATGCCATATGGCGATCGAAACTCTCTGTACTGATGGGCGATTATTTTCTCGCCAGGGGACTGCTTCTGGCTTCCCGCAGGCGGGACCATGACCTGTTGGATATTGTTTCAGATGCAGTAAATGAGATGAGTGAAGGAGAGCTTCTTCAGCTTCAAAAATCCAGAAAACTGAATATTGACACAGCATCCTATTATGAAGTGATTCGCAAAAAAACCGCGACCCTGATCGCTGCATGCACTGCCAGCGGGGCAAAATCATCAGGCGCCACCCAGGAAGAAATCGACAGGGTATACCAGATGGGAATTGATATCGGGATGGCCTTCCAGATCAAAGATGATCTTTTTGATTACCAGCCCAGGGGGAATACAGGAAAACCTGTCGGTAACGATCTGAAAGAGAAGAAGTTCACACTTCCTCTTATCTATGCACTTGAACAGAGTTCACGCAATGAGAAACGTTCCATTCTCAAGCTTATCCGCAATGGCAGTATGAGCAACAACAAGATCAAAGAGGTCATTGATTTCGTCATATCCCATGATGGATTGAATTTTGCTGAAAAGAAAATGTATGCGTTTAAAGAAAAAGCGGAACAGGTACTACACAGCTTTCCTGAATCTGCTTCCAGACAATCTCTTTTCGACCTGATCACGTTTACAGTGGAACGCAATAGATAGTGTCCGTCCATAAAGTCCGATAACTGCGTTACTGCAAAAATCTTAATTCCTCGAATACCTTAGTATACTGCGTCTTAAGATTTTTGCGCGCCTTGTTCTCGAACTTTATGATCCAGACACTCCGACTCTGTTGACAAACTCTAGATAGGGCTTGCTGAAAAACACTTAATAGTCTAAAATTGAGTATTATATATGATTTTCTTCTATGCAAAATGCAAAGTTTTCAGGTTTATTTGCTAATAACTTTGCATTTTTTAAGACTACTTATTTTGTTAGCCTATAGCACATCATCTACTGCGTTGGCTGCAGCTCGCAGTATTCTTATACAGCTTCGCTTTGCCGCCTTGCAGCTAATGCACTACAGACTTTTTCAGCAAACCATTCATTTTCAATATATTATGATCATATTACCTGTAGAACGTTCAAGATTTATCACGTGAAATACATACGCTGGACCTTTCTTCAGCCAATATTTTTCTGATCATTTTTAAGCAACTCCACTCTAAAATGATTGTCCCTTCTCAAACCAGTCAATGATTTTCCTGGCTTTATTCAGGTCGAGCACTTTGGACAGGTCATCTTCACTGGCTTTCCGGATCGCCTCCACAGATTTAAATGTTTTAAAAAGTTTTTCTACGGAGGCCGCCCCGATTCCCTGAATGGAACGCAATTCGGAACTGATCATGGCACCGGAACGTTTTAACCTGTGAAATTCGATCCCGAACCTGTGGGCCTCATTTCTGAGTTGTTGTATGAGCCGGAGCGATTCCGAATTCTTATCAATATACAACGGAACCGGATCTCCTGGAAAATAGATCTCCTCAAGCTTTTTTGCGATACCAATCACGGCAATATCACCCCTGAGGTCCAATTGATCAATGCTTTTCATAGCCGCATTCAGCTGTCCCTTGCCCCCGTCGATGATCACCAGTTGAGGCAGGTTTTTCTTTTCTTCAAGTAGCCTGCGGTATCTCCTGTAGACCACTTCTTCCATGGATGCATAATCATCAGCCCCTGTTACTGTTTTAATATTGTAATGGCGGTACTCCTTTTTGGCCGGTCGGGCATTTTTAAACACCACACACGCAGCTACTGGATCCGATCCCTGTATATTACTGTTATCAAAGCACTCAATATGCTCCGGGAGCGAAGTTAACCTGAGATCCTGTTGTAAGGTTGTAAGGATGCGTTGCGCCGGATATTGTTTGGGTGTTTCCTTTTCTCGTTTTTGTTTCTCAAGTTTATACAGCCTGGCATTGCGCTCCGAAAGTTCCAGCAATTTTTTCCGGTCACCGCGTTTGGGTACTGTGATTTTGTACCATGAATATTCTTCCGACAGATCCATGGGTAGAATGAGTTCTTTGGCATCACTCCTTACTCTTTCTTTGATGTCGGTGATGGCGAAAGCCAGAATTTCGCTGGTTGTCTCATTCAGCCGCTTCTTGATTTCCACTGTATGTGCTTGAATTACAGCGCCTTTTGTGATTTTTAAGTAGTTGACAATCGCATATTTTTCTTCATTCACGATACTGAATACATCTACATTCTTTATCGAGGGGTTGACGATGGTTGACTTGGTTTGAAATTTCTCAAGGGCTTCGACTTTCAATTTCATTTTTTCAGCCTCCTCGAATTTGTATGCTTCGGCCATCATTTTCATTTCCTTTTTAAGAAATGAAATTACTCCTTCCAGGTTCCCTTTTAATATTTCATGGATCTGGCGGATTGCTTCATTATATGCCTCTTCGTCCTGCAGACCTTCGCAGGGGCCTCTGCAATTTTCAATATGATATTCCAAACAGACCTTAAATTTGCCTGCA
>CAYOSB010000369.1:0-3284 GCA_964406495.1 uncultured Bacteroidaceae bacterium | reverse complement strand
CTATTGAAAAGATCTTATTTTCGATTATTGTATCTCTTTCAACTGTTAATTTTAAATAACTAATATTAGGAGTATCAGCACCCTCTCTATATGTATAATGCCATGTAGAACCTGCCTTAAACCAATCAATTTGAGCATATGCAGTTCCAACTCCCTCTGATAACATGATAATCAGTATCAGAGCGTACTTTAAAACAGATTTATTTGAGATCATGTCATTCTATTATTAATTGCAATCATTTCCTACTACTATTTCTAATTCTCCTCCAAGTTGAACTTCAAACCCAGAACCAATAGTAATATCAGAGCTGTATATGATTAATGATTCACCATAATTAACTATTAAATCAACTGGATCACAATTTAGCCCAGGAATTGCAATATTCTCTGCACTGATTTCTCCAATACTTGAAACATCACACACTTCATAATCAGTGTAAGTAAAATTATTAATCCATACATTCTTTGCTTGAAATAGGCTTCCATGACTGCCATAATCAAATTCGAGAGTGATTTCACCAGATTCATTTGATGAAGTATTGGGCCTATAGTATCTGTTCATCCCTAATCCATAACCTAAAATATTAGAGCTGTAAGTACTATGAATTTGAACACCTAATTGTAATGGAGAGTAATTAAATTCTAAATATGGAGGAGATGGACATAAAAAATTATCTCCTACAACATTAGTTAAATCCAGCGTGATGTTACTAATTAGGCAATCTGAGATATTACCTTGATTACCTAGTAAGTAATAATGAGCTACAATCAATTGGCCAAGAGTAAGCGAATTTTTGTACTTATTATAATCCATAATATTATTTGAAACCTCAGTAATCTCATCACACTCTGGAATGGAATTATCTAACGACCAGCAATTTGCGTTTGTTGGTGTATCATCAAGATTTAGTCTAATTTCACTATACCAAGAATGTTCTAGACCAATAGAATGGCCGAGTTCATGCGCCAATCCACGCACGTTAATTTTTCCAGCCAGATATTCTTGATATATACCTGATATTGTAACCCAATCTTTATCACCAAAGCCACTTGCTCTTCCTTTACTGCCGGTGTTTGATCCAGAAATAAAAATATGAACTGAATTATCTTTGTACTGAACAGGGCTTCCTGTTGAGGCTATAAACATATTGAAAATTGAATCTCCATATGCACTAGTTTGCTGAAAATTCCATGCATAATCATTGTTCCAAAAATATATATTCGCTAATACATATCTAATTCTTGAATCATTAACATAAGGTGAAGTTGATGGTATATTCATAGGTAATAGATGCTCCATTTTATCATTTAATGAAGCCATTACATCATTTTGTAAATATTCATTACCTGCTGAATTATTTGGAATATTTCCTGTTCCATCAGTCTTAGCAAATACGTGAAAAGTTATTCTAATTTCCTTAATGGGAGTCATAGAAATATCAATAGGTTTATAGTTATTCCAAATGCCAGATTGCGCTGATAACAATATAGATTGGGACATGTTATCACTGTTGGATCCGATATAACAAGTAAAGGATTCTTGTGCCTGTATATTAAAGGATCCAATCAAAATACATATGTATAAAATGATTTTTATTTGCTTAAAATTCATGCTTAGACTATTTAAGATTTTAATATTATTTTCTTTAATCAGTGAGAATCATCTGTTTGCTATCAATGATAATACCATCAACAAATAGATTATAAATATATATCCCAGGTTCAAACCTTGAAGATGGAATTATGATTTCTCCCTCACCTGCCTTATTAATAATAAATTTTGCTAATTGTTTACCTCTTAAATCATAGACATAGATAAATGCATTCATACTACTATTTTCAATGTAATACTTTATGATAGTTTCATCATTAAATGGATTTGGCGAATTCTGGTATAAAGTCGAATGGTCACCAACTCCAGAGTCGTTAGATAATTCTAATAATCCTCCTTTCTTTAATGAAGATGATTCGAGAATCGACTCTATTGTTTTAATTTGTTCTTGTTGAGAATTAATTGCCTTTACAAGCAAAGGAATTACCTGCAGATATTTAATTCTTAGATGCCCATCATTGCCTTCAGTTACCAATTCTGGATAAACCATTTGTAATTCTTGCGCAATTAGACCTATTCTATCTCTTTCGTAGATCTTCATAAGTCTTGGATCAACCTCTCTTATCGTAGCTGTATCATTTAATGATTTTTCTGGAACTTTAATTTTATATTTGATCGTTTGAAGTGTCGCCAGTTTATCCAATACGTCATTATCTAAGAAACGAATGTCTCTCTTTATATCTGAATCTGACCAACCCGGATAATCACCATCAACAGTCAAATCGCCAGTTATGTGTACATCTCCATAAAAATAGCCTGCATAGATACCATCTATATCAGGTTCATCACTTATTGTTCCTACAATTGCACCTCCATCTCTGTTGCCAACTAGACCGCCATATACTGCAAAGTTTCCACCGTCATACCCTCTACCAGCGTGAGCTCTAATACCAAATGTCATTTTGTTGTTTTCATATGCCTCATAGCACTGAAAATTACCTGCAACATGTTTTGAGCCAGTAGAACTTGAATTTTTTACAATAGCACATAAGGCAATCCCAAAATTCCCACTGGCTTGTTCTAATTGGAATCTAGCCATTCTCTCAGTACCGCTATTGTATACATACATTATGCGATCTGCATCTCCGTCAGTATTCACAGATAATTTGCTCAGCGGAGTAGTGGTTCCAATACCTAAGTTCCCAGCTTGTGAGAGGAACATTTTAGAATCCACAGATGGAGAAGTTGAAAAATATAATCCTTTCTTACCATGCAATAATAATTGATCTGAATCGCCTGTTCCATATTCTCCTATGAGAAGGTTATTTGTAACAGTGCCATTATCTCCAAAGGACAGAAGTGCTCCAGAACCCAATTCCCCACTTCCATTTAAATTAAGGGTTTGCAAATTCCAATCTGTATTTGGTCCTAAAACAGTATTACCAGTATCGAATACTTTTAATTGAGTATGTGCACACAGACTGATAAATAATAATGAAATTACTAGGAAAGATTTTGATTTTCTTATGATATTGAATTTGTTGGGATTGAAATATTCAAGTAATTACTGAGATTCATAGTTCAATCAGATCATTAATTGAACCAATTTCAGAAGTTGTAGGATTAGTGTAAGAAAAAGCTTAAAGACTGAATTCCAATTGAAAAGATAACATAAACTTTCAGTAGTGTCCGGTAAAAATATTTAAGAGGGTTGGCCGGATCGGCCAACCCA
>CAYOSB010000368.1:0-3289 GCA_964406495.1 uncultured Bacteroidaceae bacterium | reverse complement strand
GGTCGAAAAAATGAAGCAGGAGGCCAAAGCCAACGAGGAATCCGACAAGCAGGTAAAAGAGCGAATCGAGAAACTCAACAATGCCGACAGCCTGATTTTCCAGTCGGAAAAACAGCTGAAGGAGTATGGCGATAAGCTTCCGGCTGAGAAGAAGGAAACCATCGAAGCTGCATTGGGAAAACTGAGGGATGCCCACAAAGCTGAAGATCTTGCTGCAATTGATGCCGCCACAGAAGAACTCAACAATGCATGGCAAACCGCCTCGCAGGACATGTACAATGCCAGCCAGGAGCAGCAGGGTGCAGAACAACAAACTGCAGATGCGGAAACAGGTGGCGGAAGCGAGAAAAAAGGCGGAGATGATGATGGTGAAGTAACAGATGTTGACTTTGAAGAAGTAAAATAACAATTGTTCAATGTCTACACCATATATAACCCAGAAGCCGGTTCATAAAAGAACCGGCTTCTCTATTTTACATGGGGGCACTCCCGGAACCTGCAATATCCAGGCTCCTGCGTTGAGATGTAAGGATGTGATCCGGGAGGTATATACATTTGCATCATACTTACCATAAGGTTTTATCGTTACATAGTAAAAGGAAAAATAATGCGCATCTCATATTTCATGCTCCTGGTATTATGGATACTCCCCGCAGGGGCAGTTGGTCAAAATGCACTTGACAGTGACGGTTTGCGTACGGGACCATGGACAGGGTATTATGCCGACAGTACGATCAGATACGAAGCTGAATTCAGCAGTGGAAAACCTGTTGGACGCATGAAAAGGTACGATCAACAAGGAAACCTTACAGCCACGATGGATTTCTACCCCGGCAGCGACCGCTGTTTCGTTAAAATGTATGCAAAGAATGGAAAACTGAAAGCACGGGGCATCTACGAAAAACAACAAAAAGATTCCACATGGGAGTATTTGGGATCCAATGGTACCGTGAGAATGATCGAAAACTACTCTCTCGGGGAGCTGTCAGGAATCACCGAAACCTTCTACCCTTCCGGCAATATTTCAAGGAGGATGCATTACAAATCAGGTATCAGGCAGGGTCCATGGATCCAGTTTTTCGAGAATGGTGACACCATGCTGGTTGCATCCTACCAGGATGACCAGCTTCATGGCGCTTACAATACATTTTACCAGGAGGCCAGGTCGCAGATCTCAGGAAAATATTTCAGGGATGTTAAAGACGGAGATTGGAATTACTATTCCGAAGAAGGTGAATTGGTTTCTGTGATCAAATATGACAAAGGCAAAGTGCTCAATCCTGAAGAACTGGAAAGAAAATACGAAACATTCATTCAACAGCTTGAGGAGACCGAAGGTTCCATTCCTGATCCTGCACTGGGCTGGGAATAAAAAAATATCCCCGCAGCTAAACCAGCGGCGCTCCGGATTTGTTATATCTCCATGCACCATCAACCGGGGGCTTGCGCTCCTTTTGATCCATACCATCTTTCAAATTTGACCGGTTCAGAGTAGGAACCTGAAGTACAATTTGTTATCTTTAAATTATGAGAAGACATCTGATCACTTTAGCATCCCTGCTGATCTTTTTTCAAGCAACACAGGCTCAGCGCATAGCGCCCGACACCTATTGGTATTTTTTCACAGATAAAAATGAGAACGGGTATACCGTCGACCAACCCGAGGCATTCCTTTCACAAGCGTCCATCGATCGTCGTGCCTGGCAATCCCTTCCGGTAGACGCTTCTGACCTGCCGGTGAGCACAACGTATATCGACAGCCTCTCCTCACTCGGTTTATCAGTGCTGCATGTTTCAAAATGGCTTAATGGTGCACTGGTGGAAAGCAATGACCAGCAATTAATAGATACCCTCTACCAGCTCTCATTTATTGATTCTGTGCAATGGGACTACGCAAAAATACCCGTCTTCTATCCGCCAGCTCCTTCCGGTAAGCGGTTCGCTGATCCCCTCGTGGTTTCTCCTGACTATGCATATGGTTTTTCCACGGAACAAATCACCCAGTTAAAACTCGACTACCTGCATGAGCAGGGCTATACAGGTAACGGTGTAACCATTGCCGTTTTGGATGCGGGATTTTACCGTATGCGTATATTACCGGCATTCGAAACTGCCTACTCCACGAACCAGGTGATTGCAGGTAAAAGTTTCGTACATGAGATCGACGAAATCTATGGTGCCCATTCCCATGGCATGAGTGTCAGCTCCATTATCATTGCCGACTGGCCCGATAACCTGGTAGGCGCGGCACCGCATGCCAACCTGGCACTGGCATTGACAGAGAATCCATTTTCAGAAACACGCGTAGAAGAGTATTCCTGGATCGAAGGAGCTGAATGGGCCGACAGCCTGGGTGCGGACATCCTGAATACGTCGCTTGGATATACTGAATTCGATGATTCAACGACGAATTTCACGTATGCAGACATGGACGGAAAAACAGCCCACATTTCAGTAGCCAATAGCATGACTGCAGCAAAAGGAATGGTCAGTGTTACCAGCGCAGGAAATTCGGGCAATAACCCCTGGCGCTATATTGGTGCTCCTGCCGATGCGACCAACATTCTCTCTGTGGGAGCTGTTGACCACTTCATTTTTTAGCTGTTCTGGAAATTTTGTTTTTCCAGGATCCCTCTTTATATACAAGGGAATAAGCTGAGCTATGTTCGTGTTATTTTTTTCTGTTCTTAAATAGTTTAAAAGCAATACAGGATAATCTAAATTTCTTGTGTCTGATAATATGTTGTCTGTTTCTGTTCTAAAATCTGTACAGGATCTTATTGAAAACAAGAACAAAAAAATTATGATCATAAGTGCAAAAAGGAGATAACTATAAATTGATACTGCTGCTCCTGGTACTTGCAATTGTGCTTTTTTGTTTTTCATTTTTTATATTATGCTCTTGGTATAAGTATTATCATTTTGAGTTTTCCTTTTTTTGTTTCTTTATCTTTATATAATACAAAAAGTTCTTTTTCTAATTTAAATACCCCTCCTTTTCCGGGCAGGCCTACCTGTGCAAGAGGAAAATTATTTGAAAAATATTGTTCTTTGTAATAGGTCTTTTTTATCAAATTTCCTTGTAAATCCTGTAATTCAAGCATTGCTGAAATCTTTTGTTTTGTTTTTATCCTTTTTTCAAGATTGTCCATCTTTGAAGGGCTGATTATACCTGGATACAGCCTATTTTCTAATGGATTATAATAAGATATTCCTGCAGGCGAATAGACCAGGGACTGGGAAAAAATCTCTGCCCGTGAATAAGCTGTTTCAACCTGAGACTTAAGAA
>CAYOSB010000367.1:0-3318 GCA_964406495.1 uncultured Bacteroidaceae bacterium | reverse complement strand
GATATTGCCTTTTTACTTCAATCGGACAGGAATATTGACGCGGCTGTAAAGACAGTCTCTATTCCGGCAGGTGATGTCGTTCTCAAGGGGTTAAGCGGTTCCGCTGTCTATTATGCAGGCTCGGGTTGGGCAGGAGAACTGGAAACGCTCAAAGTGCTTCATGGATATAAAATTTATGTTCAGGCTCCCGGGAACCTGATGTTCAATGCTCCTGCCATTGTAAAGAAAAGTGTCTCTTCTGAAAAATTTACCCACGAGCAATTGTTAATGGAACACGGACTTCAACCTGAAAATTTTGAATATTCCGCCACGCTGATTGCCGAGGTAATTTCCGGGGAAGGAGAGAGAATCAACGGTGAGGGTTCCCTTTTGAAAGCATTTCATGGCGATGAAGTCCGGGGTGTTTCCAGGTCTGTATTTATCCCCTCCCTGGATACCTACCTGTTTGTTTTGACCTATTATTCCAATGAATTGAACCAGGAAATCACTTTTAAATTTGCACACCCATCCGAACAAACGGAATACCCATCCGGATTGTTCATCAGCTTCAGGCCGGATGGCATTACCGGTAATCCGTATGATCCATATCGGTTGGTAATTAACGGCATCAATACTTTACAGGAAATAAAAAATGTACATCGGCTCTCTGTTTACCCCAATCCGGTTTCGGATCAATTCACAGTGCATGCATCAGCAACCATTAAAAAGATACGGTTGCGCGATATGACAGGCAAAGAGGTCCATACCCATGTGTGTTCCGGCTCAACCATTCATGTTACCACTGAACAGCTGGAACCTGGGTTTTATACGTTGGAAGTGAAGACCATCAGCGGAACCGCTGTCCGGAAATTGATCAAAACTTCACGTTAAATTCTGAATCAATAAATCATGAAACAGATGAACCATCAGTGCAGCATGTTCCCAGGAACAAATTCACCGGAAAGCCAGGCGCGCAGGCTGGTCAAATCCATTGCACTCATCGTGTTGATCTGGATGAGTGCAGCAGATCCTTTATTTGCCCAGCTCCAGGTGCCGGCCATACCTTCCAACAGCCAATTATCAAACCAGTATGAATATAATGCTGAATACATATTCAGGGTTAATTTTGAGGGAAATTACCTTGAAGACGGTACCATTATCGCTTATGTAAACGGACAGCTTCGGGGGGCACAATCAGCATCTGTACTGTTTCCTCCTACCGGGAACATGGTATATAACGTTCGTGTGTTCAGCAATCATCCTTCCGGAGATACCATCACCTTCCGTTACTACGATGTGTTTCACGGCAAAATTTATGAAATCATTGAGAGCGAATTGTTTGTAGCGGATCATGTTCCCGACTATTATTCCCCGACCCTTTTAAATGCAACCTGTGTGCAGCCGGGTAGCGCTACTGGTCTGCTGCCGCAAGATGGAGCAGAGGATCAAAATATACACGTGGATTGCTTCTGGCAGCCTTCGGAGAACACCCTGTTTTATAGTCTTTACCTCTGGAAAGATGGCGATCCGGAACCGGGGACTCCGCATATCAGCAATATTTACGGAACATCTGCCCGGTTGAATAACCTGGTCTACGGGACAACCTACCACTGGAAAATCCATTCGGTGAACCAGTGCCTTCAGCATACCAGTGTGACGCATACTTTCACAGTAAGGGAACTACCCGATCTTATTATGCCGGAGATTTCAGGCCCGGATACAGTGCTTTCGGTTACTCCCTTTACCCTGGATTATACCATCAAAAACCAGGGAGCCGGATCCACGTCTGCGACCACCTGGTATGATGCTTTTTTCATTTCAACGGATCAACTCCTCTCCGGAGATGATCACTTCCTTGGTCAGACAGTGCGTCAACATCCGCTGGAACCCGACAGCAGTTACATGCATTCGATTACGCTTACCATTCCCACAGGCTACGCTGGGAACCATTACATTATCGGCGTTACCGACCGGGGAAACCGAATCACAGAGAGTGATAACAATAACAATCAGCAACAGGCCGGTATATATGTCAGGGAAAAGCCCTTGCCCGATGTGAAGGTTGGGGATATTACTGCCGGCAAATACACCTATGCGCCGGGTGATACCATAACCATATCCTGGAGGGTCAACAACATTGGTGATGCAACTGCTGAAGGGGGATGGACAGAACGGGTATCCATCGTTTCACTTTCCGGGATCCGCCTGGACCTGGAAGGAACACCTCAATATTCTGATATTCTGCAACAGGGATCTGATATTATAAGGAATTACAGGTTCAGGATACCTGAGGTCATCAGCTTCTCCGGGGAAGGATATATTGAAGTGATTCTGAAACCCTCTGAGCAGTTGCTGGAATATCCCGGTGATGAGGTAAATAATTCATCCGTTTCGGCAAACAGGATCTCGCTACAGAGCCGGCTCTACCTGACGCTCCCCGCATCTGCAAAAGAGGATTACACGGGTGACATCCGTTGTTATGTCACCCGCAGCGGGAACTTAACGCAGGCACTTACGGTAAGTCTTACAACTTCCCTTTCGGAACAGATCAATCTCCCTTCCCCGGTAACTATTCCTGAACGTAACTCCACAGCCCTGTTTAATATCAGCCTGGTAGATAATGCCTTGCTCGACGGGCCGAGGCAACTGGAGATCGCAGCCAACGCACCGGGTTATCTTCCGGTATCGCAGGTTTTGAATATACTGGACGATGAAGAACCCACGCTTACTTTAACCCTGGATAACTACGCGGCCACCGAAGGAGATACTTTGGTTCTGACCATCAGCAGGGACTTGACATCTCCTGATTCTGTCGTTGTTTATCTCTCAACCACTTCCACATCCCAGTGGTCCTTCCCCGCCATAGTAACCATCCAGGGAAACATGGAATCTGCACAGGTGAAGGTAGCGGTTACCGACAATACAGTTCCCGAGTTAAACGAACAAGTGTCCATCATGGCCCGCGCGGATGGGATGATCTCGGGGAATACTGCGGCTACTATCGTGGATGATGACATACCGGAAATCGCATTTGAAATCCTTGCGGATACCGTTTCTGAAAGTGCAGGGCCCTATGCCACCTGGGGGGTGATCCGCCGTGTTGGAGAAAATACCGGTTCCTTCAGGGTCAACCTGGCGGCTGATATTTCCAATGCCCTTTATTTCCCAACCTCCATCACACTGGATCAGAATGTGGCAGAGAAAAAGTTCAATATCGGGGTAATCGACAATGCCCAGGTGGATGGATTCAGGACAATTGAGATCACCGGCAGCATTTATATTTCAAGCTGTAATTGCGGCACCACGGCCGAAAACGGGGGTGTGGTCACGGATGCAATC
>CAYOSB010000366.1:0-3321 GCA_964406495.1 uncultured Bacteroidaceae bacterium | reverse complement strand
TTTGTTAAATGGCCCTCACAAAAAAAGCGTAAAGCGAATTTTTGTATCTTGCGGCGTTTTTTATTCAAAGTAAATTTTCGTGTATGGCTGAAAAGCAAAGAACCCTCAAGGAACCGCTCTCTTTTTCTGGCAAAGGACTTCATACCGGCGTGGAAGTAACACTCACCCTGCTCCCCGCCCCTGAAAACCACGGGTACATTTTCAAACGCACAGACCTTCCCGGCGAACCGCGTATCACCGCAGTGGCCGACAATGTAACCGACACATCCAGGGGAACGACCATAGAGGAAAATGGTGCAAAAGTATCCACCATTGAACATGTGCTGTCAGCCCTTGCAGGCATGCGTCTTGATAACGCAATCATTGAAGTCAACGGTCCGGAGGCACCAATTCTTGACGGAAGTGCCAGGATATACGTGGAAGCCATACAAAAAAGCGGCGTTGCGGAACAAAAGGCCGAGCGCAGGTATTTCAAGCTCGAGGAAAAGGTTGAATATTACGACGAGGAAAATGGCGTACACATCATTGCCTATCCAGACCAGATGCAAAGTATTAACGTGCTGATCGATTATAACTCTGATTTTCTCGGGAACCAATACGCCACACTCGAAAAATGGGAGGATTTCCCGGAGCAGGTGGCATCCTGCCGGACTTTTGTTTTCCTTCATGAACTGGAACAACTTGCAAAGCTGAACCTGATCAAGGGTGGCGACCTGGAAAATGCCATTGTGATCGTCGACCACGAAATGCCGCAGGAGGATATCGACAGGCTGGCAGATCTTTTCCATCAACCCAAGATCGAAGTAAAAGAAGGAATCCTGAATAACGTGGAACTGCGATTCCCCAATGAGCCTGCCAGGCATAAGTTGCTGGATATGATCGGCGATCTTGCCCTGGTAGGACGCTGGTTCAGGGCGAAGATCATTGCCACACGTCCCGGACACCTGGCCAATGTTGAATTTGCCAAACTGCTTCGGCAGGTGATGAAGAAGCAAATTATGAAACAGCATATCCCGGTGTATGATCCCAATAAGCCCCCGGTTTATGATATCAACCAGGTAAAGGAGAAGCTTCCCCACCGGCCACCTTTTCTCCTGATCGATAAAACGATCTACCTGGACGATAAGCGCGTGGTTTGTGTTAAAAATGTGACCATGAATGAGCCCTTCTTCATGGGACACTTCCCGGAAGAGCCGGTGATGCCTGGCGTTTTGCAGATCGAAGCCCTGGCCCAGGCAGGGGGCATGCTGATCCTGGGGCTGGTGCCGGACCCGGAAAATTATTCTACCTATTTTTTAAAGATCGACAAAGTAAAATTCAAGGCCAAGGTAGTACCCGGCGATACCCTGGTCCTTAAAATGGATCTGCTTACGCCACTTCGCAGGGGCATCGCCCATATGTATGGAGAAATCTTCGTGGGTGAGAAACTGGTATGCGAAGGCGAACTGATGGCACAGATCGTTAAAGATAAAAACACGGAAACACCATGACAAAACCACCCGCAAATATACACCCCGACGCCAAACTTGGAAAAAATGTTACCGTGGAACCTTTTGCCACCATCTATGAAGATGTGGAAATAGGCGAAGGTTCCTGGATCGGCCCCAATGCCATCCTGATGCCAGGAACGCGGATCGGCAACCACTGCCGGATCTTTCCCGGTGCAGTGATCGCTGCCGACCCACAGGATTTGAAATTTGAAGGCGAATATACTACCGTAGAGATAGGTGACAATACTACTGTGCGGGAATTTGTCACGATCAATAAAGGTACCAAGGCCAGGGGAAAGACATCCATAGGCAGTGCGTGCCTGCTGATGTCCTACGTCCATGTGGCCCACGACTGCGAGGTAAAGGACCATGTGATCATCGGCAGCTATGCGGGCCTTGCAGGCGAGGTTGAGGTAGACAACTGGGCCATCGTAAGCCCGGGCAGCCTGGTCCACCAGTTTGTCAGGATTGGCACGCATGTGATGATACAAGGCGGCAGCAAGGTGACCAAAGATGTACCCCCGTTTATCCTGGCCGGCCGCGATCCGCTTTCTTTTACGGGTATCAATTCCATAGGTCTGAGAAGAAGAAATTTCAACAACGACACCATCTATGCCATACAGGAAGTGTATCGCATCGTTTACCAGCGCGGACTAAATATATCGGACGCCATTGACTTTGTGGATGTAAACCTCCCTGCTTCCAATGAGCGTGACGAGATCGTCCTGTTCATCAGGGATTCCAAACGAGGGATCATCAAGGGATACTTCGACGGGGAGGAGAAAGAATAAGCGTTCCCCCTTAATTCTTCCGGATATCGTACATGCCTCGGTAAAAATTCATTCGCACAGTTGATTCTGTGAAATTCAGCCAGGTGAAAGTATCACCAATAACGGGTCGTATCCGATCATTTGGAATAAGCCTGCCATCCCTGGGCCTGCAGCGTAACGGCCTGTCCCTCTTCGGTCATCATAATGGCAGTGCCCTTGTGCTCGGTGATGTTCCCGATGATGCTGATCCCCGGAATACTTTTCACCTTGTCATGCGCAGAAAGCGGCACGGTAAACAATAATTCATAGTCCTCACCCCCGTTCAATACAGGGATCAGCGGCTCCAGCCTGAACTCCGCTGCAGCAAGGTTGACTTCCATGGAGATAGGCAGCTTATCGTGGTAGATCACCACCCCGCACTCCGACTCCTTGCATATGTGCAGGAGCTCGGAAGAGAGCCCGTCACTGATATCGATCATGGAAGTGGGCAATACATCCAGCTCACGAAGTTTTAATAGAGTATCCACCCGTACTTCAGGCTTCAGGAACCTGCCCACCACGTACTCATAATCGCCCAGCATCGGCTGTGTCTTGTTGTCCTCTTCAAAGACCTTCTTCTCACGCTCAAGCACCTGCAAACCCATGTATGCCGCACCCAGGTCCCCGGTCACGCAAATCAGGTTGTTTACCTTCGCACCGCTGCGGTAAACGATCTCCTTCTTTGGCGCTGTTCCCATCGCTGTGACCGAGATCATCAGACCTGTCAGCGAGGCCGAAGTATCACCACCCACCAGGTCCACGCCGTATTGCTGACAGGCCAGATTTACTCCTTCATAAAACTGCTCCAGTGCCTCAACGGAAAATTTCCCGGAAATGGCCACAGAAACAGTGATCTGACGTGGTACGGCATTCATGGCATATACATCTGAAATATTCACGATCACAGATTTATATCCCAGGTGCTTCAGGGGCGTATACATCAGATCGAAGTGGATCCCCTCCACCAGCATGTCGGTGGTGACCACCTGGCACTGGTTGCCGAAATCGATTACTGCCGCATC
>CAYOSB010000365.1:0-3326 GCA_964406495.1 uncultured Bacteroidaceae bacterium | reverse complement strand
AAGCAATGCATCAAGTTATAAAGCAATGCATCAACTGAAAAAGCAGTAGAACTACTGAAAAGTAAGTAGATCTACTGAAAAATCAGTAGGCTTGCAAACAGGCAATAGATCAACAGATACTTTGGTTGACCTTCTGATCTGCACTGTTCAACCATTTTTTTTTGATTTTTTGATTTTTTTCAAGATTGGCCTGAAAATTGTATTCAAAAAATTAAAGTTCATAATTAAACATAATTGATAGCAATGGAATATCCTTCCAGGCTATCTTGCAGTTGCACCAAAGATGAAAAGATCATGAAAGCTATATATAAATCTATACTGTTAGCGGTCATTGTTGTCATGGCCGTATCTTGTGGCCGTTCAGGCGATCCGGGCCATTGTTATGTCTCCATCGACTGGGAATACTGGAATGAGGACTATGGTGTGTATTATTACGACGATGACAATCCTGATGTTCCTGAATCGCAGTTCATCGACCCGGAGATCTATTACGACAGCTACCCGGGATTTTACGAATATTACTATGAGGCCGAAGATCCCGATGAATGGTTTACCTATACAGGATATTACGAGCTTTTCCAGAACCCGGGCACTCCTGGTGGACTTTTCCGCGATGGATGGGACGGAGTAGATACCTATTTTGAGCTGTACCTTTATGTATATGCCAGGAAAGGGTTGACCCTCAAAGATGCACAAGTCACAAAGTCCGCAGAACAATTTGAGGCACCTGCACTAGAGGCCACCTCTCGTTCGGGCCGGGCCATCACAGCAGCACCTGTGCGTACAGAGACCAGGAGTTGGGAAAAGTCCGATGGTTCATGGACCCTCAGGGTGACCGAAGAAGTTAAAGTGTATAGCAAATAGTGGTTGCTCACATCAGCCAACCCTGGCGCTGTTTTACCTGCATTTGGTTTTACTTTATTGAAGGATTCATCCTGGGAATGATCTCCATGTCGGAAAGTCCAGGCCATCTTTCCTGTTGATTCCTTTATTTTTACATCATTTCTTCTCAGGCCCTGTAATTACCTGTTATTACACATCATTGCCTGTCATTCGTTAAAAATTCCCGTCATTTCCTGTCATTGCTTGCGATTATTCCAGGTTCTTCCTGCTTGCATTATTAAATCCAGTTGTTGGGGCGAAATAGCATCATGTCCTGTTGTCAGCCTGTTACAACAACTATAGATGGATTTTTTTGAGCGAAGTATAAAAAAAACTATATATAAAATTTCGATATATCGAAAACTTATATATATTTGTGACATGATATCAAATGAATTATTAAAGGGAACCCTGAAAACAATCGTGCTGAACCTGCTGGTTGAAAATAAAAGGATGTATGGTTACGAGATCACCAGGGAAGTGGAGAAGATCTCCGAAGGGAAGATCCAGCTTACCTGGGGGGCACTCTATCCGACACTGCATAAACTGGAGTCGGATGGACTTATTATTTCTGAAGAATACAATATCGGCAAACGGGTACGCAAGTATTATCGCCTGACCCCGGAGGGAGAAAAGACCTCCCGGGACAAGGTGAATGAATTTGCGGAATTCGTGCAGATCATGGGACGAATCATTAAACCTTCTCCCGGTCTGAACCTGGTATAGTTACAGGAGATAACGCTTATAGTCAGGATATTTATGATTGAACTGCAGGAACAGCAGATTAAAAAAATCTCTATGGACATCGATCAGCAAGGGTTGACATTTATCCCGCTGAAGAATGAGCTCCTGGACCATATCTGTTGCCAGATCGAAATAGCCATGGAACAGGGCATGACTTTCAATGAAGCTTACAGGAAAGTCAGGTCAGACATGGGAAGAAAACGCATCAGGCAGATCCAGGACGAGACACTTACATTAATCAGTAAAAAATACAGAAGGATGAAACGAATGATGTATGGGTTGGGTGTAGCAGCCCCTATTCTAGTTATTATTGCCGCCTTGTTCAAAGCCTATCACTGGCCTGGCGGAGGGGTAATGATCAGCCTGGCGCTCTTCATTACCGGTATGGTGTTCCTGCCTCTTTTTGTGATGGTAAGAATCCGGGACACCAGGCGGATGGATGAACCGGTGCCACTCGGGCTCTATTTAACCGGCATGATCACGGGTATGATTACAATCCTGGGTACCCTGTTCAAAATACAGCACTGGCCGGGAGCTTCCATTCTTATTACACTGGGATTGGCAGGACTTGCACTGGGATTTCTTCCTGCATTTGCCAGATACAAAATAAAGGAGGCGAAAAGGAAGAATGAATCCATTAATAAGGGGCTCTGGATTGGAGGAATCATAGCCGGTATGCTCGTGATCTTTGGTACCCTTTTTAAGATCATGCACTGGCCCGGGGCGAGTATTGCGCTTATTATTTCCTGGTCCCTGCTGGCCGTAGTTGTATTACCCTTGCTGGTATTGAATCAGCTCAAACAATCAGAGCAGCGGATCAACAGCTTTTTTGGAATACTCCTCATATCTGTGTCGGCAGCTGTATTCATCATGGCACTCATGCGCTCCACCCCGGAATACTATTCATTTGGATATGTAGTGATGGAAAACAGTGCTGTCGGCCAGGCCAATTATTATGAGGAACAGATCATAGATGCACCTCCGGCAATGGGTTCCGCTGCTTTCGGCGCACAGTTTTCCGGGGAAGATAATCTCCCGGCAGGAGTTGCAGGCGCTGCACCTGAAGAAGCCTATGTTAGTGCAGACCTGGCAGCTTTCAGGGATGAAGCGGATGCCCTCTTCAGTTATATTCAATCCTTGCGTGAGGAACTGGCAAAAAACTATTCAGGTGAAGAGGACCACCCCATCACGGACCGCGGAGCAATTGATGTGAGAGAGATGTTCCTTGTCGGGAAATCATCGCTTCCATACGAGCTCATTACAGAGCGTGACGAAAACAGGATGTTCAGTATGCTTGAAGCTTTTCAGGATCATGCATTGGAGCTGACCGAGGAAGCGGCATTGATCACCTTCATTGACACACAGTTCAGTTTCAATCCACCCCAGGAACTGGACCAGGAACAATGGAGCAAATTTTGTTTTACGGGCCCCCTGATGCATTCCATTGCAATTCTTGGCACATTTCAGTCCACCGTGAGAATGGTCGAGCGCGAAATCCTCGCGGCTTCAATTTAGTATCAGCATGGAATCTTGTGTTCCTGAAGTAAATCCGTATTTCTGCAAATCGTTATTGAATGGTGGTCAGGTCTGTGACCTGATCGCCCCGGGAAGGAGGCTGTCTCAGTTCAATGGGACAGCCTTTTTACAGTTTGCCCGGCATGGGCGATAACTATAGGGTGTAAGTCCCGAACGTACCTTGA
>CAYOSB010000364.1:0-3336 GCA_964406495.1 uncultured Bacteroidaceae bacterium | reverse complement strand
AGGTTCGGAGTGCTTTTAACCAGTTCAAGTTTTAGCTCATCCTGGTATCGACCTGCTTCTGCAGCATTGGGGGGATGATGATCGTCCAGGGCCCTGACAATGCTTCCCAGGGCCGGATATAAATTCTTTTCAACACTGCCCACCAAATGTACCCTTACTTCTGAACTGTTGTTCCCTCCCAGTATAGGTCTGTTCTGAATTAGAACCGTCTTAAGTCCGAGCCGTGCAGCCGATACCGCTGCGCTGATCCCCGCAATCCCTCCTCCGATAACCACCAGGTCATAGTTCCCTTCATCTGTAATTTCGTCCGGGATTGCTCCTGTGCGCGTGCGCAGTCGGAATAGCTTATATGGCTGACTGGGAAGATTTGCATATTCTTCTTTGGAGAGAAAAATAGCATCTACCCGTCCGTTGAAACCGGTAAGATCATTTAGCCTGATTTCATGGTTGCCTGCTTCCAGGTCAATGGTGCCTCCCATCACCCAACCCCATTGATCGGGGGCTTTCCCAAAAACAGTATCCAGCTTGTGGCCGTCAATGATGATGTTGAACAATCCCGGGGCAGGGGATCCTCCATGAGGAGCTATCCAATTGAAGGTGCGCACTCCAACATGATAAGTTCCGGACTCCCTGATCTCGAAACTGGTGACCGCATCTTCGACCGGAACACCCAGGCCGTGGGCCATCAGGTAGGGAGAACCCATCTGGTCGATGAACTGCGCATCATTCACCCAACCACCATAATCCTCAAATGCCTCAGCTTCAATAAATACTTTATCGTTCGTGTAATCGCAGCTGACAGCCAGCAACAATATCAGTATAATCAAAATTTGTTTCATTATTCCACTTTTTTATGTCAAGAATAAGTCCATTTTGTATCCAGAATTTGCTACGGGCCAGTGACTTCCAACAAATACTGATAAATGCGGTTTTTTTTGAACGTTTAAAAGTAAACACCAGACGAAAACACTAAAATACATTTTTCACTGCGTTACTGCGAACGGAGGGAGCAATAAATTTCATTTGAGATCCTTACTTTACTGATCTTGGAAGTCTTGATGTTGCTCGTGAACTTACCCCCTGGAGAAGATGCAGCATGCAATCCCGGTTAAGGACCACTTTTTTCAATACCGGACTTTCAGATGCTGCCCATGTACCTGGTGATCGAATACATACTTCATGTGATGGTAAGCATATACTTGTAAACAGCTTACATACTATATGTGATGGGAAGCATATACTTGTTAATAGCTTACATACTATATGTGATGGGAATCATATACTAGTTAATCGCATTTATGTTCCTGAAAATTCCGTTCAAAAACTTACATGTGCACAAAAATGATGTATCCAGAACAGCGCTGGGTAGCCCTGGACATATACTTTTGTAAGGCCTATGGAATATTTACTGGAACAATCCGGCGCATAAACGGTCGATTAGCTGTATACCGGAGTATACGAGAGGTATTGTTACAATACTCAATACGGTGGAAACAAATACGTTTTCGGTGGCAAGGGAATCGTCAGATCCGAATTTATGCGCCATCACCACGATAGTAGCCATTCCAGGCATGGAGGCCTCGAGCAAAACCACCTTGCGAGCGATTTCACCGAAACCGGGAAAGAGCCAACAGGAGAGGAGGTTGACTGTAATGGCAAGAACAAATGGTACCAGTAACAGTTTATTGAATGAAAACAGGAATACATGTGGTTTTTTAAAGATTCCTTTAACACGGGTCTGCACCAGCATCGCACCAATGTATAGCATGGAAAGATAGATGGTGGATTTACCAAGCCCATGCAATGGCTCGTACAACAGGTCCGGCAACCTAATATTGAAAAACATGATCATTAAGCCAAGGAAAAATGCAATGGTATTGGGATTCAGCAAGTTTTTCCATATCTCATTGCGTTTGCCACCAGCACCCTTCAGGAACACCCACACACCAAATGTCCACATCACCGAGTTCGAGGCAAGCTGGAAAACAGCTGCGTACAACAATCCTTCACCACCCGGAAAAAGCGCATCCATGAGGGGAAACCCCAGAAACACGATGTTCCCGAACATATGATGGTTAATGAATACGGCACGCTGGTTATTTTTCAGTCGCAGGAGCTTGGCAGAGAGGTCTCCTGTAGCATACATGACAGCCAGGGCGAAGTAGGTAAACAGGAATACCAATCCGCTGTTGCGGAGTATCTCAGGGGTCATGTCAATACGGGCAAAAGTGGTAATGATCAACAAGGGCAGGGTTACATCGAACACCAGTTCTGCAATCCCCTTCCTGGCACCTTCAGTAATGATCTTTGTCTTTGTGGCAATGATGCCGATAACAACGAGAATGGCAAGGATCGCAATCTGGTATATAATGATGTGATTTTGCATATATGTACAACTAAAGGTGTCGATTCAAAAAAAAATCTGCAAAATCTCAACTTTCATAATCGCCTGATCTTGCATTATCCTTTCTATTCCTGCCATTCCTTCTATTCCTTCTACCCCTGTGGCTATTGCTGTTCTTCCTTCTATCCCTGCTATTGCTGCTTTTTCTTCTGTCCCTGCTAAGCCTGATCTTCATCTTACACACCTGGTCCAGGTGAAAAACAATAACCTACTCCACATCAGAGGAAATATCGCCCAGGTCTTTACGTACCAGCTTTCTGAATTCCCTCCGCATTTTGTCAGCATCCAGCCAGGTATAGACAAATACTCGCCTGCGCAGGTTCTCAGGAGGGGTCCAGATCTCCTTCTCGGTCACCAGGTCAGGATTCATGATTGCATGAATGAGCGCTATATCCCACATGATATGTTCGCGATCCCCGGGAAATAATGCTTTCCAACGGTCCACAAGAAAGGTATATTTTGGGGCCCTGAATGAAAGCAGGTCATAGGTCTCGGTCTGGTCGAAAGTATATTCCTTGCTGGTTGTGGCTGTCATGATATGCGTCTCAAGTTCTTCCCTGTTGAGCAGGTAATCCATGGCGTCCAAATCATTGCGGGTGTTGAATTCATTCTTGTTCCATACCTGCTCACGGTCATCGTATCTGAGTCCCATGGCATACCAACGCACTTTGGGAATAATGGTCGAGTCCTCAAGGATGGCTGAGGCCAGGTTCGTAGGGGCACCCAATGTCACTATGTTGAGTTTTTTCTTAAAACCCAGCTTCGCCACTTCATCCAGGATGAATTTTGAAGCAGGAGAAGGGATGGGCTTGACATCCCCCCAGTATCCTGTTGGCCCTGCCGCACCCAGTGGATGCGGAATGTCAAAACGGTCGTTCAGTTTCAGGAGTTCTTCATTGATGCGCTGACTTTCATAAACGGAACTGTCTCCA
>CAYOSB010000363.1:0-3341 GCA_964406495.1 uncultured Bacteroidaceae bacterium | reverse complement strand
TAATTAGTCTATTATATTGATAATAAATATATTTCATGTTTTTCAGCAGACCCTACTTAAAACTGTTGTGCAGTGCTTTCAATAAAGGAAAATATTTATTTTGTATCAACTGTTCCATTTCGGTGAATAACTCTATTAAAATGGTTCCATCAATGAATTAAGATCGAGGGGAATCTTACACTAAGCCTGTTGCAAAAACAGCAGCGAGCTGTCACCATAACTTAGAAACCTGTATTCATGCTCCAGCGCGTAGTCGTAGATCCTCCGCCAGTCGTCACCCGCCACTGCCGCAATCAACAGAAGAAGCGTACTTTTGGGCTGGTGGAAATTGGTGAAGAGTCCGTCAATCACCCTGAACCGGTAACCGGGTGTGATCATCAGCCGCGTATGAAAAGAAAAAGCATCAATGCCGGCAGCATCCATTTTCTTCAATAATGTCCGGATAGCATTATCCAATGGTACCATATCTTCCATTTTCGCCATCGCTGCCCGGTCCGCATTTTCCCTGGCTGCAACATCATCCTTTTCATGCACCAGGGAATGCTCCGATGGATCTGGCGCATGCCCATTCTCCAACTCGTACGCATCCCACTGATCGAGGCTAAGGCTATCAAATGAAAATTCTGAATTGCTGGTCGCCTTTACGCCAAGCCAATATACTGACTCCAGGCTACGGGTAGTGGTGGTGCCGACGGCGATTCTGCGCTCCCCGGACAATAATGATAAAAGCAATTGTCGGTCAACCGTTACCAACTCAGCGTGCATGGCATGATCCACAGCATTATCCTCCTTCACAGGGATGAATGTTCCCGCACCTACATGAAGTGTCAGTTCGTGTTGCGATATCCCTGATGCTTCCAGCGCCCCAAGTACTTCATCCGTGAAATGCAATCCGGCCGTTGGCGCCGCCACGGAGCCATCCCGGCGTGCATAAACGGTCTGGTAGGTCCCGGCATCTTTCTCTTCAGCTTCCCTGCCAAGGTAAGGTGGTATCGGGGTTAAACCGGCCTCTTCCAATATATGCCCAAAAGAGATCCCGCGGTCATTCCACGAAAACCTGATGACGAAGGTATCTCCAATACGTTCCAGCCGGGTGGCTTCCAGGATAACCGTGCCGACCTCCATCCGCAGCGTCCCCTGCTTCCACTTCTTCGCGTTCCCAACCAGGCAGGTAAAACATACAGGCTCCACAGAGGAGAAGGCAAGCTGGTGATCCGCAGGTGCATGCGGTTCAAGAATAAATATTTCAATACGCGCCCCGGTGGCTTTCCTGAATACCAGCCGGGCCTGTACCACGCGGGTCACATTGAAGTATAGCCTGTCGCCTTTCCGTAATAGCGAAGGAACATCCCCGAAAACATGGGAAGAGATGATCCCCTTATCATATAACAACAACCTGGAACGGTCACGCAATGTCAGTGGATATTTCGCAATCCGTTCATCCGGAAGATGGTAATCGTAGTTTCTGATCGGTATATTTCCCGGTTTCCTCATTTCTTTACACAAAGGTGACAAAATTAGCTAAATTTGCATAAACCTGCATGCCAGTGAAAAAGATCAATGTACCGATAGTCAGATGGATATTATAAGGAATTAATTATCAGTTCGATAGAAATGTTTATTATACATGTTACATGCATACTGAAAAATAACTAAAGCAGGCACTTTTCAATTATTTAAATGAGAAATATATGCAGATTAAAGTTGGAGACAGGGTAAAATTCCTGAATGATACGGGTTCTGGAACGGTTACGCGTATTGTGGACCCAAAAACAGCGCTCGTCCAGGTGGATGATGGTTTTGAACTTCCATGGATGATCAGGGACCTGGTGGTGGATGCCGGGCGTTATGATAACGAGGAAGAGGAGCTCGCGGTAACACAAAATGATGCTGGCAGTGACCGGGAAAAAACTGCTTTCAGTGAAAAAATAGAGGATGACCCGGGAGCGGAGCGAATTGAAGATGAAGAGGTGTTACTTGCTTTTGTGCCGGATGAGACCAGTGCAGATTTCGAGGCTTACCTGATCAACAGCTCCTCCTATCATATCAAATATACCATCTCAAGGCAGCAGGAAGGTGAACTGGTATTGTTTCATGAGGGCACGCTCGAATCAGGTATCAAAATCAGGCTGGGTAGCTACAAACCGGGGAATATTAATGACGAGGAATATTTTCGCATCCAGGGAATCTTCTACAACGCAGGATTTTTCAACCACCTGCCGCCGCTTGATGTACTGATCAGGGTGAATGCAAATGATATGTATGATGCAGGCATGCGGCAGGACAGCGACTATTTCCTGGAAAAGGCTGTGCTGCATACCCTGCATGACTGGCGGAAAAAAGCCGGGGCTCCCCAAATGGAAATCAATGCAGATGAACTTAAAAAAGCGATGTATACCAAGGGAGACGTGAAACCTGAAAAACAGCCGGTGAAGCAACCCGCTGCAAAAAGCATCGAGGAGGTCGACCTCCATATCCAGCACCTGGTGGATAATCATGCCAACATGAGTAATGCAGAGATCCTCGAAGTGCAACTATCGCGCTTCCGGACAGCGCTGGAAAGTGCAATTCAGCATAAAACCCGACGCATTGTCTTTATCCATGGCGTGGGAAATGGTAAACTGAAACACGAATTGCGACGGATTCTCGACAGGGAATATGGAAATATAACATACCAGGATGCCTCGTTTAAAGAATACGGTTTCGGTGCCACAATGGTGTTGGTCAGGTAATCATTGGCGCTCCTGCGGTAAAACATTGATCCTGCAGTGATCATTGGTATGCAAAATACATTTTATAGGTAAGTACCGGTTACAGATGGGTCGTTGACACCAGGTATGCCTAATGCATTCTTTTTATGGGTAAGTGAGGATTGCAGTTGGGTCGTTGACACCAGTTATGCGTTTCGTAATTCAGTGCCTGTGTTATTTCTTTCGTTAATCTCACGTAAAAAGCAAATTCTTAGTAACTTTGCATCCAAGCAGTCCGCTCTATCGCTGCGGCTTTGTGCCGTAGAGGAAAGTCCGGGCAACACAGGGTACTGCACTGTCGAAAGACAGATATCCGTGAGGGTATAGCACCGGGGAAGAAAAAAACCACTCTCCATGGTGCAGGAGTCCGCTCCGATCCATCGGGGAGAACGGGTGAGAAGGTGAGGTAAAAGCTCACCAGTATGGCGGGCGACCGTCATAGCTGCCTGGCTTGCAGGGTGAAAGGTCATGTATACCGGCATATAAGGGCGACCCGTCCGCGCCGGGGGGTAGACCGCTTAGATAAATGATAGGGTGCCCGATGTCATCGGGTGACAGAACCTGGCTTACAGGACTGCTTAAGATATAACG
>CAYOSB010000362.1:0-3373 GCA_964406495.1 uncultured Bacteroidaceae bacterium | reverse complement strand
CCAATTCTCCATGGGGAGATGTATATCAGAACATCTGGAAATATAAGATCGGACTTGAAGGAGATAATTTCCATTTAGTCAAGCCCCTCATATTGTGGGTGAATGATGCACTTATGGCTATTTTCTTCTTCCTCGTCGGGTTGGAGATCAAGCGAGAGCTTCTGATCGGAGAGCTGAACAGTCCGCGTAAAGCAGCATTGCCGCTTTTTGGAGCCTTCGGGGGTATGATTATACCTGTTTCTCTCTATTTCATTCTGAATAACAATCCAACTGCTGAATCAGGCTGGGGGATCCCGATGGCAACTGATATAGCATTCGCACTTGCAGTTGTGAAATCAGTAGGCAAGCGGGCACCATTGGCTATGATCGTATTCTTAACTGCTTTTGCCATCATCGATGACATTGGTGCCGTACTGGTCATTGCCCTGTTTTACAGCGAAGAAATCAAAGTTGGTCTCCTGTTGTTTTCGATACTTCCCTTGGCAACGTTGGCTTTATTGGGATACCTGAGGTTTTATTCCGGTACCGTGTGGTTCATACTGGGAGCTACGGTATGGCTGCTTTTCCTGAAGGCAGGAATACATCCTACCATTGCAGGTGTGCTGCTTGCTTTTACAGTTCCACTCACACGGCGGTTATCTGTAAAAACCTATGTTGATAATTTATCCCTGCTGGTTCAAAAAATTAAAAAGACAGGAGATAATGATGATACCATTCTCAATGAAAAACAAATTCATTATGTAAATGACCTGGAAAGCTGGACAGACAAATTGCAATCCCCTTTACAGCAGCTGGAGCACCGGCTCCATTATTGGGTTGCTATCCTGATCCTTCCTGTGTTTGCACTTGCAAATGCCGGTGTGGTATTCGATGTAGCTGTGGGCATTGACTGGCGGCTGGCAATGGTCATCTCAGTATCTCTTTTTGTTGGTAAATTCATTGGCGTACCATTATTTACTATTATTGGACTACGTCTTAGATTGACTGAGTTACCTCAAGGGATGAATTTACACAATGTTATAGGTGCCGGTCTGATAGCAGGTGTTGGATTTACCATGGCAATCTTTATATCGAACCTTGCATTTACTGATCCGGTACTGACCAATTCGGCAAAGATTGGTATTTTGATCGGCTCATTTGTAGCGGGCATCCTGGGATACCTGTTTATGCGGTTTACAGGCAAGGCTTCAAAATCTCTTCCTGGGTCAGCACCTCTGGCTGGATCTGATAAAGGAAAAGCGGGCTAGAGATGTTAAGAAAAACCTAATAATCAGGAAAAAAGTGAAATTAATGCCAAAATATGGCTTTCGTATTTCTTTGTATCGTATCTTTGTCAAGATTTATAAGTTCCTAATGGGACTTTTGTATTAATTTATTTATTTTTCTTATGAACATTTTTTGTGCAAAATTGAATTATGACACACAGGAAGAGGATCTCAGATCCGCTTTCGAAGCGTATGGAGAAGTCAGCTCTGTAAAAATTATTATGGACAAATTCTCCGGCAGATCAAAAGGGTATGGTTTCGTTGAGATGCCAGATGACTCAGAAGGTCAGGCTGCCATCGACGGACTCAATGACACTGAACTGCAAGGCAGGACCATCGTAGTTAAGAAAGCAAATCCCCGGAACGACGACCGTCGTGGCCCAAGGGATGGTGGTTACAGGTAGGAACGTACTCAAGAGAGTTATAGTGTGATGGTCCCCGGTTCCCCGGGGACCTTTTTTTTTACTTTACACATCCCCATTTAGGCGATTTTACCCCTTTGCCGGAACAAAACCCATCTTTTTCTGTTTGGACTATCGATATTATATTAATTCATTTGTTGCATCATATAATCTAAGCAACGCAATTTCATATATTGTGAAGGAAAAAAGTATAAAGTTCGCGAACAAGGAACAGACCGCCTTCGTGAATACTTTGAGGGGAAGGGTTAAATCCTATTTTGAAGAAAACAACATTACCAGGTTCGGGAATAGAAATATGGTAATTAAAACCATATTCATGTTCGCACTGTTTTTTGTGCCTTACCTGGCCATGCTTACAGGACTGGTTAATCATCCATGGCTGATTGCTTTGTGCTGGGTAGTGATGGGACTTGGAACCGCAGGGATCGGACTATCTGTAATGCACGATGCCAACCACAGGTCTTACTCCAAAAACCAGTCTGTAAATAAGATACTCTCCTATTCACTCAACCTGCTGGGTGGTTTTTACGCCAACTGGCAGCATCAGCATAATACGATGCACCACGGTTTTACCAATATTGACGGCCACGACGAAGACATTGATGCCGGAGATATTCTGCGTTTCTCTCCCAACCAGCCTTTAAAGAAAATACACCGGTATCAGCATATATATGCATGGTTCCTGTATGGATTGATGACCCTTATGTGGTCCATCAATAAGGATTTTAAGCAGCTCTTCGGGTATATGAAAGAAGGAGTGAAACTAAGCAGGGAGAAATCTTCCCGGCAATTGATCGCAGAGTTGATCATTTCCAAGATTATTTATTATGGTTACCTGCTGGTACTTCCCATGATCCTGCTTCCTATTGCATGGTGGATGGTGCTGATCCTGTATTTCGTTATGCATTTTATCACAGGGTTCTCCCTGGCAGTCATCTTCCAAACAGCTCACGTGATGCCATCTTCAACCTATCCTCTTCCTGATGAAAAGGGACTGATCGGTAAGAACTGGGCCATTCACCAACTGATGACCACCACGAATTATGCCCCGAAGAAAAAGGTGTTCTCATGGCTGATCGGTGCATTGAATTACCAGGTTGAACACCATTTATTTCCGGCCATCTGTCATGTACATTACCCGAAAATATCCAGGATAGTAAGTGAAACAGCCAGGGAATATAATTTACCTTATCATGTGCAGCCCACCTTTCGCGCTGCGATCGCTCAGCATTACAAAATGCTTCGCGCTCTGGGAAGGGGAACTGTGGTTGCATAGGCAAAATTCATGAGGGACAGGCACCCATCCTCGCGAGAGACAAGTACCCGGTACAGGAAGGACAGGTACCGGGTTCAGGAATTCCGGCATGTTTCAGCATAATAAATACAAGACTCTTTATTGTTCCTTATGGTTATAGAGCTGATCAATTGTTGCATCTGATACCGGTGATCACTGAAACAATCGTCAGGGCATTTAAACCGCAGCGTGTAAAAACCTTCACTGTTTTTTACAGCAATCACGAGTACCTTCACCGGGCGTCTCATTTCCGAACAGCTGGCAATCACTCCCATGGCATCGTGCCGGTCCACCGTCGTTGTAAATGGGTCGGCTGCAAGACTCAGACCTTCCCTGTCTATCAATGCTTCAAGATATTCCTGTGCAGACATACCAGTAGGTTCAAACCACAT
>CAYOSB010000361.1:0-3447 GCA_964406495.1 uncultured Bacteroidaceae bacterium | reverse complement strand
TATGGCAACAGTTGTCGCGTTTTTTTCGATTGGTAAGATCAGCTTTGGAGGCGCTGCAGAGAATGAGCCGGTAAAACCTGATAAAAAATCATATTATGCCATATTCCCCTTTGATGTTCCGGACGAGATTACTTTTGCAGGGGAGCAGGTTCCACTCGAATATTTTGATGTATATGAAGCACTCGACAGGGAGCTGTTGTCGAATACTTTTTTTCATTCCCAGACGCTGCGAATGATTAAAATGGCCAACCGGTATTTTCCACAGATCGAACCGATCCTCGAAGCTGAAGGAATCCCGGATGATTTCAAGTACCTTGCCATTGCCGAAAGCAACCTTTCCAATGCCGTCTCACCTGCCGGTGCGGTTGGATTCTGGCAACTGATGCGGGGAACGGGTCATGATTACGGACTTGAGATCAACAGCGAGGTGGATGAACGTTATCACCTGGAGAAATCCACCGTAGTGGCATGCAAATATATTCAGGAGTCATATGAAAAATACCAGAACTGGACGATGGCAGCTGCTTCTTATAACGCCGGCAGAAGAGGGATGAACCGGCAGATCGACCGGCAGAAAGAAGAAGATTATTACGACCTGCTGCTGAACGAAGAAACAGGTCGTTACATTTTTCGTGTGTTGGCATTTAAGCTTATCCTGGAAGATCCCGCGGCATATGGTTTCCATCTTTCCAATAAGGATTTATATGAAGAAATACCCTACGACGTGGTCACAGTGGATGGTCCTGTTACTGATTTTGCGATATTTGCAAAAGAGCACAATACGAACTACAAGTTGCTGAAGTTCCTGAATCCATGGCTGCGTGACAACAACCTTACCAACAGTCAGCGTAAAACGTATGAAATTAAAATACCCAAACCGCATTCGCGAATGCAACACTAGCTGCTACTGGTGCATCTTGCACATTACCAGCTGCGCAGGGTACCTGGTACAACAGACAAGTAAATGACGGAGAAGAAGAAATACATCAATGTTTATGGTGCCCGTGAACATAATCTGAAAAATGTGGATGTGGCCATACCCAGGAACGAGCTTACGGTGGTCACGGGTCTCAGTGGCAGCGGTAAATCTTCGCTTGCATTTGATACCATTTATGCTGAAGGACAGCGTCGGTATGTGGAGACCATGAGTGCATATGCCAGGCAGTTTTTAGGCAACCTGGAACGCCCGGATGTGGACCGTATTACAGGGCTTAGTCCGGTGATCTCCATCGAGCAGAAAACCACAAATAAAAATCCAAGGTCCACGGTCGGAACCATTACCGAGGTATATGATTTTTTAAGACTTTTGTTTGCCCGTGCCGCCGATGCCTATTCCTATGTTACCGGTGAGAAAATGGTCAAATATACACAGCAACAGGTCCTGGACCTGATCAGGGAGCAGTTTGCAGGTGAGAAAATATATGTGCTCGCACCGGTGGTCAAAGGAAGGAAGGGACATTACCGGGAGCTCTTCGAGCAGGTCAGGAAACGGGGGTATATCTATGTGCGGATCGATGGCGAGGTGCGTGAAATAGAACCGGGATTGCGTATCGACCGTTACAGGATCCACGACATTGAGATCGTGATTGACAGGCTCCTGGTAAAGGAAGGAGACGACAAGCGGCTTAAGGATTCTGTTGCCGTGGCCATGCGCGAAGGTAAAGGCATCACCATGATACTCAAGAAAGACGCTTCAGAACCCCGCTATTTTTCCAGCATGCTGATGTGTCCTTCCAGTGGGATTTCCTACAATGAACCCGCACCTCACAGTTTCTCTTTTAATTCACCACAGGGGGCATGTCCCCGCTGCAACGGGTTGGGTATGGTCAATGATGTGGATGTGGATAAACTGATCCCCGACCGGAAAAAAAGCATTCGCCAGGGCGCTTTGGTTCCCATCGGAAAATACAGGAATGCGCTTATTTTCTGGCAAATAGAAGCAATTGCCAGGAAACATAATTTTACACTGGATACAAAAGTGGAGGAGATCCCTGAGGAAGCGATCCATACCATTCTTTTCGGATCAGAAGAGCCGCTTAAACTGGAAAACACACCTCTTGGCGCATCCTCCAATTATTTTTTGAGTTTCGAAGGGGTCATCAATTTTGTAAACCACCAGCTCGGCGAAGGGGCACCAGGAAAAAGAAAAAAACAGGCGAAACAGTTCATTCGTAAGGTACCATGTCCGGAGTGTGAGGGAAGCAGGTTGAAAAAAGAAATGCTTCATTTCAGAATCAACGGGAAGAATATTTCAGAACTGGCATCGATGGATATCGAGGACCTTTACAGGTGGTTGGATGGGATCGAGGAAAAACTCTCGGGCCGGCAATTGGAAATCGCCAGGGAGGTGTTGAAGGAGATCCGTTCAAGGTTAAGTTTTTTGCTGGATGTGGGACTTGGTTATCTTTCACTGAACCGTACTTCCAGGAGCCTATCAGGTGGTGAAAGCCAACGGATCCGCCTGGCCACACAGATAGGTTCCCGGCTGGTAAATGTCCTCTACATCCTTGATGAACCCAGCATTGGATTGCACCAGCGCGATAATCTGAAGCTTATCGACTCACTCAAGAAATTACGTGACCAGGGCAATTCGGTGATCGTGGTGGAGCATGATAAAGAAATGATGATGGCTGCAGATCATATCCTGGACCTGGGACCGGGAGCCGGCAGACATGGCGGCTACCTTGTGGCAGATGGTTCGCCAGAGCGGATCAGGGAAATGGATTCACTAACGGCCGCTTACCTGAATGCGCTGCGAACGATTCCCTTGCCGGCTGACAGGCGGAAGAGCAACGGAAAAAAGCTGGTCCTCAGGGGAGCGTCCGGTAATAATCTTAAAAACGTAGATGCGGAATTTCCACTTGGAATGTTTATCTGTGTCACTGGTGTGAGCGGAAGCGGAAAATCTTCGCTGGTGAATGATACCCTGCACCCGATCCTGAGCAACAAACTTTACAGGGCCAGCAGGGAACCACTGGCATACAGATCACTTGAAGGACTGGAGCTTATAGATAAAGTGATCGAAGTGGACCAATCTCCATTAGGGCGCACGCCCCGTTCCAATCCGGCTACCTATACCAATGTCTTTGGTGACATTCGCAAGCTCTTTGAGCAGACCCCCGACGCGAAGATCAGGGGGTTCAAGGCTGGAAGGTTTTCCTTCAATGTAGCTGGTGGCCGATGTGAAACTTGTATGGGCGCCGGCGTGCAGACCATTGAAATGAATTTTCTGCCGGATGTATATGTGCAATGCAGGTCTTGTCATGGAAAGCGTTATAACAGGGAAACCCTTGAAGTCCAGTACAAAGGAAAGAATATCAATGACGTATTGAAGATGACCATTAACCAGTCGCTGGAGTTCTTCGAAAGTATTCCCAGTATCAAGCGTAAACTGAAAACAATGCAGGATGTCGGACTTGGGTACATTCGACTTCGTCAGCCTTCCAC
>CAYOSB010000360.1:3105-3522 GCA_964406495.1 uncultured Bacteroidaceae bacterium | reverse complement strand
GCTTGCCCTTACGGCGACAGCCACACCACGGGTGGCCAGGGATATCATGCAGCGGCTTGCGTTCCGGGAGGAGAAGCTGTTGAAAAAATCATTTGAGCGAACCAACCTCGTGTATGTAGTAAGGAAAACCGAGGATAAACAGAAGGAGTTACTGAATATCGTTGAGAAGATCAAAGGGACGGGTATCGTCTATGTGCGCAACAGGAGGAAAACCCGGGAGCTGGCCGACCTGTTGACGGGACATGGATACAGCGCCTCCAATTACCATGCAGGTCTGAAATTCGATTCCCGCATGAAAAAGCAGGAGGACTGGCAACAAGGCAAAACACGGATCATGGTCTCTACCAATGCATTTGGAATGGGGATCGACAAACCGGATGTACGCTTCGTGGTGCATATGGATCTTCCGGATGCTCC
>CAYOSB010000360.1:0-3095 GCA_964406495.1 uncultured Bacteroidaceae bacterium | reverse complement strand
GAAGCTTATTTCCAGGAGGCCGGAAGGGCCGGAAGGGATGAAAAAAGAGCTTATGCGATCCTGCTATTCAGCGATGCAGACGAAAAAACGGTGGAGCGACGCATTGAGGTAAGTTTTCCCCCGTTCAATGTGATCAGGGAAATATACAATGCAATGTTCAACTTCCTCCAGGTACCGGTCGGTGCAGGAAAGGGGACTTCTCACGATTTCATCCTGGGTGAGTTTCTGTCAAGGTACAAGTTCAATGCCCAGACGGTAACCAGTGCCCTTGCAATTCTGTCAAGGGAGGGGTATTTTGAGATTACCGAGGAGATCAACAATCCCTCCAGGATCCATTTCAGGGTAGGACGCGATGAGCTTTATAAGTTCCAGGTGAAGAATCCCAAATTCGACAGCTTCCTTAAACTTATCCTCCGTTCATATACAGGCTTGTTCTCACAATATGTGGCGTTTGATGAGCATACGCTTTCGCGCCGTGCCGGCATGTCAGGTGAAGAGGTCTACCAGTACCTTTTGAAGCTTTCCGCCATGCGGGTAATTAATTACATCCCCAGGAAACAGAATCCGGTCATTACACTCCTGGAAGAGCGGCTGGATGAACGCAATATCCATATTTCAGCGGAAAGGTACAAATTCAGGAAGGAGCGCTACCTGGAACGCAGCGCGGAAATGCTGGCTTATGCCCGTACCGAAACGAAATGCAGGAGCCAGTTTCTGCTTGCCTATTTCGGGGAGTTGAATTCAAAACGTTGCGGTAGATGTGATGTGTGTGTCGGGAAGAAAGATAAGCAGCCCTCAACCAATGAGCTGGCATCAGCTTCAGAAAAAGTGCTGGCTGCGCTTGATCAGCAACCTGGTGACCTTACTGCCATTGCAGCGGGGACATCCCTGGACCCGGATCTTGTTACCACAGTGCTCGAACACCTCCGGGAAGCGGGAAAGATCCACAGAAGAAATGACCTGCTGTTTGAGCGCAGGGATAAATGAACCCGACCTGGTCGCTTCCCATTCTTTTTTCTTATTTTTGCACCATGACAGATCAAAACGATATGCAGGGCACCGGTGTTTATGCACCTGAAGTACTGGACTTTGTCAGGTCTGCAAATGCATACTGCAGCTGGCTGGAAGATGCTGACCGGATGGAACCGGTGGCATTTATTCACTCCTCGCTCGGGATTCTTTCGAGGGTTTACCACCACGTGGTTTCAATGGAGCTGCCCGAACCGCTGATGGAAGGAGGGAACGAAAAGTTTGTGACCGAGCAGGACTGGTCATCCGTATACCAGAAAGTGTTGCACCTGTTGGGCCGGCACAATGACTACCTGAGGATCGCAGATGATGATGAATTCGACAGGTCAGACCTGGTAACGCACCACATCTCTGAAGACCTTGCGGATATTTACCAGGACCTGAAGGATTTTACGCTGCAGTACCGGCAGGGGGTGGAAGAGATTATGAATGACGCAGTCTGGGAGGTAATGGACAATTTTGAAAATTACTGGGGAAGCAAGCTGCTCCACGCATTGCAGGCGCTGAATACGCTCTATGTAAACAAAACAGATCCGTCAGCAGACATGGATGAGGGTGGACCTTCCGGTGAGGATGATGACACCCCCAGGTACGATCCTTCCTTTTTCACCAGGTTACAGGATTCAAACGAGGAGGAGATTTGATGTTTCAGAAGGAGATCACGAAGGACGAGATCAATCAACTTGATGTCAGGCAATTCGAGGGTGAGATTCGGGTAGTGCAACATCCCGCAGCGTTCATGGATGCCATGAACGAGCTCCGGAGATACGAGGTGCTGGGGTTCGATACGGAGACCAAGCCTGCGTTTAAAAAAGGTGTCAATCATAAAATTTCCCTGATCCAGGTATCCAACGACAGCGTGGCCTGGTTGTTCAGGGTGAATAAAATAGGTGTACCCCCGGAATTAAGGAATTTCCTCGAAGATGAGCGTGTACTGAAAGTTGGTGCCGGGCTGCTTGATGACATGCGGCGCCTCAGGCAGATCACACGGTTCCAGCCAGGTGGTTTCCTGGACCTGCAGAAATACGTGGAAGCATTCAGTATTGAATCCAAGAGCTTGAAAAAAATGGTCGCCATCGTGCTGGGATACAAGATCTCCAAGTCACAGCAGATGTCCAACTGGGAAGCAGATGAGCTGACCGCACAGCAGCAGAAATATGCTGCCACGGATGCATGGGCCTGCCTGGAGATCTATAATAAATTACGAAATGCACTCAATGACTACACAGGATAAGCAGGTAAAGATCGTTCTCAAATCAGGCAAGGACCAATCCCTCAGGCGCAGGCATCCCTGGTTGTTCTCCGGTGCCATCAAGAAAATTTATGGACAGCCTGCTGATGGCGATCTCGTAGATGTGTATGACAACAAAGAGGAGCGGCTGGGCACAGGGCATTATCAGACCGGATCCATCGCTGTGCGCATGCTCACTTTCGGAGAAAGCAGGGTCGGGGAGGACCTTTTTGCAGCCAGGCTGGCTGAAGCGTGGAACCACCGCCGCCAGGAGGGACTTTACGAAGCGCAGTCCACCAATGTATTCAGGCTGGTGAATGCTGAAGGAGATGGGTTGCCGGGCCTGATCATCGATTATTATAATGGCGCAGCAATCATTCAACTCCATTCTGCAGGCATGTACAGAAACCTGGATCGAATTGTTGAGTCATTGAAACAACTGGACGGGCTGCCTGTGGATACTGTGTATAATAAAAGTAAAAACACCCTGCCTGAAAAGCCGGGGATACAGCCGTCCGACCGCTTACTTTACGGGGAGCGGACAGGAGGTGAAGTGCTGGAATACGGTTACCGGTTCAGGGTGAACTGGGAACGTGGACAAAAAACAGGTTTTTTTATCGACCAGCGGGAGAACAGGAATTTGCTGAAAAAGTATGCAAGGGGCAGGAACGTGCTGAATATGTTTTGTTTTACAGGCGGTTTCAGTGTTTACGCGCTGGGGGGTGATGCAGCATTGGTCCACAGCGTGGACAGTTCCGGTCACGCGATAGACCTTACCCGGGAGAATGTGGAAATGAATTTCAGCAGGACAAAAAACCACGAGGCATTTGCTGCC
>CAYOSB010000359.1:0-3539 GCA_964406495.1 uncultured Bacteroidaceae bacterium | reverse complement strand
CTGGAATGTAGCCGGGTATTCATATGTGAAACTAGCTGAAAACACGACGGCACAGATGGTCCTGTACAAGTTTCCCGGGTTCTACGACAAATATATGAAGGAACTGGGTGACCGCCTGGATGCATCCTTTACCCTGCGCATGACCAATATCGCAGATATTCATTACATGAAGGAGGAACTCACATGGGACCTTCCGAAGGGGAACATGAATTATATCTACATACTGGGGATCATCGCCATTTTCCTGGTGTTCATTGCGGGTGTGAATTATACCAACCTGACCACTGCAAGAGCAGCGCAGCGTGGAAAAGAGATCGGGATCAGGAAAGTGGGAGGAGCCAGCAAGGGAATTCTCCGCAAGCAGTTCCTGAGTGAATCCCTGATCACAGCTTTCATGGCCGGAGTCGTGGCATTGGTCCTCGTTACCCTGCTTTTACCGACCTTCAATGGATTCTCAGAAAAGTCGTTCCGCCTGGCCGATGTCTTCCACTGGGATATCCTTTTGTTTATACTTGGACTCACCTTACTGACAGGCCTTCTTTCAGGCCTGTACCCTGCCTATTACCTATCCTCGTTCGACCCGGTGGCCATCATGAAAGGGGGTTCTGAAGGATTGCGGGAAAAAGGGTGGCTCAGGCGTGTGCTTGTGGTTTCCCAATTTGTAATTTCTGCTGCCATGATCATCGGAACGATCGTCGTGGCCATGCAACTGACCTATATGCGGAACAAACCGCTTGGGTTTGACCGCGACCAGATCATCACCCTGCAGCTGAATGATTCTTCCATCGTCAATAACGTGGAGGCCTTCAAGGAGGAATTGAAAAGAAGCCCGGTCATTGAAGGTGCGGCCCGCTCCACATCAGTACCCGGTCAGTTCTTTGGAAAACAGGTGATGACCGTCGAGTCCGGCGAAGGAGAAATGCAGGAGAAAACCGTTAACAGTGTATTTGTAGACCATGATTTCATTGATGTGTATGGGATGCAACTCAAGGAACAGCCCAACGCGAGGAACTTCAGCAGGGAATTCGGGTCCGATCCCCAGTCGTCCTTCATTATCAACGAAGCAGTGGCACGTGAATTCAATCATGGCGAAGCATCGGTCGGCAAGCGTTTCCGGCCCGGCGTATCGCTGGACGGCCAGGGTCCGCCGGAAGGGAAGATCATCGGCGTGCTGGAAGATTTTCATTATGCCTCGCTACATAATCCTGTAGATGGTCTTGTGCTAAGGTTGAACGAAGGGAATTTTCTTAGGACCCTCTCGGTAAGGTTTGCCGAAGGGCAGGGAGCAGAAGCCCTGGAATGGATCAAGGAGACACGTGAAACATTCAATCCGACCTACCCGATTCAATATTCATTTCTGCAGGATGACATCGAAGAATTGTATACCCAGGAACGGATCATTTTCAGCCTGTTCATCGCATTCACGGTCCTGGTGCTCTTTATCTCTGCCATCGGACTGTTGGGACTTTCTTCCTTCATGACCGCAAAACGCACCAGGGAAACGGGTATCCGGCGTGTCATGGGCGCCACACAAAACCAGATCCTTGTACTTTTCCTGACACAATTCTCCAAATGGGTCGTCATCTCCAACATCGTGGCCTGGCCGCTTTCCTGGCTGGTCATGAACCGGTGGCTGCAAAATTTTGAATTCAGAAAAGATTTCCCTTTCTGGGCGTTTGGCGTATCTTTGCTGGCATCAGTGCTCATTGCAATTGTTACTGTGAGCTGGCAATCCATCAAGGCGTCCAGGATGGATCCGGCCCGCTCGCTCAAGGCCGACTAAAGTATGGAAAAAATAAGGGGGAACACCCTCATTCTCGACGGAATACCTGCAGCGATTTCAGATTATGTACCTGATGCAGCTGCAGGTATGTATTATGAAGTGATACGGCTCATCGGCGGAAAACTGCTCTTTGCCGAAGACCACCTGGAACGACTCAGGTCCTCCTGCAGCCAGGCTGCGGCATCATGCCCGGATCGTGAAATGCTTTTTGATCACCTGCAACTATTGCTGCAACATTCCCCCATCCGTGATGGAAATATCAAACTGGTGCTCTTCAAAAGGATTGAAAAAATCCATATTGCCTGTTTCTTTGTTCCTCATTTCTACCCTTCCAACCAGGATTACCTGGAAGGTGTCAGTACAAAAACCTATGCATTTGAGCGGCCTGATCCCACGATCAAGCGGTGGAATGAGGATTTCAGGCACAATGTGAACCAGTTCATCAGGCAGGAGCAGATCTATGAAGCGATCCTGCTGAACGCGCAGGGCGCCCTGACCGAAGGAAGCCGCTCCAACCTGTTCTTCATCGATGCAAGGTCGCGGATCTATACCGCTCCCTCGCATATGATCCTTCCCGGTATCACCCGGAGGCATGTCCTGCAAATCTGCAGGGAGCACCAGTTTGAGGTGATCGAAGAGGCCATCACCCTGGAGGCAGCTGCCCGCATGGAAAACTGTTTTATTTCCGGCACCTCACCGAAAGTGCTGCCGGTAAACCGGCTGGATGATCTTCAATTCCCGGTCGACAGCAAGGTGATCAGAAGCATTATGGAAGCATATGACCGCTTGATCGCTGGTGATTGAGATTCTGAACTAACTGTATTTCTGCTTGCATGACTGCGCTCTGCAGTAAATACATCCTCCGACATCAAAAAAAACCCGCCCGGATCTTCCCGACGGGTCTGTGTGGGACATACTGGATTCCATAACTATTTTATAATGAACTGAAATACAGCACTTAACGACTTTAATTAAAACCATTTTACCAACTCGTTTTAATTAAAACCTTTTGGCGTTGAACTACAGTTTTTTACACGGGTCTTCAGGGTTCAAAAAACGGTTCAAAAAATCAGCAACGGTTCAAAATACGGTTCAAAATTTACTATATTTGTATCGAACCCATAAAAAAACCTAAGCAATGATAACACTAAGCACCTTAAAAAACTATAAGTCAGGGCAATACAATTATATTTATGTCTATTATAAGTACAGGGGCGACCCCTTGCGAATAAACACAGGGAAACAATACATTGAGGGAATGCATAAAAAAGACCTGTTTTACAATGTGAAAATGCCAAGCCACAAATTACTAAATCAGCAAATCCTAAACCTAAAAAAGACTGTTGATGAGTATATTTATTTGAAAAAACAGAATTACTACAGGGCGAGAGTTAACCAAAAGGAATGTCTGCACTACATTGAAACAGGTGAATTTTTAGAAGACGAAGACCTACAACCTGAATTGACCCAGAAGGAATTGAAAACAACATTGCTCCAACACTATGACTGCTTTCTGGAACATAAAAAAACACAATTTGAAAACAGTGACAGCATTAAGGATTACAAATCATTGGGAGTCGCATTACTAAAATACGAAGACCTGAACAAAAAACTGACCTTTGAACTCATTAACAACAAAGACTTTTTTAATAGGTTCAAAAATTATTTAGGGACATCACACAATAGCAACACCACACATAAACGATTCACGAACTTGAAAACCTTTATGAGGTGGGTTGAGGAACAGGAACTTTTT
>CAYOSB010000358.1:0-3546 GCA_964406495.1 uncultured Bacteroidaceae bacterium | reverse complement strand
GATGCCCTCGAAGGAGCAATCATCTCAAGCGTTGTGAATCATTCCCGCGAACTCATCGATTACCTGGATGCATCGTTTGACACCTTCCTTGAACTGACAGCCAGCACGCCCCTGCCACTGACCAATCACTATAAAACACCGGAGACCCTCGGATATGACAGGATCTCGGCTGTTACCGGAGCACACACTATACTGCCCGGGAAGAACGTTCTGGTAATAGATGCGGGGACCGCGATAACTTTTGATGTTGTAACAGCACAGGGCGAATACCTTGGCGGGAACATTTCCCCGGGATTGAACATGCGGTTCAGGGCGCTTCATAAATTTACGAACAGGCTGCCACATTTGTCGGCAGAGGAAGCAGCCGTGAACCAGCTGGGTACAACTACCAATGAGGCAATCATTTCCGGGGTGGTCAATGGCCTGACCTACGAGATAGAAGGCTATATTTCAGCCATCTCCCGTAAGTACAAAAACCTGAAAGTAGTTTTAACAGGGGGGGATGCAAATTCTTTTGATAAAAGGTTAAAAAATGGCATCTTTGTGGTCGCGCATCTGAACCTTATAGGATTAAACAGAATTTTAGACTACAATGCAGAGAAAAAACAAAGGGATTAGCTTTTTGGCAGTGCTTCTTTCCTTCCTTGCCATACAAGCTTATTCGCAGGTAAACACCTACTCTCCCTATACACGGTTTGGACTAGGAGACATTGCGCATGGCGGCTTCGGCCAAAACCAGGCCATGGGAGGCACCGGCCTCGCTATCCAGGACGCCAACAAACTCAACTACCTCAATCCGGCTGCCTATGCTGCTCGCGACAGCATGTCCGTATTGCTGGATTTCGGTATGGATGCCTCATGGAACCAATATCGCACCAACCAGCTGAATAACCATTGGTATAATGGCAAGTTCCATCATATCGCACTCTCCGTCCCCATCGGAAAATACTTTGCCATGGCAACCGGGATTATTCCGTTCAGTAATGTAGGGTACAATATCAAACAGGAATACAACGAACTTGGTACCGGTGATGCCATCGACTACTTTTTCGAAGGCAGTGGCGGCATTGTAAAGTATTTTGCAGGGATTTCTGCGGAAGCCTTCAACAGGATCTCTATCGGGGTGAACATGAATTACCTGCTTGGAGATATCACCAGGGAACGCTCCATTACATTCCCGAAGAACAGGGGATTCGCCGAAACACGTTCCCTCAATGAAATAACCATCAGTAACATCTACTTTGGATTCGGGTTGCAGTACAAGGAAGTATTCGGTGACAAATTCTACTTCACCCTTGCAGGAACTTATGATTTGGAAGCTTCACTGAGTTCAGCATTTAACTCCTCAGTTACAAATTATTTCGATGGAACACCCGGAGCCATCAACGACTCAACCGTTATTTATCCTGAATTTCCCATCCGCGATGATCAGTCGGAAGAATCCATTATCATTCCCGCCAGGATCGGTCTCGGGATCGCCATGGGAATTCCCGGAAAACTCACGGTCACAGGAGATTACTATATGCAGGACTGGGCAGGTGTCGATAATTCTGCGTTGTATGAAGAGGGATTTGACCTGGCAAGCGCCAAATCGATGCATGCAGGGATAGAATACACACCCGACTTTGAAGCATTCAGGGGATACCATAACCTTATGAGTTACAGGCTCGGAGGGTATATAAAGGATTCATATGTCAAAATCGGAGATTACCAGCTTAAAGATTATGGCATAACTTTTGGAGTAGGTCTACCACTGGGTAGAACCAGGTCGTCGGTAAATATCGCATTCACCTATGGTACAAGAGGTACCCTGGATAATAATTTAATTAAGGAAAATTATGGTATTGTCACATTTAGTGTAACTTTGCACGATCTATGGTTCTACAAGCGAAAATTTGAATAATATACCTGGAAAAAGTTGAATGATGAAAACTGTAGCATTTAAGTCACTTTTTGTAGTCGCACTATCATTTTTAATGCTGATGCCAACGATGGCGCAAAAGGGTGTGGATGACGGCTCAAAGTACGGACAGGGTCAGGACAGTATCAACTGCCTGATGAATCTCTCCCTTTACCGAGAATTTTTTAAGCATAACAATTATAATGACGCCATCAAGTCCTGGAGAAAGGCGTTCAACGAATGTCCTGCGTCCAGTGAAAAGATGTATGTTGACGGGGTCAGGATGTATAAAAAATTTATTTCAGGGGAGAAAAATCCTGATGTGGTTGAAGCGTTTGTTGATACCATCATGTTGATCTATGATCAGCGTATCGAATATTTCAACGACGAGGCCAACGTACTCGGACGCAAGGCGATTGACCTGCTCAGATACAGAAAAGACGATCTTGAATCCATTGAACAGGCTTACAACTTCCTGGGAAAAAGTATCAGACTGGATCCGGATGAAGCACGTGATGCAGTGATCATTCTTTTTGTGAATGCCAGTGTATCGCTGAACAAAGCCGGTGTCGTTACCGTGGACCAGAGCGTTGAGGACTATTTCCTGGCCAGTGAGATCATTGACAAGCAGCTTGAAAAGAATTCAAATAACAGGCGTTTTATCAGGGCCAAGGAGAATGTGGATGAATTCATGCTTGATGCCAACATCATGGATTGTGATGCGCTGAACCGTTATTACGAACCGAAATTCGAGGCAAATAAGGATGACGAGGAGTTCCTGAATCAAATGATCGACTTCTATTACACTGCTGCCTGCGACAGGTCGGATATGTATGTGAAGGCTTCAGAACAACTATACCAGATCAATCCAACACATGAATCGGCATATAAACTGGCCAGGCTTCTCGTAGCAAAAGAAACATACGATAAAGCCACCCAATATTACCTGGAAGCTGTGGCCGGAGATGTTGATAATGAGACCAAGGCGACCTATTACTATGAACTCGCCCAGGTGACAAGGGTGCAGGGAAATACATGCCAGGCGATCGAATATGCCAGGGAGGCAGTCAAAAATGATCCCAACATGGGTGAAGCATACATCCTGCTCGGTGACCTGTATATTGAAAGCAGGACCAACCTGGGTGATGAATTTGAACAGCGTACTGCGTTCTGGGCAGCCACCGATAAGTACATCCAGGCAAAAAACGTGGATGCATCCTTGGCCAGTGATGCAAATAAAAGAATTGGTGATTATTCTTCGCAATACCCTGACGGTGAAACCATATTCTTCCGTACCCTCGAGGCAGGAGATTCCTACCTGGTAAAAGGGTGTATCAATGAATACACCACGGTACGGCCCAGGTAATCATTTGGAGTAAAGCAACCGAAAAAGGCTGCCTTTAGGGTTGGAATCGTTTCAAAATCAGAAATGGTTCCGTAACTTTGGAGGCAGTTTTTTATTAAATAATACCCTCATCATTGGGCATGGATATTTGGCTTCGGCGAGCTAAAGATTCATCGGAACAAGGACAAAAGACAATCTTGTGCAAACATTAACCGGACATCTAACCATACTGCTGCTGATCAGCCTGTTGTTTGCGGGTTGTGAAAATGATATTGAGAAAATCAATATGCTGAACACCAGT
>CAYOSB010000357.1:0-3579 GCA_964406495.1 uncultured Bacteroidaceae bacterium | reverse complement strand
TGCACAGCCGGAAATTATCGATAATGATAAGGGGCTGGCCATTCATTTCGAACTGATCGGTTCCAACCTGAACGGGCAACCCCGACAGCTGGGATTAACCAATATTGACTTCGGAAATATTGCGCCAAAAACAACTTCTGTCGGACAGTGGTGGTTTACCGCAGATCTGCTCGGACATTTTGTAAGCTATGAGGCGAACGTCACCCACCTCGATAGCCGGGGCAATCCCGATCTAAGCCTGGTAAGCGGTGCAGCGCTTCACGAACTGATACGGAGCATCCGGGTCTACGGACCCACCGATGACGGCGTCAATGATTTTCTTGTCAATGCCTACCAGGATTCCGAAGAACAGCCGGATGTGATTTACCTTTCGCAGGGGCAGTTACTGCTGGATGTCCATGGTGCAGATGCGGGCCTGTTTGAAGGATCAATCAGGGCGCCGGAGTATACAAATACAATGAAAGTTGTTACTTCCAGGCTGGGTTGGAATTATATCAAACTCCCTGATCCTGGAGACGGGAGATTTGAATTGGTGAGTGTGAAAAGAATTGCAGATCAACGTATGATCCCACTTGATAACGCCTGGCAAACCCATGTCACCCTTCCGGATGGAGAGGAACCAGTTTACGAAAATATGTTCCATTTTGTAGATCTGTTTGAAGATATCGGTGAACAGGAATACACCCTTGTATGGAAACTGAAAGCTCCCAGGCCACCAGCAGTAGTAAGCATCGAAGGTATACCTGAGAACTTTGTAAGTCAGCCGGTTACAACTATTAATATTCAGTTTAACAAAGAGATCGATCCGGCAACTTTTACTTACCACGATATGATGCTCCGTTTACAGGGAGGAGAGAACATCATGGACTCCACTGTTGTGATTACAAAGCTTGACGCTGTCAACTACCAGCTGGATCTATCGACGCTGACCACGGGAAATGGATTCTACGTACTGACCGTGCAGGCTGCCGGGATCCGGGATATGGACGGAACGAATGGAGAAGTCGGGAAACAGGCTTCATGGACACAGTTTATGAATGTACCAATGGTAGAAGAATTCATCGGGTTGCCAGAGGGTGAAGCAGGCCCGTCTTTTGATTACCTGCTGGCACGGTTCAATTTGCCCATCGACGTGAATACACTCCTGCCTTCGTGCTTTATTCTATCACGGAATGGTATCCCGCTGAATGACGCGGTTACCATTACGTTGATGGATACAGAAGCAAAACTGTTCAAAATCTCAGGATTGGGGTCCATGATGAACTCCGACGGCGCATACAAGCTCACCGTGGATCTCCCCAACATAGCCACCATTAACGGCGAGCAGGGGCTTATACAGCAGGAGGTCGGGTGGAACATTGACACCACACCACCGACCCTGCTTTCATTTAACGAAGTCAAGGAAGGTGGATTAGATGACCAGCATGTGACCGGGATGAAGCTCCTCTTCAGCGAAGGAATCGCCGGATTCAGCCTGGCTTCTCTTGAACTTTGGAAGGATGGTTCACGCCTGCCGCTTTCGCAGTTGCATATTGATTCTTTAAGCACGAACCTTCGTGAACTTTCGCAGTTCAGGCTCCTCACATATTATGAGGGAGAATACACCCTGAAGGCAGACATGAACACGATATACGACAAGGCGGGGCTTGCCGGGAAAGGGATTGAACAATTCCGGTGGAGCGTTGACCGGACCCCTCCGGCCGAGGTGAAAAATTTGCGGATACGTCCCGACCTCGGTTATTCCGATTCGGATGGCATTACCTCCACCCGCATCCTGGATGTCGTGATGGATGTAGTGGACCAGGATGTAAGGGTCGAAGTTTATAAAAATGATTTCGGTACCCTTACGCTGCTTGCAGAGAAAAGCAGCGTCATGCAGGGTGAACTTTCCCTTCCTGTAACACTTCCCTCCGCAGGTAATATCCTGCTTGAGGTTTATTGCATCGATGACCGGAATAATGCGGGGTTCACGCAGCAGTCCATTGTTGTGGATGAATCGGCCTTCCGGGCATTCTTCCATGACATCCCGCAGGAACCAGTGATCAATCATCCTGACGAGATAGCACTGTCTTTCTCAGAAAAGGTACTTGCCTCCACAGTCAGTAAAAATTGCCTGTCCCTCCGGTTAAAAGGAGAGGTTATCGACCTGCCAGGCATACTGGTTCAGCAGGTTTCAGATACCCTGTTCACGCTTTCCGGATTTGACCAATTGAACACTCTACCGGGAGAATACAAACTGGGGGTTGACCTGACAAAAATAGAGAAATATGTCAGCGGGATGAAGGGCACATATGCTGCAGAAACCAATTGGACCATTCTGGACGTGAATGCACCTCCTGTGGCCGATGCAGGTGAAGATTTCAGTATGATTCCCGGCGAGCAGGTGTGGCTGGATGCTTCGGACTCCTATGATCCGGATAACGACGCATTGGATTATGAATGGTTCCCACCGGACGGAATCGTCCTGGATAATCCTTTCATTTGGAATCCCTCTTTTACTGCAGTCGAGGTAAACGGCACAGCTGAATTTGTATTCCTGCTCTCCGTAAGTGACGGACGTCTGTACAGTACCGACAGGGTAACCGCCTATTTATTGGAAGTAGGCACCAATGACCGATCGGAAGATGCAACGGTATTGATATATCCCAATCCGGCAAAGAGTATTGTTACTGTTTCTGCTCCGGATATTGCAGTGACATCGGTCAGAATGATCGATTTTACCGGAAAAGTAATCATGCACAGCAACTGGACAGGAGAAAAAAAACAAGCCTTTCAACTGTGCGGGATTCCGTCAGGAATGTATATGATCCAGGTACATACACCAGATGGAATTATAGTGAAAAAGATAATTATCCTGTAGTTGCCCGGATGCTTACGGTTGAGAGAAAGCAGGTGTCATTTTTGGAGCCGGCGAAGCAGAGAATGTCAGAAAATCGCTGTTATATTTAATCAGGGGCCTGGGATACAAAGGAATTGAGAAACACAGAAAAGCCAAAGAAGACCTCCAAAGAACCGTTGAGTTATCACGCAGTAATTTGTGGGCGAAAGCTGAATTGGAGACCATGTAGAACAATCAGTTAGTTACTCGCCTTTGATAATGATTTCAGTTCGTTTCAAATGTTTACCAACATTTACCAAAAATGGCGCTTTACCTTATCTCCAGGAAAAGTGCTGAAATCAGATATTTCGCAATTTACGCTTCGCAACATGCGCTTCGCAGTTTGCGTTTCGCAGTTTGCGAAATTCAATGAAATAAACTACCTTTGATTAAAAGAGATACAATGAATCCATTTCTAATTAAAGGTTATAAAAGTCCACAGTATTTCTGCAACAGGATACAGGAAAGTAATATCTTAATATCAGCCATAAGAAACAACCAGGATATCACACTTTTTGGACATAGGCGTCTTGGCAAGTCTGCATTAATTCATCATGTTTTTCATAAATTACGAAAGGAACTTGTTTGTATATACTCAGACATTTGGGGCACAACCAGTATTGAGGAGTTTACCAGGGAACTGGCAAATGGAATAATATCAAGTAAAGTATTTGCCAGGCAAAAATTCTCAGAAAAGATGT
>CAYOSB010000356.1:0-3579 GCA_964406495.1 uncultured Bacteroidaceae bacterium | reverse complement strand
AAGACCGGGCCATCAAAGCCATAGAAGCGGCACTGACTTCTCCATTGCTGAACAATAATGAAATTACCGGAGCCAAAAGTATCTTGTTGAATATTACTTCCGGGCAGAAGGAGATCACCATGGATGAGATCTCCGAGATCACCGATTATGTAATCGCTTCATCTTCCAAGGATACCTCCCTGATCTGGGGAATGGGACATGATTCAAACCTGGAGGAAAAGATCGGGGTGACCGTGATTGCCACGGGTTTCAAGATGAACAATATCCTGGACGTTTACATTGATAAAAAGCCCATTGATTTTGTGCCTCTTCGTGATGAAAAGGATCGCTCAAATGCGGCCAGTATCCCGAAGAATCCAATGCAGCAACGTTTTGATTTTGATGAGCCGGAAAAGGAAGGCAGATCTGAAGAATATATACTCATGGACAAGGAGGTGGATAAGCCGGATCATGGCGAAAAAGAGCGTAAACTTGCCGAACGTGTCCGGAATCTCAGGGAGACACATGAACGATTGAAGGAAGAAGGATATACTGCCCGGTCGAAAGACAACGAGATCGAAGAGATGGAGAATATCCCTGCCTATGTCAGGAAAAAACTAAAACTGGACAATCCTGAAAAACACTCTGAGAATGAAGATGTATCAAGATACCGACTCACAGAAGATGAGGAGGAGAAGCCAAAGCTTCGCCAGGACAATTCCTATCTTCATGACAATGTAGACTGAAAAGTGCCTGTCCATAAAGTCCGATAGCTGCGTTGCTGCAATATTTTAAACTCCTCGAATACGTTAGTATACTGCGGGTTAAAAACTATGCGCGCCTTGCTCTCAAACTTTATGATCCAGCCACGCCGAATCTATTGACAGACTCTAAAAAATATTCTCAAATTATCTTCCGTAGAAGACCTTCAGCCTGTTGTCTTCAATATTGGCTTCTTCAAGCATGGCGTTGTAAGCCTCGTAGGTCGTTCTTGACTGCAGTGAGAAGTCGAGCCTGTTCTCCACGGGTTCCAGGTTTGCATCAGGATCGGGTGATTCCCTGTTGGTTACACTAATCACGAATACGCTGTTCTCACCGATGTAAGGACCGGCAAGCGTTTCGAGGGGCAAGTTCATGGCAGCACCCACGATAAAGGGTTCCATCCCGATCCCCGAAACGAAGGTGTTGGCAAACTGCACCTGGCTGGCCTCGTTGATCTCTAGTCCCTGGGCACTGGCAAATCCGGCCAGGTCGCTTGTACTTTCCAGGTCTTCCTGCATGGCTGCAACGATGACTTCTCCTTTTTTCTGTTTCTTGACCGCAAGTTCCACTTCCGCGCGGACATCCTCGAAATCGGAATACCCGTCTTCCTTTACCTCCGTAAGTGCAGCAACGATGTACTGATCTTCCACTTCAAATATCGTGCTTACATCACCCTCCTCGGCATTGTAGGTCCACCCGATGATCTGGACAGGGTTCCCCAGTCCGGGAATCGTGCGCTGATCTTTGGAAATGTCAGGAACGATCCTGGGATCCAGTCCATATTCTTTTGCCTGTTCCTCGAACTTTTCTACGTTAGTTGCTTTGCCGCGGAACTTCACAGCCCTGTTGTAATACTCCTGGTCGGTCTGGTTGCTTGGAATAACGCTGTGAACGATTGTTGCCACCTGGTATTTTTGTACCGGTTGGCTCTGGTTCTCGATCCTGATGATGTGCACACCAAAACGCGTTTCTGCTTTTACAAGGTCACCCGTATTATTGGAAAAGCATGCGTTATTGAAGGGAGTCTCCATTACCCCTTCTTCGAACCAGCCCAGGTCACCACCGATGGCCCTGTTGGATTCATCGGACGAATATTCCATGGCAAGCGCATTGAAATCACCGCCATTCTCAATGACAGTCATGAGGCTGTCAGCGATCTCTTCGGCGCGCTGTATATCTCCGATCGCCGAATAGCCGATAAGGATGTGTCTTGCCCTCACAGAATCGGGACGCATTTGTTCCTCTTTCACCCGGGAAAGCTTGTATGCCTCCTCCTGGTAGTAAGGTCCGAAAACCTCACCAACAGGCATTGGCAGCAATGAATCCCTGAGTATCGGATCCAATTCGGTTTCACTGTAATAGACCGGGTCGAAAGGTTGATCTGAGATCCCGTTTACATAAGATACGAGGTTATTGTTCTCGATCCTGCCAAATTCATTTTTCGTCTGGATGGTCCATAATTTTGCGTTTGCATCATCTGTTTCACTGGGGACAACTTCGAATACCACATATTCGATGGTCCGGGATTCATCGGTAGCATACGCTTCGATATTTTCCCTGTAATAATTTTTCAGGTCCGCTTCGGAGATTGAAATATCTTCGTCCGGGATGCTGGTGAAATTTTTCGCTACATAACTGAAATCCACGCGTTTGCCAGTGGCTATGTGATGGTCACGCACTTCCAGCTGAGATGGTCTCAGGCCTTTGCTGATGAGGGTGATATATTTCTGGTTCCTGCGCTCTTCAACGATTTCGTTCTCAATGAAAATCCAGCGCTCCCGCTCCTGTGCAAACTGTTCCTGGTCCAACGAGTTGAAGTAGTTCATCATGATGAACCTGTTGAATTCACCTGTTTCCGGGTTGGAAAACATCTGGCGGACGATGGGGTGTGGTTCACTGAAAGCCGCAGCCCCGGGAGTACCCATTCCGGCCGCCTGATCACCTGCTACCATGGCTTTTAATTCGTCATTGCTGACCTTAATGCCCAGTCTGTCATATGATTCGTCCATGACGGAACTCCGTACCATGCGTCTCCAGGTTTCGTCTTCGATCTGCTGTTCAAGCTGTGCATCGAGATTCTGCCCATAATTCATCTTGTAGAAGTTCATCAGGGTCTGTTGTTCCGCACGATAATCTTCTATTCCGTAAGATGTACCATTGATCTCAGCTACCTTGGTGCTGGGCCTGATATTAAAATCACCCAGGATGAACCCGAGCATTGCAAGTCCGATTACAGTCATTACAAGTATTCCAGCCCTTCTTCTTATCTTTTCAAGCGTTGCCATTGAATATAAATTTCAGTTACAGTATTGTTCTATTTTTTTGAGCGTACGAATATAGTAATAATAGGTTGAAACAAAAAAAGAAGTTGCGGATAAAAGCGAAGTCTATTTAAGTATAAAAGAGGCAACTATGCCGGTCTCCCGGTAAACCTATTCCACTGTCAATTCCACCAGTTCAACACGGGTGGCGCTCACCTGTATCACCTTCATGATGAAGTTGTCAATCCGAATCGTTTCATTCAGGGCAGGAATGTTCTTCAGGTGGTAAATAATGAAGCCTGCCAGGGTATCGTATTCTTCCGATTCCGGTAGTTGCAGCTGGAAGGTATTGTTGAGGTAATTGATCTCATGCCGGCCGGAGAGCCTGTAGGTATTTTCGTTGATTTGCTGTTTCACCAGCTCAACGGTGTCATGCTCATCTTCGATCTCCCCGAAAATCTCTTCGATCACATCCTCAGTAGTGATCAGACCTGAAGTCCCGCCAAATTCATCCAGAACCAGGGCAATGCCTTTTTGGTCCTTGATGAATGATTTGAGGATCCTGTTGACCGGGAGG
>CAYOSB010000355.1:0-3611 GCA_964406495.1 uncultured Bacteroidaceae bacterium | reverse complement strand
GTATTTGATCAGTGCGTATTCGGAAAAAAATGATTCGAGGACCTCGACCTTCGACCTGTATCTCCCATCCACCGGAGATATGGCCATCAACGTATGTAAACTCATAATTTCGTGTTAAACCACAAATTTAAAGGAAAAAATAAGAATATCCGGCCTATCAGCAGGTTTGTTCTCACTGAAAATCGCACCAGGATTTCCTGGCATGTTTTCAGCTTGATACAAATACAGGTCGCGTTAAACATAGAAACTATCAAGTTTAAAACTCAATTATTTGTTGTACTTTTATTCCTGAAGAACAATAGATATGAGTAGGATCATTTACACACTTTTGCTCCTGTTTATTACCGCCGGCATGCAGGCCCGGCAGGATAATTCAGGGCAGCAGGATCTGCAGGATTCGGTAACACAAAATCCAGGAATGCCACTCCCGGTGGAACAGGATCCGGGAATACAGGATCCTGCACAGGATACGGAGTCTCAGGATTCCGACTCAACTGCAACCATCAAGGAAAAGGAACAACCATTGGTATATGTTTTTGACATCAAGGAGATGATCGCTGCACCTGTCTGGCGAACCACCCAGATGGCATTCAGTGAGGCCGACTCCCTTGGCGCCGACCTGGTGATCATCGACATGAATACATACGGTGGAGAAGTAAGTGCAGCAGACTCCATCCGTACCTTTCTTCTCAATTCCAGGATTCCTGTCTATGTGTTCATCAATGACAATGCTGCATCTGCAGGCGCACTGATCTCCATAGCCTGTGATAGCATATACATGAAGCCCAGTGCCAAGATCGGTGCTGCAACCGTTGTGAATCAGTCGGGCGAGCAGGTACCCGACAAGTTCCAATCATACATGCGAGCAACGATGCGTGCCACTGCCGAAGCACAGGGAAAGGATACGGTCATAGTAAACGGCGACACTACACTGGTCTGGAAAAGAAATCCTGACATCGCCGAGGCAATGGTGGATCCCAAATTGTACGTTGAAAATGTAAGCGATACCGGCCAGGTACTCACATTTACAGCCTCGGAAGCAATGGAGAACGGCTTCTGCGAAGGGATATATAACAGTATCCCGGAGATCCTTGAAAGCATTGGCATCGAAGAATATACACTCAAAAGATATGAACCTACCACGATGGATAAAATCATCGGGTTGCTTATTAGTCCTTTTGTCTCGGGGATCCTTATCATGATCATCATCGGCGGCATCTACTTTGAACTGCAATCTCCGGGGATCGGTTTCCCACTGGTTGCAGCACTGATTGCAGCCATGCTCTATTTTGCGCCACTCTACCTGGAAGGGCTTGCTGAATACTGGGAGTTCCTCATCTTTGCAGTGGGGATCATATTAATGCTGGTGGAAATATTCGCCATTCCCGGGTTTGGAGTAGCGGGAATTGCCGGTGTGATCGCAATGGTTACCGGACTTACACTCAGCATGGTAGACAATGAAATCTTGAAAGATTTTGAATTTACAGGAGAAGGAATAAATATCCTTATGCGGGCCTTTGGCGTGGTGGTACTTTCGGCACTGTTAGGCCTTATCGCATCCATCTGGGCCGCAAGCAAAGTGCTCAGCACTACCTCCTTTGCCGCACTGGTACTGGGTGCTGATCAGAAAACCGATGAAGGCTATCTGGGTGTGGATGCAACGCAGAAAACACTGGTTGGTAAAACAGGCGAAGCGTACACGGTATTGAGGCCCTCCGGAAGAGTATTGGTGGAAGGAGAAATAGTTGATGCAAAGGCAGAATTCGGATACATTAACAAGGGTGACAAAGTAAAAATTCTCAGATACGAAACGGGCCAGGTGTATGTTGTAAAAGTCTGATTCTATGGTCTTCAGGAATTATCAGAGCGGTGATTTTGAACAGCTTTCCGCGCTCTGGGAAGAGCTGGGCATGGGAGGAAAAGAGCGGGGCGATACCCAGGATGTAATTGTGCAAACCCTGGAACATGGAGGGAAACTGATCTTGCTGGAAGATGAAAATACAGGCACCCTCATTGGTTCATCCTGGCTCACCTTTGATGGAAGGAGAATCTACCTGCACCATTTTGGCATCAGTAAAGCACATCAGGGGAAAGGCTGGGGGACAAAACTCGCGATTGAATCGCTGAAATATATTAAAGAGAAAGGTTGCCAGGTAAAACTCGAAGTGCACAAAAATAATCTCCCTGCCAAACACCTGTATGAAAAGCTGGGATTTGGCGCATTCACCGATTACGATATCTATATGATCCGCCATCCACACAGAATCCCTGCCAGGTAGACCAAACAAAGAAAATTTTCGTTATCAAAATTGAACCCCGTTAAGTTCCGGGATGTTTAATATTGACAGCCCGGGCCTTTATGTTGAAAGAAGACGCTGAAGATGCTATTGTAAATACATTACAAATAGAAATTATATTGGTCTTGCAATAATACTTCTAAGTACAATGTCTTTACCTGAAAGCCCGGTAATATCACATAAAAAATGAGAATAACAGGAACGATCATATTACTTTTATGGAGCACCTTCGCAACAGGTCAGGAGGAGATCTGGGACCAGTGGGATCCTGAAATACTTGAAAAAGCAAATACAGCTGCTGAATATAAATACTACGGTGATGAGGAGAAAAAAGTAGTCTTCTTCATGAACCTGGCAAGGCTCGATGGTAACTTATTTGCAGAAACGGTCCTGGATGCCTACGTCGAAACCAATGATGTTGACAATACTTCCTACTTGCGATCCCTTTACCGTGACCTTCGGAAGGTGGAAGGATTACCGGTGCTGATCCCTGAAGATGACCTGACCAGCATTGCACAGGGACATGCAACTAAATCCGGCCGCACAGGGCATGTCGGACACAGGAATTTTGAAGAACGCTTCGAACCTTTCATGGGTGCTCCCTATACCAACGTGGGAGAAAACTGCTCCTATGGGCATGCCAGTGCGATCGATATTGTCATTTCGTTGCTGATCGATGAAGGGGTAAGGAATGTGGGACACCGGGAAAACATACTCAAACCCGAATTCAACTCCGTTGGGGTGGCCATCAGGGAACATAAAAAGTACCGGTATAATTGCGTCATTGATTTCGGAAAGCAGGACCGCAGCAAACTTAACGAGATCCCTTTCTGATATCGTTTTACTCCTCCATATCCCCCAGATGAAGGTCCAGTGCACGTGTGGAGATCTGGATCTCCCAGATCAACAGCGCCAGGGAGCAGATCAGCAGCACCAGGGCAATCCCAAAAATGATCTCAGCAAAGGTTGTAGCATTGATATAGATGAGAAACATGGTTGCCACACACAAAAGCAGGCTTGAAATACCTAATACCTGCATACCGCGGGTCAGGTTCAGCCTCCGCCGGAGGTTCCTGATCTGCCATAGCAGAACCTTGTCTTTTTCCTCCATGTACCTGGCATGAAGACTGCGTACCAGGGATGCATATGCAAGAAAACGGTTGGTATACGCAAGCATAATTAACGAAATCGCTGAGAACAATAATGCGGGAGTGGCCAGGGTCAATTGATTCATGATTCAGGGAGATAATCACTTGTTAATACTTTCTGTTTGTTGTACGCAATAATAGAGAGGGTGATGATCGCAAGCAACAC
>CAYOSB010000354.1:0-3629 GCA_964406495.1 uncultured Bacteroidaceae bacterium | reverse complement strand
AATAAAGAAAAAACCAGTGCGCTGTGTTACTGAAATAATAAATAACTCAAAGAAGAGGGATCACTTTTTCCTGTTTGGTGGTAACGTTAATAGCTGGTGTTAAAAGCCGGATAAGCTGGCGCGACTTTTGCCATACCGCTGACTAGTTTTCGAAGTTTAAATTACGAAATATTTTGAAAGGGTCTGAATGATACCGTTGCAAAAGTCGTGACAAAGCAATTACATATACTGCCTGTTAGAGAGCGTTATTATTTATCATAATGATATCTGCAAGAAATTAAATAGATACTGTTCTTTTCAAATTTGTAGACCAAACGATGCTCAAGGGTTATTCTCCTTGACCAATAACCTTTTAGGTCATATTTGAGTGGTTCAGGTTTGCCTTTACCTTCAAAAGATGTTCTTTGAATATCTTTTAATAATTCATTAATCTTCTTAAGAACTTTTCTGTCCTCATTTAACCAGAAGGTGTAATCATCCCAGGCATTTTTTGAGAAAATAATTTTCATTATTCCTCAATTAATTCCTTCTGAAATCCTTTACCCTCATTAAGTTGCTTCATTGCCTCATACAGTCGGTCAGCATTTGCTTTTGATGATAAGAGATGCATTGTTTCCATTATGGAATTATATTCATCCAGGGAGATCATGACCGCTCCTTTACCCTTACTCCTTTTAATAATGAGTGTTTCATTATCCTTCTCAACACTATCGAGAAACTTTTTAAGGTCACTTCTAAACTCTGAATAATTTGCTGCTAACATGATTTACGTATTTATATAGGTACAAAAATAAGTACTTTATTGAAATATTCAAATCAATTTGTCTTGATCGAAAGGGGGGGGCAATCCTCTCTAACGGTAAATTGTATGAGTAGTGGCAGATTTCGTGGTGCTTTCCTGTCAAACCGCTACACAGTTTGAGCGCGCTACGAACCTTGATGTTTACAACATCGCCTGCCATTACTTATACAAAATGTTTTGTGGCGTAATTTCTTTTTTAAAATCTATAAATAATTTTATTTCCTTTAATGACTTTATGTAATAATAAAAATAAAAGTACTCCAATTAATCCGCCAATAATTGTCCCATAAATATCTTTCCAATCAAAAACTCCTTTTGGAAGAAATAGTTGCGCTATTTCATAAAGAATATAGCCTAGAATAAAAAACTAATTAGTCGTAACCCTTTTGTCCTGGTTGAATTAAATATTGCAAGACCAAAAAATATTTGAACGACTATCCCCCCTGAATTACCCATAGAGTCAGCAATTCCATAATCATTTAGAGTATTCTCATAAATAAAAGGGCGGTATATATACCTGCCAATTTCTGTAAGACCAAAAGAAATCAAAAATGTCACGAAATAAATAATACGAAATGTATCAATAGTCCTTATTTTGTCTACATCTAAGAAAAAGTTGTTTTTTTGTTTCATATTTTAATCTCCATGTCGTTCGTTTTTATGCCACACAACGTTTGACGATATGTGGAGTGCCCGTGCCTGACGATAGGAAGGCTGGCGCTCCTTTTGCCCATCGCATAACTTTGTTCGAAGAATGAATTCATGAATAGTTTATCAGAATCCATCAAAGCTGCTTAGCAAAAGGTGTGACAAGGGCATTACATATATCGCATGTTGTGGGTATGTGGCTTATTTATCAATAAATTTACTGATCTTTTTTTCTAGGTCAGTTAAACTGTTTTTTATTATTTGCCAGACTTCTTCTGCATCAATCCCGAAATAATTATGAGCAATAATATTTCGGAAACCTCGTATTTTAAACCAATCAATTTCCTTATTAGTCTCTGTCCTGAATTCATCAGAAAGTTTTTCTGACATTTCACCGATTACAACAAAATTCATCATTACTGCATCAAAGGATTTTGAATCATTATTAAATGAGTCAGGGTCACTATGATCTGCAGTATAGTCGTAGATCTTATCTATTGCCTCTTTTATATTGAGTAAACAGGCAAAATCTTTTTGCGAGATATTAGACATATTTCACTTCTGATTGTATCTGCTTTTGAAAAATTGGCTTAATGTATTTCAGCCTACAAACATCAACCTTTGTATTAAACTGAGTTTGTATTTCTCTCCTTAAATTGCTTTTAAGCGTATATAAATCCTTGGTTTCAGGTTCAAATTCTACAATTATATCAATATCGCTTTTGGAATGATTGTCTCCACGTGCGATTGATCCGAATAGGCCAATTTTTGTTAAGTGATATTCTTTTTGCAACCGGCCTTTATTTTCACTCAAATATGATAATATGTTTGATGCTTCGACCATAATATTGTTTAATTCTCAAATATACAAAGTTTTCGATGAGATTTGAACTTGATTTCGAAGCTCACGCCATTACCCACAACGTTAAGCGGTATGAGTAGTTGCTGTGCTGGCCCTGTAAAACCCTTGGGTTGGCCAAACTCGCCTAGACGAATGGTTGCGGGCAGGACGAGGGTTTTACAGAAAGGCCAGATGGCGCGACTTTTGCCGTACCGCTGACTTATTTTCGAAGTTTAGATTACGATTTTTTTTGATAGGGTCAGTATGAATTCCGGTGCAAAAGGCGTGACAAAGTAATTACTTATACCACCTGTTGGTTCCTGTGCATATATTTTTATTAATTATGCTATTTGCCAGAGAACTTTATCCGGCAGGATCAACCTTAAACAAATATTCAGAGATATTCAGATTCTCAAAGTCCTGACTTAAAGAAATAAGATCAGTTACAGCTTATAATAGGATGAGATAGATACATGTTATCAGGACGTTATGCTGAATTTGGCCGGGTTTGGTCACGGCATTGGGACCAACGTTTGACGATATGTGGAGTACTCGTCCCCGACGATAGGAGGGGTTGGCGCTGCTTTTGCCCATCATAAAGCCTGGTTATGTACATGAAATTACGAATAGTTTTTCAAATGGCATAAGGTATTTCTGCAAAAGACTGTGCCAAAGAGTATTACATATATCGTTTGTTAGCAAAATGTGCCTTTAATAATCTGATATTAGACTATCATATGGAATTTTCAGTTTTTTATGAAGATTGCGTATCATTTGAAGGGTAAGTTTTCTTTTCTTTCCTAATATTTCTGAGACTCGACTCTTATATCCAATAATTTCGGCCAAATCACTCTTATTCATACCCATTTGTTCCATACGAAATTTTATTGCTTCTATCGGATCAGGAGGCCCAATTGGGTAATGCTCGTCTTCATATTTTTCAATTAAAATAGTTAATATCTCTGCCTCATCTCCTTCTGGTGAGTCAATCGGAGCATCAAAAATATCCTCGAGTCTTTTAAGCGACTGATTATAATCCTCTTCTGTCTTTATTACTTTAATATTCATAATTTTATTTTTTTTCCGCATCAATTTTGTCATACTCAGAATGGGTGCCAATAAATCTTATAAAAACCCATTCTCGCTGATAATTTATTTTAACTATTAATCGATAATTATTTCCACATATATTAAACACTACCCTACTTGATTTTAAGATACTCGCGTGGGAATAATCATTTTCTAAAGTTTCGCAGTTCTCTTAAATGTTGAAAACTAATACAATATAGAAGAAAAAAGCAGCAGGATTGTTTGGTTAATATACTGTTTATGAGTATA
>CAYOSB010000353.1:0-3642 GCA_964406495.1 uncultured Bacteroidaceae bacterium | reverse complement strand
CCGTCTCCCGGCTGGTGGGAGCACCCCCGGGATACGTGGGATATGATGAGGGCGGACAGCTGACCGAAGCAGTGCGCAGGAAACCCTATTCGGTGATCCTGCTCGATGAGATCGAGAAGGCACACCCGGATACGTTTAATATCCTGCTGCAGGTGCTGGAAGATGGCCGTCTGACCGATAACAAAGGACGGATCGCCAACTTTAAGAATACGATCATCATCATGACCTCCAATCTCGGATCCGACATCATTCATGAGCAGTTCGCCGGGGCTGACGAATCAAATATGGAGGAGGTATACCAGGAGACACGCAACCGCATCTTTGAATTGCTGAAGAAAAGCATGCGGCCTGAATTCCTGAACCGGATCGATGAGCTGGTGATGTTCCGTCCACTGGGAATGGAACATATGGAAGGAATCATTCACATACAACTCAATATCCTGCGGAAATTATTAAAGAAACAGGATATCACGGTTGATCTCACAAGGGAAGCGATCGATCAGATCAAGAAAGAGGGATTTGACATGCAATTCGGGGCACGTCCACTGAAAAGGCTGATCCAGAAAAAGCTGGTGGATCAGATTTCCATGTCCATGCTGAAAGGAGAAGTGGAACCCGGTGATCACGTGGAGATCGGCGCGGAGGACGGAAAACTCAGCCTCAGGAGTAAAAAGTTACCGCAGCACGATAACGGCAATACGAGCCATTAACCCGCAACAGGAGGTCAACGGCAACATGTTCAGAGAAAATAAGGGCTGCAACGGCAGCAGTCCAATGTCAACATTTTTATAAAAAGGAACTGAAAAGCTTATGGCCGGCACGAACGGTTTCTTCAGACAGAAGCGGTAATTCCGCCGTCAACGAAGATCAACTGTCCGGTTACAAAATCCGAAGCTGCAGAGCCAAGGAACAACAGGGTACCCACCAGCTCCTCAGGCGCACCCCACCTGCGGGCAGGTGTCCTTTGTTTCAGCCAGGCATCAAATTCCGGATCCTCATACAAGGGACGGGTCAGCGGTGTTTTGTAGTACCCGGGACCTATGGCATTTACCTGGATGTTGTGCTGTGCCCATTCGGTGGCCATCCCGCGCGTAAGCATCTTAATCCCCCCTTTTGATGCAGCATAGGGAGTAATGGTGGTCCGCCCAAGCTCACTTTGCAGGGAGCCGATATTGATGATCTTACCTGAACCGCGTTTGATCATGGCCTTGATAAAGGCTTTTGACACGAGGTAGGCTGATTTGAGGTTGGTATCGATCACCGCATCCCACTCCTCCTCGGGGAAATCTTCCAGCGGATGTCTGAGATTGATGCCTGCATTGTTTACAATGATATCCGGAACCCCGGGATCAAGGGCGATCCTGTCAGCAGCCTGCCGGATCTCATCAGACCTGGTCACATCAAAAACCGAAGCATACGCTGAATACCCCTTTTCAATGAATTCATTCTTAACTTTTTCAGCTTTTTCAGCATTGCGCCCGTTGATGATGACCCTGACACCATGCTTTGCCAGTCCCTCGGCCAGGGCTTTTCCGATTCCACTGGTAGAACCCGTCACCAGCGCCGTTTTACCTTTCATTTCAAATAACTGGTCTGCCATATTGAATTTTATTTATGTAATATGTATTGCGATTCCCCGGGTAATAATACAGATCAGATCTGTAGCTTTTATTGAGATTGAATAGCTTATTCAATCACGTCGCTCTGCCAGATCTCTTTTGTATCGATATCCATCATACTCAGCTTTCCCCCCGACCAGCCGGCCCCTGTATCCATCATCCACACGTTGCATACCTGCAGGGGACGTGTGGTCTGATCTGCCAGCACTGCGCCCTTCAATGCAGACCTGCCCGAAGCACTCACATGGAGGTTGATCGTGGGCGTATGTCCCACGTAGATCTCTTCGAAACCTCCCAGCCGGGTTCCGGATTCGCAATATTTCAATGCAAAATCCACCAGGCTGCGGTCCCAGAGAAAATCTTCTGGATCCTGTCCATCCAACGGTTTCCTGTGATTAAATCCGCCATGCACAAACACGCGGTTTCCTTCAATATGGTAATATTTTGCCTGGCGTAACAGCTCAAAATGCTCGGGCGGAACACCCTCACTGTAACTGACGATCGTATCACTGCCTCCCTGGGTGAGCCAAACCTCGGAAGCCTTCTCGTACAGGTCATTGACATCAAAACTTTTGCGTAAGGTTTTTCCTGCAGCAGAAGGATCATTGCTGCCGTCATTCCACATCTGCCCTCCTACGCGTGACATCCATTCAAGGGCCCACTTGTCGTGATTGCCGAGGATCATCACCAGGTCCTTTACCTGCAGCAGCAGCTCAGTACATTCCTTTACCCGCGGACGGCGGTCCGCCACATCACCCATGCAGATCAACCGGTCCTTTTCACGATCGAAAGCCGATCGCTCCATCACTTGCAGCATGGCCTCATAGGCACCATGAATATCTCCGATTACCAGTGTCCTTCCCATAATGGGCGTCAAGGTACTAAATATGTCTGAAGTGTCTAGGTCATCAAGGTGCTATCCCGAATATTTAACGCTTTTTTAAAACTTTCCCATGCTGTTTCACCTCAATTTCAAGGGAATGAAACGGGCCACCTGCTGCTTGTATGCTTTATATTCAGGATACTTGGACGCTGAAATTTCCTCGCTGAAATTGCTGCTGCCCAGGAAGAGCATAACAAGCAGGATCGCTCCCATGATTGACCAGTTGAGCCATTGCCCGGTGGCTGCAACACTGAACAGGTAAAAAACAATCCAGATGGCCTGCTCCGAGGCATAGTTGGGATGCCTGACCAATCCCCATAACCCGGAATCCACAAATCCCTTGCGAAATTTCTCAGGCAATACATTCCCCTCTTCCAACAGCCTGGACTTCTCCTTGTGAAAGTTCCATTGCTGCTGGTCGGCAATGGTCTCGGTGATCACGAAAAACAGGAACAGCCCGGCGATCAACCCGTCGAACCACCCCAGGGGCGCTCCATTCATGCTTTTCAGCGCGGGAAGTGTGAACAGCAGGATCAATCCCATCTGGTAATAGGAGATAAACACGAGGTTGAACAACTGCCATTTCCACCTGGCCGAAAATTCCGGTTTTGACCTGAGCACCGCCCACCGGTAATCCTCTTCCCCGGTCCAGAACCGGAAGGAATACCCGCCACGACGGTTAAAATTATAGGTCAGCCGTACACCCCAGATCGTTACCAGGAATGCCATCAGCAAAATACGTGGCTCCATGTCAGCACGAATAGCCACGATCCAGACATAGGCTATCGGGATGAGGCTCCACAATTTGTCCACCTGGCTGTAATTGTCCGTTACCAGGCTCACCAGGAAACAGGCACCTGCAGCAAGGATATAGATCGTTAGCAGGTCCCGCAGCACCTCCACCTGGAGCGGCGTCAGTGGCTCATTGAAACGAAAGGCAAAAAAAGGAATGACGATAATCGTCAACAGCAGAAAAAGTGCGGTTTTCCACATGATCAGGCAGTTTTAGTGAAATGGTAGTTGAATGGTTTTTCAGGGATAAATATAGTAAACCCTTTTGAAAATCAAAGCATAATCTTCCATACATAGGGTCTGCTGAAAAAGTCTGTAGTGCATCAGCTACAAGGCGGTAAAGCGACG
>CAYOSB010000352.1:0-3664 GCA_964406495.1 uncultured Bacteroidaceae bacterium | reverse complement strand
CTTCCCCGGTTCATAGAATTGCCCTCCGAGGGTGAGGTCTTCAAGATCATGTTCCTGGAGGATTTGATCATGCGTCACGTGGATGCGATATTCCCGGGTTTTATTGTCAAAAATTACTATTCCATCAAACTCACCAGGGATGCCGACCTGGAATATGATGATTACGAGGGCGAGGACCTGATCGATGTGATCGAGGATCTCCGTAAGCATCGTTCCCTGGGCAAACCGAACAGGTTCCAGTACGACCGTGCCATGCCTGGCAAACTATTGAACTACCTGATCAAGTCCTTTTACCTTACGGATGATATCCTTGTAAAAGGGGGGAGCAGGCACAATTTCAGGGATTTTTTCACCTTTCCGAATCCCAAAAGCCCGGAACTGGAAATAGACAAATGGCCACCTTTGCCCATCCCTGTTATCGAGGAGCATGAAGGAACCATGGCAAGCCTCATCGAAGAACGCGACCTGTTGCTAAGTGTTCCTTACCAGCGATATGATTACCTCATCGATTTTCTGAGTGAAGCAGCAAGGGACAGCACGGTGGAAGAGATCAAGACCACGCAGTACCGTGTTGCGGAAAACTCCACTGTGATTAAAGCGCTGATCAATGCTGCTGAGAATGGCAAGAAGGTAACGGTTTTCGTGGAGCTGAAGGCCCGTTTTGATGAGGAGGCCAACCTGGAATGGGCATCAGAGATGAATAAGGCCGGGATTACCATCCTCTATAGCATTCCCAAACTCAAGGTACATGCAAAGCTGGCCCTGGTGATCCGGAAAGAAAACAGTGAGATTGGAGACCAGGTGTATCTTGGCACCGGGAATTTCAACGAGAAAACTGCCAAATTGTATGGTGATCATGGCCTGTTCACCTCACATATTGGTATTGTAAATGAAGTCAAGGACCTCTATAAACACCTGGAGGACCAGAATTACCAGTGTTCCTTCGACCATATCCTGGTGCCGGGTTTCAATATGGTCGATCATTTTACGATGTTGATCCGCCAGGAAGTTGAAAATGTGAATGCCGGGAAAGATGGATATATACTGCTGAAAATGAATGGTCTGCAGGATGTTCCATTGGTGGAGGAACTCTATAGGGCCAGCGAGGCAGGTGTGAAAATAGATCTCATCATACGGGGCATCTGTATTTTAAAACCAGATCAGCCCTATAGTAAAAACATCAGGGTGATACGTATTGTCGACAGGTTTCTTGAACATGCGCGTGTGTTTATATTTCACAACGATGGTAATCCGAAAGTCTTCATGGGATCGGCCGACTGGATGAAACGAAATTTAAACAGGCGTATTGAGTGTGTCTTCCCGATTTATGAAGACGAATTGAAAGAGGAGATAATGGATGTGCTCAATATCCAACTCTCAGATAACGTGAAGGCAAGTATGATAGATGGTAACCTTCAGAATGTGCGTATACGGAATGAAGGACCCAGCCTGCGTTCCCAGCGCGCAACCTACGAATATTTCAAGGAAAAGTATTCATAGGACCGGACGCTGAAAACAGACTGCTGAATCATCGGGTGGTTTTCTCCCGCAGACACCGACATTGCAGTTTCCTTCGCAAAATAGAGGGCATGCACCAGCGCATTACCACTTATTGGCGATTTTCCTCCATTCAGGATGTCAGCGCAGACTTTGCTGCTCAGAGCATCTCCCGGAGCTTTTCTTTCAGCTCCTCTTTCGAAAGGTTTTTTGCCACGATGGTTCCTTCCGCATCCAGCAATACTGTGTGCGGTATGGATTTAACGGCGTACAGGTCGGCAGCACTTGAATTCCAGTATTGCAGGTCTGACATGTGGTGCCAGGTAAGCTTGTCTTCCTCGATCCCTTTGATCCACTCCTCTTTGGTTCTGTCCAGCGACACCCCGACAATGTCAAATCCCTGGTCACTGAATTCGTTATAAATTTCAACCACCCCGGGATTTGCCGCACGGCAAGGGCCACACCAGGAGGCCCAGAAATCGATCAGCAAGGGTCCGTTTCCCACAAGACCCGAGAGTTTTACAGGATTGCCCTCTGTATCAGGGAGCTCAAAGTCAACATACGTATCTCCAAGCTCCACATTCTTCATATTTTCAAGGTGACCGGAGAGGAAGACATAAAAGGGGTTCTCATGAAGTTCTGAATCAAAATTGGCGAGCCTGGTCTCAAGTTCTTCAGCGTCCATACCATGGAAACTGCTGCGCAACAGGAACAGCGTAACCGGGCTGGATGGATATTCTGCCATGTACACTGAATCATACGCAAGCTTTTGCTGGTGGATGGCGTAATAGGGTTCCAGGATCACCTCTATGCTGTCACGGCTCACACTGTCCTGCACTGCCTGGTAATAGACATCCAGGATCTCTCTTTGCCTGGTTTCAAATGTTTTTGTACCCTCTTTATAGGTATTGAAATCCTTTTGCGGTCCGGCATCTGCAACGATGTTCACTTCGTTACCGGTTCCATTTACACTATACGTATGATTATCCATAAAAACCTGGAAGTTCTGACGTGTTCCCTGAATTCCCAGGTACATCATTTCAGGAACCTCAATGACGCCTGACATTTCACCACTTCCAGCAGAATCGAGTACAACGGAATCGATGGTGACCAGTTCCCGGTCAACTTCCTCCTGCAGCACCATGGTGGCTCCTGCCAGTTCCGGCATTTCTATTTTGATCTTGTACCCTTCATTTTTATTGCATGAAAGCATTACGAAGGCAAGTAAAAACACTGTGATCTTTCTCATAAAGTTTTAATTTCGATTGTAACGGTTTTATTTTATGCAATGATACGACCTTTTTAACAACCCGGGGAATGATTTTTCTTAAAAAATATTAATAAAGCCTGGTTGATTTGCGCATATGTATGCATCTGTTGAAAGTACCTTGTGTAGGCTGAATGATTGGTTTGCAGGCCAACTGTTCGCAGTGTAGGCTGAATGGTTATGGTGCAGGCCGGTTGTTTACGCTGAAGGTCTTTCAGGGAAGAAATTCTCGAGAAGTTCTGCAGCTGCTGCGAAAGAACTGATCTGATCGTTCACCATCATTTTTTCCAGTTCTTCCAGCCTTTTCCTGACTTTCGGATCGTTGAAGAATTTTAGTTTCAATCCTTCATTCAGCGTCTGGTACATCCAGTAGGTACTTTGCTTTGTCCTTCGTTGTTCGAAAAAGCCGTTGTGATGGGTGAATTTCCTGTAATCACGAACCATCTGCCACACTTCCGGGATCCCTGTACCTTCAATGGCAGAGCATGTCCTCACCTGCGGAGCCCATCCCGAGGGAGGCAGCGGGAACAGGTGCAACGCATTGCTGTACTCTGTTTTTGCCCTTCCGGCAGATTCGATTCTGTCACCATCCGCTTTGTTAATTAGTATGGCATCTGCCATTTCCATGATACCACGCTTCATGCCCTGGAGTTCATCGCCAGCCCCGGGAATCATGAGAACCATGAAAAAGTCGACCATGGAGTGCACCGTGGTTTCCGACTGACCAACGCCCACAGTTTCTACAATGATGGTATCGTATCCTGCCGCTTCGCAAAGAATGATCGATTCCCGCGTTTTAAGTGCAACACCACCCAGGTTACCTCCGGAGGGAGAAGGCCTGATAAAGGCCTTTTCTGATCCGGCCAGGGTTTCCATCCGGGTTTTGTCACCAAGAATGGA
>CAYOSB010000351.1:0-3680 GCA_964406495.1 uncultured Bacteroidaceae bacterium | reverse complement strand
GGTTTCACCGGGATCAGGTCAATGACCTCTTCAGGGGAAAGATCCGATTTGTAATACAGTTTGAGGGATCGTTTCAGCGTGTCTCCAATTACTTTTTTTGCATCTGCTTCTGAAAAGCCTGTTTTCACGGCGATCTCCTCCATCTTCTTCAACTGGAACCAAAAGTATGTTGGTAGCATCGCCGATACGATGGCATAGCCTTCCAGCATGTGCTCCTCCACTTCCATGGTTTTCCCGGCCTTCTTCAGCATTTTCATCAACACTTTTTTCTCTTCCGGGGTGAACGCATCATTGAACGTTACAGGGTTGTAGCCCTTATTGATAAAGGAAGTGGCGTTGGGGATCATCCGTGCGATCTTTTTGGCCGGTAATAGCTCCTCCATTTTGGCAACAGGAATTTTTGGTGCCAGGGAGATGACCACAGTATCAGCAGATACAGCATCCTTTATATTTCCGAGCGTTTCCATCATTACCGGCGGGTGGACCGCAAGAAAAACAATATGCTGTTTGGCTGCTTCCTGCGCAGTTATTGCAAGGGTAATTTCCGGAAAGTTCTTTTTCAATCCGGCAACAGTTTCTTCGTTGGGTTCGTACACAGCGATTGAATCAAATTCAACCTTTTTGTTCTGAAAAGCCTGAAGAATAATCTTTGTTACTCTTCCGCCTCCGATAAATCCTAATGTTTTTGTTTTCATAACGTTGGTTGTTAAATGTTAATTTTCAAGTTGGGTCTTTTTATTGTTCATTGTCAGGGCAGATAGGATCAATATACAGCAGGCAGTAATCAACACGAGTCCGATATCAAATAGCGTATAGAAAATCCAGTTGCTGCTCACCAACATGAGAAATCCGCTGAATACCACAATGAAAAATGAGATCACGGTGAAACGGTTCAGAGAGCATTTCACCACATCCCGGAGAATAAATTTCTCTCCTGCTTTCCTGTTCCTGGCAATCAGCAGGATAAATGTAGCAAGCAGGAGGAGCATGCCGATTAAAAAGTGGTTGGCATCCAGCTGAAATCTTGAGGGGAGCATGTACCTGCTGAGTTGTTCATCGGGCAGTGCGAACAGTAATATGAAAGTGAAACCCAGGAACAGGACAATGCTTATGCCATTGATCCATCTTGCCGGTATGGCTGACCTGAAGAAATAACGGAAAGCACCTATTAATGCCAGGAGGATAAGGCCCAGGAGTAAGAAGTAAATCACCGGTTTCATGTAGGATTCACGGATGATCCCGGTATGGGTCTGAACTGCCGATATACCCATGGAGGCAAACTGCGGAGCAAATACCGTTTCTCCATCGCTGTTGAATGGATATTTCACTACCGGTGCCATAAAAAAGTCAGCATCATAGCTGTGACAATCGGTGCACCCGTTCATGCCCAGCGCACTCCTGGCAGGAAAGATGTCGTGGTTATAGGTGTGGACATTGCCATACGGAGATGCTTCCCATGGCTCCATAGGAATTTCGGTATATTCATCGCCTGTATGGTATGCCCTGTCATTCATCACCCACACAATGCGTTTCCCCTTTATGGGGTAATTGATCTCGGCCAGTTTTTGCGTAACTGCTGAGATAAGTGCTTCGATTTCTCCAGGAGCGTTTACTTCAATTACACCATCACCGTTGTCATCTTTAATTTTAGCCAGATCCGGATACGCTTCAGGATTGGAAAAAAAGCCTGTCCACATTTTGTAGATATCGCCCATCCTGGGTTGCATCAAAGCTGTTTCGCCCGGGGTTTGAATGGCGGGCCAGGCGGAATGAACACGGTTGACAGGGTAGATCATCTCCTTGTACTTTACCAGCTCCGGAGCAAAGGAAAAAGTGGGTTTATCGTCATAACCCATCATCTCCAGGTCACCATAGTGGTTCCAGTATTTCATGTCCGGACCGTAAAATGTCCAGAGATGTTTTCCCTTGGTCGGGATTTTTGTACCCGGGTTGAATACGTCACTCGCCACAAATTGAGCCGATTTCACTGTTCGTTCAGGAACATGGCAGGTCTGACATGCGATCTTATCCATGTGTACCGGCGGGAGCCAGGTATGTTTTGCCACCGGTGCGCCAAGCGTTCCGTTATCATGACAATCGCTGCAACTTCGCATGGTATTGTCGAGGTCATTCCTGACCAGTCCTCCCGGGTCATCTCCTTTGGCAATCTGGTGTACTTCTTTTCCACGGATCAGCTCATTGGTAGCCGACATCCCCGCAGGGTGGCAGTCGACACATTTCAATCCGGCGTTCAGATGAACATCTGTGCGGTCGCTGAAGTCCGCACCTCTCTTTTTATATCCCGGTTTTGCATGGCACCACAGGCATGCATCATTCCGCGGTTCACGAACCAGGTGCGGCTCAATAGTGCCGTCGGGGTTGAAGGAAGATTTGTTATAGGCAAGCACCACCGCTTCATTGTCAGCGACCGACCCCGTAACGCTACCGAAGCCCGAAGCGGCTGTGGCGGCCCATTTGAAGTTCATCTGTTTGATCTGTTTAACCCGCTCTGAATTGTTGTATTGTGGCATATGACAAATATTACAGTCGGCCTCAATAACTCCTGACTCCGACCAGCGGGCTTTGTGGTAATCGCCATCCAGGTTATTCGAACCTCCGGAAGCATATCCATTCGCAGGATCGAGCATCACCTGGTCGTAACGCAATCCGTCACGGTCATGTTCCAGTGAGCCGCCGCCCGGGTGACAAACACCGCAGGAGACCACAAAATCGAAGGAGGTCATATCGACCAGGGGTGCCTGTTCATTGTTTTTATCCGACAGGTAGCGGTAGAGTGGGGCGGGAGAACACCATGATCCCCCGTAGTTACCAGGAGAAGAGACCCATTGCATCCGCTCCAGCTGGGTATCTGTAGGATCTTCACCCAGGCCTTGCATAAAATGATAACCGGATGTAATAAGCTCATAATCATGACATTTTCCGCAGGTTTGTTTAGGGGAATAGGGTTTATCTGTGTTCAGTTCCGTCCATGGATTGATGGTATCGCCCTCTTCAGTTAAAAGGTAAAATGGGGGACATACACCTGATACCGAAACATCTTCATTGGAAGAGCGTGAGAACCTGTCAGGCCCCTTTTCGCTTCTGGAAGCAATAAATACAATAACTGCTAAACTAGCAGCTATAATCATGATGAGCGGAATGTAGTTTTTAACTTTCATTGTGCAGGGTTTTAGTTCATTTCTATGATTTGCTGTTTAGAGTTGGTTTAGCCAAAGAATTGTTTAAGAGATCAAGCACAATTTGCAATGAAGGTACATACCCTCGCGCAATCACTTTGTCATTGATCACCAGGGTAGGCAGGATCCAGGTTGGGTGTTTAAGGATTTCCTCAAGTGAATCGATGATCGTAACGCTGGTTTCTGTTTCGGAAAGGCTTACTGCCTCTTCCACCCGTGATAACATTCTCCGGCATTTGCCGCATTTACGGCCGGGGCACAATATTTTTATCTCATTTTTCAAAGTGCTTATATATTGATTTTTATAAAGATAAATTTTATGCGTTTTCTTTCTGCCACTATTTATGTATTATTGAATCTTCTTTTATATCAAATGGTTTGTTTTTATACATGTATTCCATGATAAAGGCAATAGCTATAATCGCGGGGATTGTCAGCAGAATCCTCATCAGTGAGAATTTCACCCCCAGGAAACCGATCTCA
>CAYOSB010000350.1:0-3717 GCA_964406495.1 uncultured Bacteroidaceae bacterium | reverse complement strand
AATTTCCGGCTGGGCAGACTCAATGCGCAAATTCTTTGCGCTTCCATAGCCGTTGTTTTCTATCATCACAGCCAGCTCAGCAGGTACAATCGGTTCAATAGGCTTCGTCAGAGGATCATCACCCAGGATGTCGCGTTGCATGAAGTAATGCAGGAAGAGGTCGGGACTCGGATTCACATCCAGGGTGACCGGGAACAGGGGTTTTTCTACTTTTACGCCCGTAAACGGATCCAGGTAGGAGAAGGAGCCACCAAAAGAATAACTTTCCGGCACCTCGGGCGCCGCTCCCTTTTCAGGTATAAAGAGAATGGTGGCGCTCCCGGTCTGTTCCGCCCCGAGGCTACCCGTACCGTCAATACCGGTAAGTATATCCAGTGACTTGGTTTCAATTTCAAACAGATCATTGGCAAGTTCTCCGTCTGCGTTCCTGATCTCAAGCTTCAGTTCAATCTCTTCCATGGGGGTGGTGGTGTTCCCGTTGAAAATCGTTAACGTTCCCTCGAACGCTTCCCTCGTCATCACCAGCTTCTGGGAGATTTTTATCGTTACAGATGCACATACCGATGAACGCTTTTTCTGAACTTCATTCAGCATTGTTTGCGATGCCTTATTTTTCATGTCCGCAACCGAAGTGTAGCCCAGGGATGTTGCGTATTCATGCGCTGTCTTCATCTTTTCGTGATAACTGTTGAGCGAATCCTGGTTAACAATATCCGGATATTCAGCCGTGGAATTAAATATTCCATCGTCCCATGCTTCCATGGTCCTGTTCCACCTGGAACAGAAGGCATCAATCTCTTCTTCCGTAATATCCGTTCCATTCATGGTCTGTTTAATTTTGTTAATGGCTTTATCGCTGAATTGAACCTTATTGGTCACTTCATTATTTGTTGCTGATGCGAAGTCCTGGAGGTTTTCTTTCGAATCCCAGTCCATGCTTCCCATATATTCTGAGAAAGCGTCCCGCTCTGCCCGATCATTGTAGGCAACATACGAAAGTTCAGCGGCAGCCTGAAAGATGACCGGGGGTACCGGATTTCCTTTGGATGCATAACATTCCAATGCATTTTTGGTACTTATACCACCTCCACCTCCGCCTAATCCTGGTGGAGGCGTATTATAACAGGTTTGGATGGTATTAATGATACTGAGGATACAGCCCTGGGGACCTGGTAGACAGTTGGCGGCATCCTCCCATGTAATCTCCCCGTCAAGAAGACTTTTTACACAGCTTATCGCCGATAGCGCCGTACTGAAAGGGTTAGGTATACAGTCCAGAATTAATGAAAGCAGACTGAGCAGGCATGGATCACACTCATAGGTGGACATTGTGATGCTTGGAGTTGTAGTAGTAGGATCATAAGTATTATCATCATCACTTTCTGATATGCTTGGTCCTGTGGACGTACTTCTCCCCCAAATTGGCAAACCGTCACCGTCATATTCATTAAGGCATACACGGCCTTCGAAGGTAAACAGGGCATCGCCCCGATGCCATTTTCTGTCGGGACCGCATTCATAATTGTAAATGGTAAAGGAATAATCCGAGCAGTTGTCGCCACCATTCTTTGTTCCATCGGCACTATTTCCCGCGGCGGATTTTCCCGATGCTTTCCTTCGCATGGTTACTGGAATCTGGATGGCCTGCTGGGCCAGGAGATCCATTTTGGTGAAGTTGAATACCCATTCATATTCCGAATCGTTTTCAGGAAAGTGCAGCTCGACGTCCCTGGCCGTAATTAGTCCTTTGTTGGTCAGGGTTACCAGGAAGGTATAGGTTTCGTCACCAAACAACCTGGGCATCTCTTTCGGCATTTCCATAATGACGACAGGAGCAGGCACATTGGTCTCGTAAACCATGATCAGCTCAATTTCGTACTCGTCTTCGATTTCCGTCGGGACAACCTCCCAGGTATAGGTAATGGCCTGAAAACCCAGGAATACAGTCTCTTTATTCACTCTCCCGGGATCAATCACAATCATATTCTGGTATCCCTCATGCTTTGAAGCTTCAACGGTCATCCTGTAAGAACCTTCTTTGAGACTGTCGGCTTCAAAGATTCCATCGGGACCTGTGAATCCCTCCGCAACGATTTGTCCGCTGTACGGATGACGGACCACCACGTGGGCATTTTGCAGGTGAGGCGCTGCTTCCGTGAAGTAGGTATATTCATCTACAACATCTACCTGCAAACTACCCGTCTCTTCCGAGACCACTTCGATACGATAGGGAATCGCCAGGTCGTCTCCGTTCGCATTATGAGCAACCATTCGCCCTGATATTGGCGTATTCAGTGGTATTTCATTTCCTGGCGTGAACAGCAAGGTAACAGTGGCGGTATCTCCCGGGGCTATTGCCTCAATTGTATCACTGCTTGCCAGGGACATCCAATCCAGGTCCGGAAGATCCATCACCACTTCTTCGGTTGCTCCCGCTCCGTCATTGATGATTTTTAAGTCATAATACCGTATTTTCTCTTTCGTAACAGTGGTATTTATACTGGAAGGCTGACTCACAAGATGACTTCCCAGGGCCTGACAATAATAATAAGCTGTAAATTCAAATGAAATACCCTCATCGGAATGTACCTTTACCGGTACTTCAATATAATTCCTGCTATCTGTAATCACCTCACCGAGGGCGGTGAAATGAAATTCTGTGACCTGGTTTCCGGGAAGCGTTTCTATCGTATCAACGGTTAAATTGAAACCTTCAGGAACTTCAGGCAGTTCTAAGGTGACATTAGTAAGCGGGGCATTGCTCCGGTTTTTTATACCGATGGTCCCGGTTACGGCAACGTTCTTTTTAACGTTCCATATCAGGTACTCTTTCGAGGCTCTTTCCATGCCCAGTATGTCAAAGAAATCCTGTTCTTTACTCAGTTCCTGGCCCGGATAGCAAACACCCACAATGTAATGGCCCGATTCGTAGCTGTATGGCTCAAACAGGGTGGTAAAATCACCCTTCTCATCGGTGGTTACTTCAAGCACCCTCCTCATACCGCTGGTAATGATATACACATCCAGGTTTTTGTTGGGCGCTGGACTTCCGTCTGTCAGTTTCGCCTGCCCGTAAATGTGTACAGGTGCCGGTTCAGTGAAGACCTCTTCATCAACCATTGCTGTTCCTGTATAAGACGGAAGAATGTGAACCGGAACGGGCGAAGACTCATTATTGATATAAAGCAGTTCGTTGACGGTTGCTTCCGGATTTACCTTTCCGATCAGGAAGTAGTCTCCGGTCAGTGACGGCACCATAATTAAATCCAGGAACTGATAGGACGCATCAATTGGAATTGCCTCGGGCAGGGTTCCTTCGAAAATCACGGTATCTTGATCATCAATTTTATCATCTTTTGACAAATAGAATCTGATCGTTATTCCTGAAGGTGCCTTCCCGTACCCCCTGTTTTCAACCAGGGTTTGGACCTCTATTTGCCTCCCTGTTATGAGGTTCTCTTCACGGAGTTCGATATCGCTCATCTCCAGGTCGGGCCTGTTGATATCTGTCACGTACACCCAGGCCATACCGGGTGAAAAATCCACAGCATCAGCCTGGAGGGTCACCATCTGACTGCCATCATCAACCCCGTCATCCCTGGTGTCAATGGATACGTTTACGGAGGATTGTCCGGCAGGAATGATGGCGGTTGCCGGAACGGTAAGTTCGCTGATATCGCTGGAGGAAAGAGAGAGGTTCAACGCCGTGCCTGTTGA
>CAYOSB010000349.1:0-3760 GCA_964406495.1 uncultured Bacteroidaceae bacterium | reverse complement strand
GTTCCAGGATATGTGCAATGGCGCGTGTGACATCGTCAATGTGTATGAACGAATAGACCTGTTTACCTGAGCCGATCACGCCCCCCAATCCCCATTTAAACAGCCTGAAGAGCCTGGGAAGTGCTCCTCCGTCAGCACCCAGAACCATCCCCAACCTCATTCTTACCAACCTAACCTCATTTGCAACAGCATCTGCCGCTGTTTCCCAGTCTTGCACAACTTCAGCAAGAAAATCATCGCTATATTTATCGGATGCTTCTGTATGTTCCTTGTTATGCTGGTAGATTCCAATCGCAGATGTATTGATAAATACTTTTGGTTTTTGTTCCGCCTTTTCAATAGCGTCAACCAGTTGATTCGTAACTTCGATACGGCTGCTGCGAATTTTCTTCCTGTTCTTTTTTGTCCACCGTGCTGATATGTTGAAACCTGCAGTATTTATAAGCACATCACAACCTGATATTTTTTGTGCCAGTGTGTCAGTTGCTCCATACAGGTCCTTTCTGTCAAGGAGGATAAAATTATCCATGGAAAAGTATTTCCTGATATGTGTACCCACAAATCCGCTATGTCCTGCCAAAGCTATAACCATAATTTCGTATTTTCGTTTAAAACATATTGAAGGTACTGAATGTTATGCAGATATCTTCCACAAAAACGATAACAATTATGAAACGAATAATCATTTTAAATTTTCTGTTCGCTGTCTTTCTCGCAAATGTAAATGCACAGACTTCAGCAGATGCCAGGGACCAGGTGATCGTACTGGAAACCTCTCTCGGAAATATTAAGCTATTACTGTATGATGATACTCCGAAACACAGGGACAATATGATCAAACTGATCAAAGATGGGTATTACGACGGGCAGTTGTTCCACCGGGTGATCAATAATTTCATGATCCAGGGGGGTGATCCCCATTCAAAAGGAGCAGAAGAAGGTCAACGACTGGGTATCGGGGGACCCGGGTATACTATTGAAGCCGAAATCCGTGCTGAACGCTTTCATAAGAAAGGTGCGCTTGCCGCTGCCCGCAAGGGTGATGCGGTCAACCCTGAAAAACGATCTTCGGGTTCACAATTTTATATTGTCCACGGACAGGTACTGAACGAGGCACAACTTACCACGCTACAAACCCGTGGTGTACATGATCCGTTCACTCCTGAAGAGATAGAAGCATATACCACCCTTGGAGGTACGCCTCACCTGGATGACGGGTACACTGTTTTTGGAGAGGTTATCAGTGGACTCGATGTAGTTGATGCTATTGCCGGGGTGCCCACTGATAACAACGACCGGCCCACAGAAGATATCGTCTATTCCATTCGTCTCAAATAGATATCACTGGTTGATTTTTATTACCTTTACCGCCTCATAATCACAGAGCATGGAGCAGAAGATCAAACAATTGTTAGAAGAGGCGAAACGATTTGAAGCCGACAGCCTTGAAGCCGTTGAATCATTCAGGATACAATTCCTGGGTAAGAAAGGACATTTGAATGCTTTATTTGCTGATTTCAAGTCGGTTCCCGCTGAACAGAAAAAAGAGGTAGGCCAGCAAATTAACGAGCTGAAGCAATATGTAACTGGAAAAGTCGAAGAAATGAACGGATTGCTTTCATCCTCAGGTAATGCGGATTCAATCCCGGACATGACTGTTCCCGGCAAATCCATGCCTCCGGGAACACGTCATCCCATCTCCATAGTTCGCAACCAGATCATCGATATTTTCACAAGGTTGGGATACAACATTTCCGAAGGGCCGGAAATTGAAGATGACTGGCATGTTTTCTCTGCACTGAATTTTCCTCCTGAACATCCGGCGCGTGACATGCAGGATACCTTTTTCATCGAAAAAGATCCCGACGTATTGCTGAGAACACATACCTCTTCAGTCCAGGTCCGGGTCATGGAAAACACACAACCTCCCATTCGCACGATCTCTCCCGGAAGGGTTTTCAGGAATGAAGCCATTTCAGCCCGGGCGCACTGTATCTTTCACCAGATTGAAGGGTTGTACATTGACGAGCAAGTATCTTTTGCAGACCTCAAACAGACCCTGATGTATTTTGCCAAGGAACTTTTTGGCACGGAGACAGAGACGCGTTTTCGTCCCTCATTTTTTCCATTCACTGAACCTTCTGCAGAAATGGATATCAGCTGTAAAATCTGTAGTGGTAAAGGATGCAATGTGTGTAAATATACCGGCTGGCTGGAGATCCTGGGATGTGGTATGGTAGATCCCAATGTGCTGGAATATTCCAATATTGACAGTCAGAAATACACAGGGTTCGCTTTTGGTATGGGAATAGAGCGCATCACCATGCTCAGGTACGAGGTCAGGGACCTGCGGTTATATTTTGAAAATGATGTCCGGTTCCTGGAACAGTTTTCCGCGGCCTTTTAGTCATCAGACCTTTTCTCCGTTCAATTGTATCTCATGTGCCACAGGAAACGAGTCCTTGTAATTGGCTGAAACACCGCAATACCTGTCTTTGGAGAGATCAACTGCTTTTTGAATTTTATCTTTAGGCAGATCCGTTCCTGTGAATTTGTAGATCACTTTCATCGAGGTATAGGGTTTGGGAAATTCCTCATCCATTTCCGCGTCGACAGTAATCGTGAGTGCGTCATATTCAACCCTCATTTTCCGCAATATGGAAACAACATCCATTCCGGTGCATCCAGCGAGGGCCAGCAACATAAAAGGCTTTGGCCTGGGGGCGGAGTTTTTCCCACCTACTGATTCATCTGCATCGATGTATACCTTGTGCCCATTCATTTCTGTTTCGAAGGCCATACCTCCAAGAAAGTCGAGATCGAGTTTTTGTTTCATATGTTCCGTTAAAAAAGTTTACAGTATTTAACATTTATATCAACTGAAAAGCCAAAATGTTCAAGGAAGTACATGTTATTGTACTGGCAGGCAGGATACGTTACAGGAGGAATACAAAAACAAAAATCCCGGATGGTCCGGGATTTGCTATAGAAGTCTTATTCTACAATATTTTTTCAGTCGATATATTTATTCAGAATTATATGTCCCAGAAGTCCTGCTACGATAAGAATAAGACTGATCGCCAGCGTCGTATTTGTGTGTGTTTCCCTGAATACTGCAACACTTAAAACCACAACACCTGCTATAATACTCAGGAGGCCCAGATTTTTAAGAATATCTTTCATTTTGGGTTGCTTTGATTTTAAAGCCAAATATAATATAAAATATCAAAACAGAAGGCTCTGATCTCCTTTATATTTCCCCAAATGTTTGTAAGCAATTTCAGTAGCTTCACGGCCGCGGGGTGTTCTTTTGATGTATCCCTCCTTGATCAGAAATGGTTCATAAACCTCTTCGATGGTACCTGCTTCTTCTCCCACCGCAGTTGCGATAGTGGTAATACCCACCGGACCTCCCTTAAATTTATCAATAATGGTAGAAAGGATCTTGTTGTCCATCTCGTCGAGCCCTGATTTATCAATATTGAGGGCTTCGAGTCCAAATTTGGTGATTTCCAGGTCAATCTTTCCAGTTCCTTTCACCTGCGCAAAATCCCTGATCCTTCGCAGCAGCGCATTGGCGATCCTCGGTGTACCCCTGCTGCGCGATGCGATCTCTTTTGCTGCCTGTTCCTGAATTTCTACATCCAGGATATTTGAAGAACGGTGCACAATACCTGTAAGTATTTCAGCATCATAATATTCCAATAATGAATTAATACCAAACCTGGCCCTAAGCGGTCCTGTAAGTAAGCCAGATCGG
>CAYOSB010000348.1:0-3769 GCA_964406495.1 uncultured Bacteroidaceae bacterium | reverse complement strand
CACGGTGGTGTGAGAGGACAGATAGGGAAATTATCCCTATCTTCCTACTCAATTAAAAAAGAAAAAGGGGAACCAGATCGGCATCCCCTTTTTACTAACCACTTAAACCTAAAAAAAAGAACTTTTACTTAACCCGTTTATGTAAAATAAAAGGACGTATGATTTGTTTGATAAAATAATAACAATCCATGTGCCAAAAAAGATAATGTTCAGTATGCCAGATAAATGAACATATTTTAATGTAAAAATAGCAGCGCATCTGGTGGTCGGATATGGACAATGGTGTTCGGAATCGAACGATTTTAACACAATGTAATCTGCGAGCAGTTTTGATAATACATCATTCCACCTTAATAATGCAACGCTCTCCAAAAAAAAGCAGCCCGGGTATATCCGGACTGCTGTCTGCCGGGTATATCCGGCTATTGTGGTTCAGGTTAGTATTTCCTGTCCTGTTATTTTTTTCTTTTCCAGGTGGTTTCCCGGCCCAGGAACTTCATTCCCATTACATACCCTTTGAGGTAAAGTACATCGTAATTTCCGTCCTCAAACCATGCGTAGCAGGAGTAGGTTTTTCCATTGTCAGGATCATAGATTGTTCCGTCATCCCAACGATCCTTTCTGTCATCGTATTCAAATGCGCGCAGGATCTTGAGGCCGATAATCGGCTGATTTTGTTTGTCTGGATCTGGATTATTCTCATCCACTTTCGGCTTGCCCTGGTCATTCAGCGGCTCCATCAGCCAGTTGATGTTCCCAATATATTTCCCGTTGGTGTGCTTGACAATCTCAACTGAAGAGGAGTCACTGGCAGTAATCCAAACGCCTGTTATCCTGTCGGCCTGAGCGCTAATGGTAAGGGGAATGGCAACGACGGCAATAAGTGCAATTAATAGTTTCTTCATGTTCATCAGGTTTTAGTTCGTTCATCAGGTTTTAGTTCAGATCGGGAAATTAAGCGCTTTTCCTGAATTATCCAAAATCCATGTGCTGCCTGGAGGCTGGATGCTGAAATTATCCATGCACGAATATCACAAACGCGGGTGAAGGCTGCGACACAGTTTCAGGTTTTTCGTTCATATAAAGAGAAGGTGTGTGGATAATCATTTTTTTCGTCCGCATCCACGAATTCTGATTCCAGTTGTTGCCATTCAGCAAAATTGATTTCCGGGAAAAACGTATCGGCATCAAAGGAATGATCCACGGTGGTCAGGTACAATCTTCCTGCAACAGGCAGCAGTTGCTGATATACCATTCCACCACCCATAATAAAACATTCCTGGTCCTCACCTGCAAGTGCCAGGGCTTCGTCAATGGAATACGCCATTTCACAGTCTTGAAACTGTTCGCCGGGCTGGTCCGAAATAACAATATTTCGCCTGTTGGGCAATGCTCCTTTCGGAAGGGATAAAAAAGTGTTCCGGCCCATGATCACAGTGTGCCCGGAAGTAAGTCTTTTAAATCGCTTCAGGTCATCGGACAGGTGCCATAACAACTGGTTATTTTTCCCGATGGCATTGTTCGCTGCAATGGCAACGATAATGGAGATATTCTTCCTGGTGGCAGTCATGTAACATTACGCTTAAACGGAGATTTTTCCTTTGATATGTGGATGAGGATCGTAATTCACCAACTTGAAATCCTCGAATACGAAATCGAAGATTGAGGAACGGTCCGGGTTGATTTTCAGTTCCGGTAATTTTCGAGGTTCCCTTGTCAGCTGAAGTTTTACCTGTTCAATATGGTTCAGGTAGATATGTGCATCTCCGAGGGTGTGGATAAATTCACCCGGCTGCAGACCGGTTACCTGGGCCATCATCTTCAACAGGATCGCGTATGAGGCAATATTGAACGGTACGCCCAGGAAGATGTCGGCACTGCGCTGGTATAACTGGCAGGACAACCTGCCATCAGCAACATAGAACTGGAAGAGAATATGGCATGGAGGAAGGGCCATCTTATCCAGGTCGCCGACATTCCAGGCACTTACGATGTGCCGGCGTGAATCCGGATTGTTTTTTAGGGAATCAATGACCCGGGTGATCTGGTCGATATTTCCGTGCTCGGGTGAGGTCCAGGAACGCCACTGGTATCCGTAAATCCGGCCAAGCTCACCATCATCATCTGCCCACTCGTTCCAGATGCGTACACTGTTTTCAGTGAGATACCTGGTGTTTGTCTCTCCCTTCAGGAACCAGAGCAACTCGTGGATAATGGACCTTAGATGCAATTTTTTTGTGGTCAGCAACGGGAATCCATCCTGCAGGTCAAAACGCATCTGGTGGCCAAAAACACTGATCGTTCCTGTACCGGTGCGGTCCTCTTTCCGAACCCCGTTTTCAATCACATGTTCCAACAAATCAAGATACTGCTTCATACCATCCTCCCTTTGTTTATTCGGGTAAAAATAGTATTTCAAAGAGGATATAAAAAGCTATTTTTATGAACATGATAATAACATCCGGGCGGAAGACGATTCAACACTGCTGTTGGGCTGAACAATAGTGATTATATTAGTATTTGGTGCGGTAATCAGCTCTCTTGAGATCATGGATAATTTATAACTAACAATATGCTAAGGCTTTAATTAAAATATACACTTGTGGAAAGTTATTTCAGATCAGTAATTTTTTTTTAATAACTTTAACCAACTCTACAAACCGAAAGGAATTGACGCGCACTCTCAAGATATGAGCAAGACAACTGTCTACATACTTACAATTTTGTTGTTTTCCTTTGCTGGCGTAAATGGTCAGGATGTGATCCTGGCAGATAAGACAGAAGGATGTGATAGTCTGACTGTTCAGTTTACACTTGACAATGCTGATCCGGAAGCATTTTACAATTCAATCCTCTGGAATTTTGGAGATGGAACTTCTGAGCCGGGCGGATTTACCCGGAGCCACACGTATACCAGTCCGGGCGTGTATTCTGTGAGCACAGTGATCAATAACGGGGACCGGATTGTCACAGCCACGGACCTGATCAGGATCGGGGCCACACCTTTTGCTGACTTTACCTTTGAAGACCTTTCGCCTTCAGATAACGATTTTCAGTACCAGTTTCATGCCAGGTATTTTGAACCGGTGAACGGGATTGACGTAGCATATACCTGGAGATTTCCCGATGGAACTGAGATTGCTGACAGTATCGCAGAATATAGTTTCCCGGGGGACACTATCTACTGGGTGTTTTTACGGATCGCGGATGCTGCAGGGTGCAAAGATTCAATACTAAAAAAGGTTCCTGTCTCTAAAAAACTGATGGTGCCGAATGTCTTTTCTCCCAACGGGGATGAAATCAATGACTATTTTGAGGTGACCACCCCCGGTGATTATAACTATGCTTTCAGGGTGTTCAGTGAGGCCGGATTGCAGGTCTATTATTCCATGTCGCCGCTGATCCGTTGGGACGGCAGGACTACCAGCGGACAGGAGGCTTCCCCCGGAGTGTATTTTTATGTGATCAGCAGCAACGAAACACCTACAGAAACATCTTTGTCAGGATACTTTTACCTGTTCAGGTAAGAGAGCCTCCAACATGCTATTGGTGCAGTGCACCTGTTGCGCCTGACTGAAAGACAACAGGTTTTTTGATCTCCCTTCGATTCGTACATGGCTTATCAGGGTTATGCCGAAAACGCGGAGCCGGAACGGACCGCGCATATACAATTATTTGTCCAGGAATACTTTTTCCTTACTGATTCGTTTGATCCCCCACCCGAAGAAGGCGGTTGAAAAGAAGGTGAAGGAGCCATAAACCACTGCTA
>CAYOSB010000347.1:0-3777 GCA_964406495.1 uncultured Bacteroidaceae bacterium | reverse complement strand
ATCTCCAAGGTCAAGGCCGGACAGATCAAGATCAATAAACAGGAGTGTGATATCAATGAATTGCTGAAGGAACAGTTCGTAATGTTCCGCCAGTATGTCGACCGCATGGACAAGTCTCATCTTGAACTCAGACTGGAATGGAAATGGCCGGACCGCAAACTTACCATCCTGACAGATCCTTTCAGGGTGAAGCAGATCCTCTCCAACCTGATGAATAATGCTGTGAAATTTACAGAGGAGGGATATATTGAAGTGGGGATCGGGCAATCAGATGAGGAATCAGTCCGCATATGGGTAAAGGATACCGGGATTGGCGTTTCAGAGGATAAACAGGCGATTATTTTTGACCGCTTCACGCAGGGACACAGGTCCAGGACAAAGCTTTACGGTGGGACCGGGCTCGGACTTGCCATATCCAGGAACCTGGCCGAATTGCTCGGAGGTGAAATGGGAGTTGTTTCCGGAGACCGTGTCGGATCTGAATTCTGGTTCACATTACCGGCAAATATGGTCCGCCGGAAAAAAACACCCAAAGATTACCTGGGTGCAGGGATCAACACGCAATGGGAAGGGAAGAAGATCCTGGTCGCCGAGGACGACATCTCCAATTTCAGCCTGATTGCCGAGGTATTAAAACACACAAATATACAGATCATTCATGCCAGGGATGGAAAAGAAGCACTCGAACTTTATGAGGAGCATAAGGACGACCTGGACCTGGTATTGATGGACATCCGGATGCCGGAAATAAATGGATACGAATGTGCCCGGGTCATCAAGGAAAAAGACCCCGATATACCTGTCATCGCACAAACAGCATATGCGATGTCAGGCGAGCGTGACCAGAGCATGGATGTCGGGTGTGACGATTATATCAGCAAGCCGCTACAGGTGAAGTTCCTGATTGAGACCATCGGGCAATATTTGAAATAGTGCAATCATGCAGCGATGCATTCATATAACATGGATCATTATTATTTTGGTCATCTCCTCCTGCTCATCGTCTACTGATCAAGAACAGGATGCACAGGTGTTCAGGTACAATGAATCCAAGGGCATAGCAACACTGGATCCGGCATATGCCCGTAACCAGACGATCATATGGCCGGTAAGCCAGGTTTTTAATGGATTGGTGCAGCTCGATAACGATCTGAACGTGGAACCTTGCATTGCACGCCGCTGGTTGGTTTCTGAGGATGGAACGGAATATACATTCTGGCTGCGAGAGGACGTTCTTTTTCATGCATCTTCTTTTTTTGAGGAGCACATGAGGCAGGTGAACGCGCAGGATTTCGTATATAGTTTTGAACGTATATTGGATCCAGAAATCGCTTCCCCCGGGAGCTGGATTTTTGATTTTGCCGATCCGGACAGCAGTTTTACAGCGATAAATGATACCGTCCTCAGGATTCGGCTTTCGGCTCCCTTCCCACCATTCCTTTCCATACTTGCCATGCCTTACTGTTCGGTTGTACCGCAGGAGGTGGTTGAGCATCCTGAAGCAGATTTTGCACATCAGCCCGTGGGTACAGGTCCTTTCAGATTCAGGTCCTGGAGCGCTGATGAGAAACTGATCCTGCTTAAGAACCCGGACTATTTTGAGTTGGATGATACCGGGCAACAACTCCCATACCTGGAAGCAGTCTCCATCTCCTTTATCAAGGACAAGCAGAGTGAATTTCTTGAATTTCTGAAGGGAAACCTGGATTTTCTTTCAGGGGTACATCCGGCATACAAGGATGAACTGCTCACCCGGTCAGGCACTTTGAATCCCAAATACCGTACAAAGATCAGGCTGATCACGATGCCTTACCTCAATACAGAATACCTTGGAATTTTGCAGGAACCGGCAAAAGGAGATGACCATATATTACTTGACAGGCGGATCAGGATGGCGATTAATTATGGATTCGACCGTGAAAAGATGATGAAATACCTGCGCAATAACCTTGGATATGCTGCCACGGCAGGAATGATCCCGCCAGGGTTGCCTGGTCACCTGGCAGAGGGCAGTGGCTATACCTATCAACCCGATCGTGCCAGGGAGCTGATCAGGGAGGCCGGTTTTAACGGCAGCGAGCGCGTGCCCCCCATATTGCTTACCACCACCTCGGATTACCTGGACCTGTGTGAGTACATTCAATTTGAACTGGGTAAGATCGGTATTGATATTGAGATCAATGTCAGCACCGGCGGTGCCTTCAGGAATATGGTCGCCAACGGAAACCTGCAATTCTTTCGTGGATCCTGGATTGCCGACTATGCAGATGCTGAAAACTATATGGCATTGTTCTATTCCGGAAATTTTGCACCGGAGGGACCAAATTATACACGATTCTCTTCGGAGAAATTTGATAAGTTATATGCACGGGCGATCAGGGAGATTGATAACGCAGAACGATATTCCTTGTACAGGCAGATGGACAGTATTGTGATGGCAGATGCACCGGTTATTCCGCTGTATTATGACAAAGTAGTCAGGTTTACTCCTTTGGAAATTAAGGGTTTTGCCCCCAACCCCATGAACAACCTGGTATTGAAGACCGTGCGCAAGACTGGCGCCGGGGATGTTCAATGAAGCTATTTACACTCAACGCCCAATTTCGACAGGGGCATCACACATCGCCAGGAGCATCATACTTCACCTGTGATCAATCTTCTTCGCCGAGGATCTTATTGACCTCGGTTTCTGTCTTCTGGAGTTTCTCTTTGCAGATATTTAAAAGCTTCGTGACACGCTTCACGTTTTCAGTGAGTTCGTCCACATCCAGTTCGCCTTCTTCGATCTTTTCCAGGATCAGTCCGATCTCAGCTACTGCAGCTTTGTATGTGATTTCCTTGTCTGCCATCTTATTTCTACTTGTTATGGTGTTGGTCAGTTGCTTTTATTTCACTTTCTATGGATCCGTCCAGGAGACGCGTTGTTATTGTGGTTCCTCTTTTCAGCTCCCTCACCGATTTGATAACTTTACCTGATGAATAGGTGATACTGTATCCACGGGCCAGGACTTTCTCGGGACGCAATAATTCCAGGGACCGTTCAAATCCTCTCAGCTGTTCTTTTTCAAAAGTAATTTTTTCTGCAATGGTACGATACTTTTTTTCCGCAAGCTGTTGCAGGTCACGTCGCCGGTATTCAAAAAGTGACCTGCGTAAATATTTCAACCTGTTGCGGTGTTCATTCAGCTCAGACCGCTCTTGATGGATGATGGTTTTTACCGAGGATTCAGTGGTTTTTCTGAAATTTGACAGCCGGTGCTTTTCCAGGGTCATATAATGGTTGGCCAGGTGGTGCAGGCTTGAAGCGGATTGATCCAGGGAAGTCCGCTCCTGGTTGATGATCCATTGGATGGACTGGCTGAAGCGTTCCTGCAGGCGGGATAGTTTGTCAGAGAATTCCAGGATCCGATCCACAAGAAATTCAGCTACTGCAGTAGGTGTTTTCAAGCTCCTGTTGGCGACCATGTCAGCAATAGTTTCATCCCGTTCGTGCCCGATCCCCGTCAGGACCGGCAGAGGGAACTGCGCAATGTTCATTGCCAGGTCATACCCATTGAAACAATCAAGGTCGGCCTGGGAACCCCCTCCCCGGATCAGCACCACTGCGTCAAAATTTGCTTCCATAGTATACACCTGCTCCAATGCATGGATGATGGATTTTTCAGCGACTTCTCCCTGGACGATGGCAGGAAAGATCGAGACCTTGAATCCGAAGCCATAACTGTTGTTGACCAGTGAATCCATAAAATCCCCGAATCCTGCTGCTGTTTCTGAGGA
>CAYOSB010000346.1:0-3788 GCA_964406495.1 uncultured Bacteroidaceae bacterium | reverse complement strand
CTGGGTCGTATGGCAAGGATGCACGCGGACTCAACCGTGTGCACCAGTTCGACAAGGTGGAGATTGTGCAGATACAATCCGCTGAAAACAGCTATGCTGCACTGGATGAGATGGTGGAACATGTCGAATCCCTGATCCGCAAACTTGAGCTCCCCTACAGGATCCTGAGGCTTTGTGGTGGCGACCTCAGCTTCACTTCTGCACTTACTTACGATTTTGAAGTATATGCAGCAGCGCAGGACAAATGGCTGGAAGTCAGCTCCGTATCAAACTTCGAATCTTACCAGGCCAACAGGTTGAAGCTCAGACACAAAAAAGAAGGAGAGAAAAAACCGGTACTGGCGCATACCCTCAACGGAAGTGCGCTTGCCCTTCCCCGGATTGTGGCAGCATTGCTGGAGAACAACCAGGTGGAAGCAGGTATCCGGGTTCCGGAAGTACTGCAACCCCTGGTGGGTACAGCACTGATCAAATAATCCGATCATCGTGACGGACCAGCCAAAAAAAAATCAGCAAAAAGCATTCCTGTTTGCGATTGCAGCTGTACTTTTTTGGTCCACTGTGCCTACTGCATTTAAACTCGGGTTACGGTACCAGGACAATTACCAGATGGTAACCGGTGCGGCCATTGTTTCCACAATTGTCCTGGGATTCACCCTCCTGGTCCAGGGAAAATTCACATTATTGAAATCGTTGAAGGCCAAAGACCTGGGAAGATCCGCTTTGCTTGGATTTCTGAATCCCGCTTTCTATTACCTTGTGCTGTTCAAAGCCTATGACTTATTACCTGGCCAGGTTGCCCAGCCCCTGAACATGACCTGGCCCATAGTGCTTGTGTTGATCTCCATCCCCATGCTGAAACAAAAAATAGGTTGGCTGAGCGTAATTTCCATGATTATAAGCTTTGGTGGCGTGATCGTGCTTTCCCTGCAGGGAGGAACGCTCTTTAGTGAGGATTCGAATTTCAAAGGGGTCCTCCTGGCACTGTTCACTGCATTCCTCTGGGCATTTTACTGGATCTTCAATATGAAAAGCCGGTTGGATGAAGTATTGGGATTATTCCTCATCTTTTTATGCGCCTCCATATACCTGCTCGTTGGCAGCCTGTTCAGGGATCCAGGCCTGCCTGTGGGCCGGGAGGCATGGATTGCCGCTGCATACATAGGTGTGTTCGAGATGGGATTCACTTTTGTATTGTGGTTGAAAGCGCTGCAGCTTTCATCCACCACTGCACGGATCTCCAACCTTGTGTTCGTGGCCCCGTTTATCAATCTCATATTTGTACACCTGATCCTGGGGGAAACCATCTATATTTCCACTATCTTTGGAATTATCCTTGTGGTTGCGGGGATTTTCATTCAGAATACTGCACAAAAACGATATGGCCGACACTAACAGGATCATACTGGGAATCGATCCAGGTACGAACATCATGGGGTTCGGGGTATTGGATGCCTCCGGAAAAAACCCGGCATACATTGATATGGGCGTGCTGGATATCCGGAAAGAAGGAGACCATTACCAAAAACTGAATGCCATCTTTCGTACCACAATGAAGCTGATCGAAAATTATGCCCCTTCAGAGATGGCCATTGAAGCACCTTTCTTTGGTAAAAATGTCCAGTCGATGCTCAAGCTGGGCCGGGCGCAGGGGGCTGCCATTGCAGCAGCACTCAATATGGACCTCCCCGTTTATGAATATGCACCAAGGAAGATCAAGCTTGCGATCACGGGCGTGGGACAGGCATCGAAAGAACAGGTTTCATCTATGCTGGAAAGGATGCTGTTAATCCCCGATATGCCTAAAGACTTTGACGCTACTGACGGTCTGGCTGCCGCAGTTTGTCACTTCTATGAAAGCTCCTCCTACATCAAAAAGAGTGGTTCAAAGGGATGGGGAGATTTTATAAAAAAGAATCCGGGAAGGGTCCGGTAGAAAAACACAGGAACCTGGACGAATAGAGAGATAGGCATAACAGGGATCAACGCGAAATGAGACCAGGCCACAATGAGATCAGTGTATACTATGATCAGCCTGTAGGTGGTCTGTAATGTGGTCTGTCTGTGCGTGGTCTGTACGCTGCAACCAGGCTGCACGTAGTCTATAATGTCCGCAGCGTGCATACGGGCCAGATCACAATGAATATCAGCACGAAATGAAATCAGAGGGCACCCCGGATCTTCTCTGCAATATCCTGGAACTCCGTTTCCGATAATTTCAGCTTCGGCTTACTGAACTCGATATCGTACAGGTCATTGATCGGGCACAGGTGGATATGTGCATGGGGCACCTCAAGTCCGAGTACCGCAACGCCAACGCGTTTACAATCCATGGTCTTGTCGATGGCAAGCGCCACCTTTTTTGAGAATTTCATCATATCACCCAGGAGATCCTCATCCAGGTCGAAAAGGTAATCAGTTTCGACCTTCGGAACTACCAGTGTATGCCCCTTCGCAAGGGGATTGATGTCCAGGAATGCAAGAAAACGATCATCTTCAGCAATCTTGTAAGATGGAATTTCTCCGTCGATGATCTTTGTAAATATTGTGGCCATATCGTTAAGAATTACATGGATATATCCATAATCTCAAATGACATTTCTCCTGAAGGCACCCTGATTTCAGCAACTTCACCTACTTTTTTACCCAATAATCCCTTCGCAATGGGCGTTGTTACCGCGATCTTCCCTGCCTTGATATCCGATTCACTTTCAGAAACAATAGTATATTGTACGACTTTATTGGTCTTACAGTTTTTTATCTTAACTGTGTTCATTATCTGAACCGTACTGGTATCGATCCTGGATTCATCTATGATCCGCGCATTGGCCACAATCTCTTCCAGCTTGGAAATTTTCATCTCCAGCATCCCCTGGGCCTCCTTTGCTGCATCATATTCGGCATTCTCAGAAAGATCACCTTTGTCCCTTGCTTCTGCGATCTGTTCTGATATTGCTGGCCGCTCAACCCTGGTCAAATGATCCAATTCTTTTTTCAGGTTGGCCAGTCCCTCTTCGGTCATATACGACACATTTGACATAGCTTTTCCTCCTTTTATCTTTTTATTTAAAATTTCTTCGTTCAGTTGGAGCTCACCAGTAAGTAACTCTGAAATGACCAACGCAAAGATTGAGATAATCCTGTACGTTTATGTCAATACTGCTGTCGTGGCTCAACTCATTAAAAACAAAAAAGAATCCCGCCACACGGAACTCTTCAGTGCCACAAAGATAAAAAATTATTAGTATTCTTTCCTATTAATTATGGTTGAATATATTACAGCAGTGCCCAGATCGAAATCACTTACGATCTCATAATAGTCAGGATGGCTTGATTCTTCCATTTCTATTACCTCCAGTGCATCATCCGGATTTGTTGAGCGGACTGCCTCTTCCGATATTTGTTCGAGTTCGTCCTGCTGATCTGGATCGTAAATTCCGGCATACTCATCATATGCACTGTCAATATTGTTCTGCCAGTAGTTTTTATCATGCTCGCGACGATCATCACTGGCGACTTCCCGCTCCGCTCCAGGCTGATCCTCCGTAAACGGTGCCTTGATTTCTTCTGCGACGGATCCTGCCGTTTCCCTGGCCTCATCTGCGAAACCGGTTAATTGTTCCTCCAGCTTGTCAAAAAAGCCTTTTGACGCACCCTCCTCCGTATCACCAGCACCTCCGGCCGGCTTTTTCTTCTGCCCGGCAACACCTGCCACGATCGCGATGATCGTAATGATGATATAGATCAGTGTTCCAATGTCAAATTCCATGATTTCAGCCGGTTTTGAG
>CAYOSB010000345.1:0-3840 GCA_964406495.1 uncultured Bacteroidaceae bacterium | reverse complement strand
TATTCCCTTTCGCTTCCGTTTTCGTCAACATTGGTGTTTGCATCGTGCATGAAGGAACAGGATGCGCCCGGAACAACTTTCAGGAAACATAACGAGATTGCCAGGGGCTTGCTCTCAGAGGAAGATTACCTGCTCTCTGAGATTCTGATGAGTCCATACAGTTTGGAACAGGTGGAGAATGTACGTGATCAACTGACTCATCTGATTGACCTGATCAGGAAGGGAGATCCGGCGGAATTCAATAGGTTTTTTGAAGGTCTGCGTGCGAACATCGGTATGAAATCTTCCGAAGACAAAAAGCTCCGATAACTCCACGCACCCTGCAAACATTAATCATTTGGCAGCTTTGGTTGATCTCATCAACCTTCACCGGTCAAACGATGCCTGCGCTGTAATTTCAGCAGATATATAGATCAATCAAGGCTTTCAGCCCTTTCGAATATTTCTTCATAAAGGTGCAATTTCAGAACTTGCCTGGTGGATTCAGTGATCCTGAACCGGTGATCAATACGCTGTCCGACGATCCAGACAATTTTGCTTCCACTGGTCAGGATCCAGGTGTTTTTTTTAACCGGGACGGGAATTTTGTTGTCGATAAAAAAATCGCTGACTTTCTTCATCTGATCCATGCCCAGTGGAAAAAAAAAGTCACCATGCTGCCATTTCCTGAGCATCAGGGGAAAACTGAGCCTGTCAAGGTCGATAAGCGCAATATAAGGGTCAGCAGGAAAGGTATCGATTTCTTCCCGTGGAAGCACCTCAATGTCCATTGCAAAAGGAAGCGTGGCTGTATTCCCGGGCGAATCGATATAGTACCGCTCAAAGACGGCGTCCTTTGTTTCAAATAACAGTAATTTCTCCCTGTCTTTAAACAACCTGTAGGTGGGAGAAATAAATTGTTTTCCGGAAGGTGAATTCAAAATTTTTTCGATGTTCAGGCACTGGTCCATTGAAAACCCGTATTCATTGAATAGTTCATAGAGCCAGGAACCCAGTGGCTGTAATTCACGCAATCCCTCCAGGTCAACTTCAACGTGGGTTCCTTTATCACTGAACAGCCTTTCTTTTTCCTGTTCCACACGTTCCCTGTAAATCACATGGGAATCCTCAAAGCGTTTTATGTTTTCACCCATGGTACGGATAAACCCGGGATTGATTTCTTCAAACAGAGGAATTAGTTCGTGCCTTACTTTATTGCGCTGGTATTTTATGCTGGAATTGGAAGAATCCTCGCGGTACCTGAGATGGTGCAGTCGGCTGTAGTCCAGAATCTCAGACCGGGTTGCAAAGAGCAGGGGACGAACATACTTGCCATTTCTGACGGGAATGCCGGTAAGCCCTCGGATCCCGGTGCCGCGGCTCATGTTTAACAATAGGGTTTCCACGGAGTCATTCAGATTATGTGCAGTAGCTATGACTTCCACATGGTGCTGGTCAGCCATCTCTGAAAACCACTGATACCTCAGCTCCCGGGCTGCCATCTGGATAGAAATACCTTTATCCTCAGCGTAGGCCGAAGTTTCGAATTTTTTTACAAATACAGGGAGTTCATAGTTGGCTGCCAGGGAGCGGACAAATGATTCATCCCCGTCAGACTCCCTGCCGCGGAGACCAAAGTTGCAGTGTAGCACCATGCATGAATAGCCGGACATACAGAAAAGATCTGTCATTACCACGGAGTCCACTCCACCACTAAGGGCTAACATCACCCGCTGTTGTTCGTTGCAGAGGCTCTTCTGGTCGATAAATGCTTTGAATCTGGTGATCATGGTTCCCGAAAGTTACGTTTTTTTGCAACTATTTTGACCGTCCAGGATTGAAATATGGTGTTGTAATACCAGGGAATACCAAAAAAATCTAAAAAAAACCGCCCCGAAACCAGGACGGTCTGTTTGATAAGGAAAGGTTTTCTGTGCTATAACCCGAGCTGTTCAGGACCTTGTTCAAATTTAATATCCACGGGAATATTCAGTGCTTCCAGGCGATCCAGGTCTTTCTGCAGGTCCTCCCTGATAAATCCTTTTTCCTGGACAAGTTGCTTCGCTGCATTGTAATTTCCATCGCCCTGCATGACGAGGATTTTTTCTGCCAGGCTGTTCATTGCTTCCTGCATTTTTTCGAAATTGATCCTGTAGGTGCCGGTGGCATCATCGCGGGTAAAAGCCCCTTGCTCCTGGAAGTAATAGAACCTGATCATATTGGATTTGCCATGCGAGCTGGCAACACCGAAGCGCACGCTTCTGAAGATACTGGCCATGAAGGTGACATAGTTCTCCATGAGGTCTTTATCGCCCATTTCTCCCATTTCGGTCAGCCTGGTAACCAGGAACAGTCCCAGAATATCCGCTTTACTTTCTTCAATGGCACTGTATTGTTCTTTCAGGGCATTCCTGACAGTCCCATTCCCGCTGATGGTATTATTAAGGCCAAGCCCATGCGCGACCTCATGAAACATTGTATTTTCAAAGAAGGCATCGAATTTGATATATTCACGCTGGTCCTCTGCAATCAATACATTGCTGATCGGAACAAGGATCTTCTCAAATTTATACCTGATCGAATTTTTTAATTGAAGTTTCCTGCTTCCCTTGGCCAGCTGCACTCTTTCATCGTTGGGAAGGTTAATTGCAATGGTCTTACTCGATGCATTGCAGTCGCCTGCATAATATACTGCATCGTATGCACCCAGGTCTGAATCACTTCCAGGTACTTCTCTTTTGTATGCTTCAGGTACGGGAAGGGATTTCTGCAATGCCGGAAGGAAGGAGCTGATATAGGCAAGTCTTTCACTCCATTCCTTGTCTTTGATCAGGATGAAGGCTTCATGCGCAGCCTTATAGTTAAAGAGCTTGTCTTCGTAATTTTCAATGGGTCCGACTACAAAATCGATGTCATTGGATTTCATATCCATCCAGGCCATATCGGATGCGAGATAGTCATCGGTCAGCAATGCTTCTGCCCTGAGTCGCAGGTATTTTTCAAAGCCTTCGTCTTCAGCCAGGTCTGCCGCTTCAAGCAACAGGGACGAAGCTTTTTGTACCTGCTGTTCGAATGCAACGTGGTAGGGTACTACTTCAAGTGCTCCTGCTGCATTTCTTTTGATCAATGTATACAGGCTCTTTTTGCCTTCCGCATCGAATTTTTCAAATTCTTCACGGGTCATGTCAGACGGATAAAAACCGGCCCCCTCAGGTTTTTTTTCGACACCGGGGAGGAAGGGAAGGTCTCCGTTCAGCCGCTCCCACGGGCCATAGTTGATATGAAAGAACTCGATAACATCCGGGTCCGAGAGTCCGGAGAGAATCTCCTCTCTTTGCGGGCATGCCTCTTTCCAGAAGAGTGTATCCATAATATCCGCAACTTCGAACAGTTTCAACAGCATCTCCTTCTGGTTAGCTGAAAGATGGGAAAGATCTGACGTAAGGCTTACGCTGACAAATTCATTTACTTTTCGCTCGATCATCTGGTCATATTTTTCAAGTACAAGGTTGCGGTTCAATCCTTCCATTTCCAGTATAAGGATCTCTTCAGCTCTTGAATAGGAGATCTTGTTTATTGCAATGCCATCCCTTAGCACAAAATTGGTTTCTAACAGCACCAGGTCGGCTGTTTCATATGAGATTTCGTAGGGTACATTGGTTTCCTGGAACACGATATATTCCTGGTCGATATCGAGAAATACCACGAAGGGTTCAATGGTCTCATCCCCGACTTCAATAACCGGTGTAGTACCTGAAAAAAGGGCATGATATTCCGGGATTTCATTGTTACAGGAAACCAGTATCAACATGATAAAAACCAGCCAGCCAGATCTTTTTATTGCTTTCACAAGTATATATT
>CAYOSB010000344.1:0-3863 GCA_964406495.1 uncultured Bacteroidaceae bacterium | reverse complement strand
TGTTCATGATTCCTATTCCACCCACCAGCAACGAGATGCTGGCAATGGCGCCCAGCACGATATTAAAAATATCCTTTGTGCGCTGTTCCTGTTTCAACAGCAGTTCCGGCACAGTGATCTCAAAGTCCTCCACCTCCTGGTGCCTCCTGAGTAACAATCGTGACAAAACATCAGATGAAGGATCCAACTCTTCAGATGCATTGACCTGGACAACAACACGGTCGAGCTGGTGATAATTCGAGGAAGTATTCTGATTCGGGCGGACACTGATGAAATGCCTGCCACGAACCACGTCAGCTTTCAGCCTTGATGCAACCAGGGCCCTGTTCTGGAACCTTAATATCATGGTCTTTACCGGGATATAAACATTGTCATTCATCACATTTACCCCGATATCTTCAAACCGCGTAAGGGTAACATCTGTTTTTTCCAACACACCGACGATCTTCAACCATACCTGGTCGAATTTAATATAGCTTCCAATCGGGTCCGTCTTTGCAAAAAATTTATTCCTGATATTGGCACCAACCACACAGACAGGAATCCCGTTTTCTTCCTGGTAATTATTGAAAAAACTACCCCTCTCAAGATTCAGGTTGAACAGGTCGAAGTACTCGTTGGATACACCTATCAGTTTTGCAGATTCACGCTTACCCTCCCTGATCACGAAAGAGTTCATTGCAATCTCCGGGCTCACCTGTTTGAGTGTTGGAAGGGTTTCCTTGATGGCATCTACATCCAGGAGTGTAAGTCCTGGTGAAAACTTATTTTTCTCTCTGTTTTCAGAACCATTTTCTTCTTCCTCGGCTCCTTCTGCAGCTACAATCGGAGTGATCATAATATTGTTGACCCCGACCATTTTCATCTGATCGAGTATCTCCTGTTGCGCACCTTTCCCTATGGATAACATGGTGATGACAGCTGCTACACCGAAAATGATCCCAAGCGCAGTGAGCAGACTGCGAAGTTGATTGGCCATGATGGATTCTATGGCAATGATGATGTCGTGAAGATACCTGCCCATGCTATTTAGTATTTTGACCTGATGGTCTGCTGGTCCTTTGCATTTGACGTGGTTGCTCCTTTTTCCGGGGCTGGGAATTCTCAATCCTTTCCTGCTCTTCCGCTTCCTTTTGCCTGATGACTTCCATGAGCTCCAGGCCTGAAAACTTATAGGAATCCGGATCATCAGGAGTGGAAAGATACACCACATCACCCTTTTTCAATCCATGTTCAATGATAATGGAGTTCTCGTTTGATTCTCCCAGCACAACAATCTGGCGCTCTTTGCCTGGGGTAAACACATAAGACAATGTATCATTTGACCTTACCGCTTCAAGGGGCAGGTACAATACTTCTTGCAATACATTTGTAATGATACGGTTACTGGTCGTCATGGATGGTCGGAGAATGGTATCATTTTCATTCAGCTCGATTCTTACCTCGAATACCTTGGCATCGGTATTGGGCAATTGCTCGCCTATATTTGCCACTTCAACCACATTCCCTGAGAATTCCTTTTCGGGAAAAGCATCTACGCCGATATGAACTTTTTGACCTTCCTCTATTTTACTGATATCGATCTCATTTACATAGGTTCGTGAGATCATGGTGGAAAGGTCTGGCAGCGTGGCAACAGCAAGATCCCAGGGGTTGATTTCTGAACCCGCAGTCCTCTTTTGTCCCCGCCAGTCACGTTTGTAGATCACCATCCCGGGTGCCGGCGCCTTTATATCAAATTCAGCCAGCGCTGCGATCATTTCAGATTGCCGCCTTCTTTCTTTATCCAGGTTGATCTGTGCCTCACGCACATTTGCCCGTGCTTCCTTCACTTTCAGGTCGTAGTTCTTGAGGGCTTGTTCATAGGCCCGCTCTGCCCTTTCCAGGCTGATCTCAGCCTGCCTGATCGTAGCCGGGGGTTCAAATTTTGATTGTTCAAGGGTGATCTCCGCTTCTTCGGCTGTAAACTTCAGGTTGACCAGGTTGTCACGCAAATTCCTCAACTCAATGGTTGTATCAAGTTTTGCCCGCGTATACACAGATTCGAGCCGTTCCAGGTCATCCTGGATATCTTTCAGCATGTTATCCGCCTCCGATCGATCGAGCGTGGCAACCCAGTCCCCTGAATCAACGACTGTTCCCTCGGTAATCAATTCCTGGATTTTTACATTATGGATGCGCAAGCTCCTGCTTCTCAACGCTGAAGGTCCCTTGATCTCTGTTTCATTCAATGCCTGCAACTCGCCGGTAACCATGACGGCGATCTCAAAAGGACCTTTTTCCACGGTGGTTTCCAGCACAACTGCCTTCTCCTTTCCGGAAACTGCAGAATAGATGATCAATCCAACTACCACTGCAGCAATTACGATCGTTATAATGAGGGGTTTTCTTTTCACAAGTATAAATTTTGGTTATAGTATTAATTTACAAAATGTTATAAAATTCTTTTATACTCAAGGTGCGTTATTCGTCCTCCTTCGTCGGCCTCATGGCTCCACTTTTTCCAGATGTTGCCTCATGCAGTAGTAATTTTCTCCACCTGGTCCGTGATCTCCTTTACCAGGCGTTCAGCCTGTTTTCTGTCTTGTGCTTCTGAATAGATCCTGATGATCGGTTCCGTGTTGGACTTCCTGAGATGCACCCAACCATCCCGGAAATCGATCTTCAGCCCGTCGATCGTGGTAAGCTGTTCGTCTTTATAGGCCTTTTCCAGTGATTCAAGTATCTTATCGACATTGGTTTCCGGGGTAAGTTCGATCTTCTGCTTGATCATTTCGAGGGACGGGTAGGATTTTCGCAGGGTGCTGCAACTTACCTTCTTCTTTGCCAGGAAACTGAGGAATAATGCGATTCCCACCAACGCATCACGGCCATAGTGCAACGCAGGATAGATCACTCCACCGTTGCCTTCACCGCCGATCACGCACCCTTCACTTTTCATCTTCTCCACAACATTCACCTCACCCACTGCCGAGGCATGATAGGTGGCACCATGTTGTTCAGTCACCATCCTCAGGGCCCGCGATGACGATAAATTGGAACAGGTACACCCGGGGGTTTCTCCCAGTACGTAATCAGCAACTGCCACCAGTGTATATTCCTCACCGAACATGGACCCGTCCTCGCAGACAATTGCCAGCCTGTCCACATCAGGATCCACAACGAAACCAACGTCCGCATCAGTTTCTTTCATGACCCCGGAGATGTCTGCAAGATTTTCCGGGAGGGGTTCCGGGTTGTGTGGGAATTGTCCGTTTGGATCGCAGTGTAACTCGATCACTTCCTTCACTCCCAATCTTTTCAATAGTGCCGGGAGGATGATCCCACCGACTGAATTAACACAATCGATGGCTACGCGGAAACCCGCCTCCCTGATAGCAGGAACATCTACAAGGGCCAATTTTAGCACCTCCTCAATATGGAAAGTCCCCATATTATCTTTAAAGACAAGTGATCCGATCGCATCCACTTCCGCATACTTAAAGGTCCCGGATGCAGCAATTTTCAGAATTTCTTCCCCGTCGGATGCCGAAAGGAACTCACCTTTCCCATTCAGGAGCTTCAATGCGTTCCATTGCTTGGGATTGTGGCTTGCCGTAAGAATGATCCCGCCATCTGCCTCCAGTTTGGGGACCGCCACCTCCACAGTGGGGGTCGTGGCCAGACCGATATTCACTACATGTACCCCCATCCCCATGAGTGCGCCGGAAACCAGTTGTTCAATCATGGGACCTGAGATACGCGCGTCCCTGCCCATGATCACTTTCGGACCGGCTTTTCCTGAATTTCGTATGATCCATTCTGCATATGCGGATGCAAACTTAACTGCGTCCAGAGGCGTAAGCCCCTCTCCGACAATGCCT
>CAYOSB010000343.1:0-3896 GCA_964406495.1 uncultured Bacteroidaceae bacterium | reverse complement strand
CCACATCAGCTGGAAGCTCGGCAACACGGCCAGTGGCTTCATCAATAATGCCGTTGACCTGGTCCACCATCACAGAATCACCTCCCATATGGTAATCAATATACCAGGCTGAACTGGAAGCACGAACATTTGTTACAATTGCGAACTCGCTGACCTCGTCAGTGAGAGCTCCCTGGGATTCGCCCTGGTGAATCAGGAGATCGGCCAGGTCATAATAGTCTTCCTTGGTGATCTTCTCCAGATAGTTGTCGGGATCTTCCGGGTACTGTTCCGGGTTGTAGTCATAGACATTGGCAATTACAAAGGATTCCCCGGGCAGTATGATTCTCTCGGGGGTGGGCGTATGTTAAAAATAAAAAGGATTCAACGGATCATGATTGGTCATTAGCCTGCCCAGACCAAAGTCTCCAAGGTTCAATGGATCCGCACCCATGTTTGTCAACTCTATATATGCATGGAATGGGTTGTCCATGCGTACTTCGCTGATTACAAGGCTTCTTATCGTATCTTGAGAAAAGACGTTCAACGAGAAAATCAGGGCGATCAGGGTCAGGTACTTTTTCATGATATCGTATTTTGGGATGAACAGCTTTATTTTATCTAACTACTTGAAACAAACAGTAAGTTTAAAATATTAAATTATGCGGTGTTCCAAACTTGTCAAATCTGTCAATTTTAAATTTTCTATATATGCTTAACTCAACGTCACCTTATTCCTGTAGTTGAAAGTGGAATTGTTGTATTCTAACATTAGCATATTTTTCTTCATATTAATATCTTGCAATATTTGTTAGCTTTATAACATGCACTCCATTTTGAAAGACAAAGTTGTAGAGATCTACGGAGCACCGGTGAACGCAGCCAGGGAGTGTGAGGCTCTGGCGAAAAATATTTCTATTCGAACAAATCGTTCGATAAGCTCTACCACGATCAGGCGGTTCTTTGGTTTACTAAAAAGCTCCTCTTCAATTTCTCGATATAATCTCGATACACTTGCGATATACTGCGGCGCCCCAGATTTCAGGTCCTTTTGTGTGGTGGTGGAAAAGGCACTGGGATCCTATGCGATCTATGATGCCAATTTGCCTGAACATCTCGCACAGATCACAGAATATACGCTTTCCAGCATCAAGAGGAAGTCTCTCGGCGGTTTTGAAAATATGATCCCAAGATCGGAAGTCAATCAGAAGCTGAATGCATTTCTTGAGTCAGAATACTCGATCTTTCCCCTGATTGCTCCGGGGGGATATGGAAAGTCTGTGGCGCTTGCTCACTGGATAATTTCATTGGAGGATAAGTATTTAAGGCTGTTTTGCAAAGGCGGACTGTTTCTTTCTCTGCTGGAAAAGCAGCAAGTTGCAGAGCATACAATAAAGTTGGGACTCGAAGACCCCGGTAATATATACAATACCCTGAATAACTATCAGAGGGACGATAAGCAAGTACTGATCGTTGTTATCGATGCCCTGGATGAGCTAAATTCTGATCCGAACAAGCTGCTAGGCGTATTAGACTACCTGTTCGATGCAGCGACCATATACAAAACAAAGGGTGTAATTAAATTCGTATTCAGCATTCGGGAAGCAACCTGGATGATCTACATTCAAAACCGATTTGGCAGAGTAGAGACAACACAATGGTTTGAATCTTTAAGTCCTATGCTGGAAACCGGCTATACCAACCTTCCCAAAATGTCAAACTCCGAGATAAGGAATATCATTTCAAACTATAACAGTGAGAATAGAGCGCCAATAATCTTCGAATGCATTCCCTGGAACATCAGGGAAGAACTGCGTATACCGATCCAGTTGCACTTTATCATCAGAATGTTCAGTACTACAAACTCTATTGAGCTGTTATTCAGGACCAATGTTACCCGTGAATATTTGAAAGCGTTTATATTTCAATCGAAGCATGCAGAAGCAAAGGAGGATATTATATGGAAAATCATGGAGTTGATGGATGAGTCCGGGGATCACATGCCGATTTCCAAAAACGATTTAAAGAAGAAATATCCCATACACCTGAAGCGCGAGACAGCTTATTACAAGGCATATGATGAGCTATTGCATGCAGGCATCCTTAATGAAGAACGAGTTGAAAATAGATATGGCCATTTTTATACCACAGTAGGATTCAGGCACCAGAATTTTTTCGTTTACCTTTATGCACTTTATCTCATCCGTGAAAATAATGAACTGAGTTCGTCTCTTATTTCAGCGATAGCCAACCTTAAATCGGGAGAGGCATGGATCGAAGATGTCATCTCAACCTTGTACCAGATCGCTTATGAATCTTCCAACCTGGATGCTCTCCAGGATTTTTGTCTTCTCCCCGAAAAGATCCTTTCTTCCCTTACTGTTAGATTGGCTGTAGGAACTTCGTTCAGGAATATTAATAGCATCAGGGATGACCTGGTAAAACTTTATGCAGCCACAAGGGCCGGACGAAAATATTTTTTTGAGTACTATGTTGACACCAATTACCTGTTCAATAACTACCTGATGCGGGTAAAAGAGTACATGAAACATGAACTTGGAATGGAAGCCAGGTTGTTTGGCAATTCTATCCTGTATCTCGGTTCATTCCTGAAAATGGATCGTGGACAATGCAACAAATATTCATCAATCCTGGAAGCTATCGAACCAAATCCATCGGTTCATCCATGGCCGATTGGCAGGAGGGTATTCAGCCACATACTCCAGGTTACTTTTATTGAGGGGAGACCGAATGAAGATTTCCAGGACTACATCGACTGGTACAAAAATATTGCGTATGCTTACCATGGTTATCTAAAAAAGGGACTGGTTGAGTTTGAGTTGTACATTATGCTGGCCCTAATACTCATTAAGGATTTCAAGGGATTGTTTCAATTGCTGGATCAGATCGACTTCAACTACGACATGGAAAATACAGATCAGGAAGGTGCGGCGATCCTTAACCGAAACCAAAATGCCATACCGTTTTTATTCCTTGAGTATGCAATCTTTAAGCTCAATTATAATAATGACAGTCGTCCCGATCTGCTTTGGGAAGAAGCTATAGACAACTATACGACCAATTTCGACGACTTCCAGTATTTGATCTTTCTGAACTGGTTTCTTTTCGATTATCACATTACCAAAGATGACACTGCATCAGCTTTGAAACATTACGAAGCGGCCCTTGAACTGGCGCGCTTTGCGGGATATGAGTTTTATATGGCTTTTCTTTTGGTAAATGATCCACTTAGAGACTCGGTCAGAGTCAAGAAAGGGGAGGAGTTGATCCGGGCTTCCGGGATTGATCGGGAACTGTTTACCTTTCCGCTTGGTCCATGCGTCTGACGATCAGGCTCATCAATGCGCTCCATAACAGGCTCATCCCCACTGCCTCTAAAATACTTCCGAATTAAGAAGACAGACGTTGACCAGTAGCTGTGCTAATCCGCCACATTACATGGAAAGGTATCTCCGACCTTATGGGAAAAGATATGCTGCAGTAAGCTTATTCCGGATATTTTGAGATTAGTCATTCTTTAAACTGATTCATTTCAGCTTTTATCTGTCGAATGTGCGCGTTCTTTTTCTCACTTTCACCGGCCGTTTCTATTATTTTTAATGCCAAATCATATCTTTTCTCAATATAATAGATAGCCGCCATATTGTATTTTGGCTCTTCAAAGTATGGGGCTATACCCGCACAAAAGAGGTGGTGGGATTTGGATAGATAGAAACAGTAAAGGGAAGCGTACTGAATTCCTCCACCCTGGTTATTGAAGGGTTCGATTGCTAAAATCCCTGGATGAGTATGGCATTGCCGCTTTCCAGGGTCTCTGTAGCCAGTTCGCCAATGATAATGGACTAAAGTTTCCTAGTTTCTAATTTATTGTATATCAATATGTTAATATTTTGCTT
>CAYOSB010000342.1:0-3963 GCA_964406495.1 uncultured Bacteroidaceae bacterium | reverse complement strand
TGTATAAAGCTTCATGAGATAAGGGTTTTAGGGATAGTAATGACATTAATTTATATCATATCATCTATCCATCCAAGGATATAAGTGTGAAATTGCGTGAGTTAGCAGAGTTATTTAATGAATGATAAGAATTCAATGATGAATGGAATATTCTGTTTTTTGAAACAGGCACCGTTTTGATTTATTCTTGAAGTGAAAATATAAAGGCAGGAGGGTGGTTCAATTTCTAGTGGATTATTATCAGACCCCGCATCAAAGACAAAATATTTCACGAGCAATTCTCATGATGTGTTTTCTTTATATGGTTAAAAAACCATCACAAGGGGGGTCCAAAAAAGCGTAAAAAAGTGCTTTTTAACTACAGTGTTATTGAAAATGTTAGTAATAATAAAAAGCAGCTACAAATATCAAAATATGTAAGTGCTTGTTTTTCAATTTGTGGGAACTTCTGGATTACCTCCCTGCGGTCGGTGATCCAGGTTGGGGGGGACTTAAGACCTGAAAACCCGTGATCCTTCCTCGCGTCAGGATCAGTTTTTCTGTTCTGGCCCTCTCTTACGAATGCAAGCATTCGCCGTTCGGACCAGAACAGAAAAACCCGCATCGCTGTTGCGATACGGGTTTTCACGTCTTGTGGGAACTGCTGGATTCGAACCAGCGACCCCCTGCTTGTAAGGCAGGTGCTCTGAACCAGCTGAGCTAAGCTCCCAAAGCGGATGCAAATATAAATTGTTTTTTTTATATAGCCAAGAAGAAAACGAGGATAATATTTCTACAAGAAAGCTTTTGCCGGAAACGGCTTTATGTGGCTGTTTCGGGAAGATAGTGCCTGGGCAGACGGCATCTAATTAAAGGTGGATTCGCCGGGCATGCGGAATAATCACCCCCAGGAAGAAGGTTCCTGTCATCCATAAGGAAGCAGCGTGAAGTCATATTTCTTTTGTATATTTCTGTTCAAATCAAACCAAGCAGCTATGAAAATCCACAATCTGTTGTCCCTGGCAATCATCGCCACCTGCTGTGCCACATTTTTCGCTGGATGTACATCTGAAAAGACCGATTCAGATATCACTTATGAAGTAGACTCCACCTACTTCGCCATGAACCCGATGGACATCGACTTTGATACGTATGAGATGAAACTGATCAGCAATGCGCTCGGTGAATATGTCGAATCATATCGCGAATACCGGAAGATCCATATCCCAAACAGCGTCATGCCTGCATTGCGTTTCGACCCTCTGCCGAAGGGATTCAAGGTTCCGCCTGCCACGGAAAAAATGAACTGGAAGATCCCGAAAGGCATTGAGAAACCGCAAACAAATCCTGACCTGGCCTATATGTCCATCCCGGAACTGGCGGCACTGCTCCGGTCGCGTGAAATCACTTCACTGGAGCTGACCGAGTTCTACCTTGACAGGCTGAAAAAACATGATCCCAGCCTGCACTGTGTAATCAGCTATACCGAAAAATATGCCCTGCAGCGCGCTGCATTGATGGACCTGGAGCTGGCAGGTGGCAAAGACCGCGGAATCCTTCACGGGATTCCCTATGGCATCAAGGACCTGTTCGCCTTCCCTGAATACAAAACTACCTGGGGCGCAAACGCCTACCGGGACCAGGAAATAGACGAGAAAGCCGGGGTCATCAAAAAACTTGAAGATGCCGGGGCAGTATTGCTGGCCAAACTTACGCTCGGCGCACTGGCCATGGGGGATGTCTGGTTTGCAGATACCACAAGGAATCCATGGAACCCCGACCAGGGATCCAGTGGCTCCTCTGCAGGTTCGGCAGCTGCCACAGCTGCCGGACTGGTGCCTTTTGCCATCGGCACCGAAACTTATGGATCCATTGTATCTCCTTCCACGCGGTGCGGTGTCACAGGACTGCGTCCGACCTACGGAAGGGTGACGCGTGCAGGCGCCATGGCACTTAGCTGGAGTATGGACAAGGTGGGCCCCATTTGCAGAAGTGCCGAAGATTGTGCGATCGTATTTGACGCCATCCGGGGACCGGATCCCAATGACCCTACTCTGATTGAAGCCGGGTTTTCATATACTGAAGTCGATCCTTCCCAGCTGCGAATAGGGTATTTCAAAGATGCCTTCGAAGAAGATTACCCATTTAAGGAGCAGGACCAGCAAACCCTTGAAGTATAAAAAAAAATGGGGGCTGACCTGATTCCCGTTGATCTTGAAGTGGAGCTCCCGGTAGATGCTATGACCAACCTGCTGCTGGTTGAAGCGGCAGCCGCATTTGATGAGCTCACGCGAAGCAACCGCGATTCGCTGCTTGTCAGACAGGGAGAAGATGCCTGGCCCGCACTCTTCCGGGCCGCCCGTTTCATGCCCGCAGTGGAGTATATCCAGGCCAACCGACTGAGAACCATGCTGATCGAAGAATACAACAGTCTATTCAAATCATTTGATGTGATCGTCACCCCCAGTTTTGGCGGCACACAATTGCCTGCAACCAATATGACCGGTCATCCTGTGGTCGTAGTGCCAAACGGTAGTAATGAAGAAGAAAGCAGGACGACAATTTCTTTTCTCGGCAACCTGTTCGACGAAGGAACCATCCTGGCACTGGCCAAAGCCTACCAGGATGCTACGGATTTCGATGAAGCAAGGCCACCACTTTTTTCCGGCGAATAGAATAAAAAAGCCAAAAATAAACCAGGTAAACCCGGAGGATGCCAGGCTTTTTAAATAGTCATGCGGTCATGTTGCGCTTCAAAAAAATGCTATTAACACACACATCTCCAGAATGCAATCATGCTATGCCTCAGCAGGCTCTCCAGGCACCGGTACATCCTTCGGAACATTATTGACCGGTCCGAAATCATAGACCTCGGGTTGATAATGGACATCGGAATTCATCATCTCCTCCCAGGTGGTTTTCTTACCGGTATAGGTAGAGATGCGTCCCATGATCGCAGTCAGGGTGGAAGATGCCACGTGTTCAGCTTCATTCACTGGTGTGCCTCTTCGGATGGCGTTGACCAGGTAGATGTGCTCCTGGACATACGGCGAATTGTATTTCTCATCTAATTCATTTTTCTCCTCATCTGTATCCGGCCTGGGATCATCTGTTGTTTCTGCAAGCACCGTTCCGTCGTGTCCATATATCTTACTGCGACAGTCTGTCCGACCTTCCGTTCCCATAATGAATTCGGAAACATTGCCATGTGTCCCGTTGATCTGGCGACACATGGAATGCATATGTGTGCCGTCTTCATAAACGAAATCCACAGAGAAATTATCGTACTGGTCGCCTGTAATCCTGCGCTGACGGGATCCGTATCCGACAGCCTCTACGGGATAGACATCACCTTTGAACCAGTTGATGACGTCAATGTTATGCACATGCTGTTCAACGATATGATCTCCCGAAAGCCACATCCAGTTCACCCAGTTCCTGATCATGGCTTCCATCTCCGACCATGCGGGATCAGGGTTCACATGCCACAGTTTTCGACTGTCCCAGTAAGCATACCCTGCTATGAAATCGCCAATTGCACCGGCTTTCACGTGTTCGTACATTTCAAGATAATTCCACCTGTGACGGCGCTGTGTTCCTGCCACAACACTGAGGCCCATGGAATCGGCCTGTTTCCCTGCCACGATAATCCTGCGGGCACCCACCGGGTCCACTGCAACGGGCTTTTCCATGAACACATGCTTGCGTGCTTTCACGGCAGCCTCAAATTGCATCGGTCTGAAATGCGGCGGTGTGGCGAGGATCACATAATCAATATCTTCGGCCAGTACTTTTTCATATGCATCAAAACCAATGAAACATTTTTCATCGGCCAGCTCAACATCCATCTTGTTTTTCAGACTGTTGCGAAATTTATCCATCTTATCCGCCAACAGGTCACCAGCTGCAACGATCTCCAAATTATCACCTGCGTTCAGAAAGTCAGTGGCTGCCCCGGTTCCCCTGCCACCACATCCGATCACC
>CAYOSB010000341.1:0-4002 GCA_964406495.1 uncultured Bacteroidaceae bacterium | reverse complement strand
CATTATGTGTGATGATAGTATACCCCGAGACGTCGTCCAGTCGAATGTATCCCCTGGAGGTATGGATATCGTGAAAGAAGTTTCTTACGGCCCGGTTATTCTTACCCATGGCAGAAAAATAGATGCCGTTTCCGTCGTGCAGCTGCAGCATCACCCGGTATATTTCATTATATTCAATGCGGTTTTCACGTGCATGCAACAATGGTTCGATTTTGCTCACGTCAAATTCAAGCCAATTGCGCAGCATTTCAGGAGTGATGTGTTCAATGTATGGACCAATTTCATCGGTACGGATACTGCTCACCCACTCGCGCCGATTTTTAAGTGGCCGGGCCAATACCAGTTCATGCGGCCTGCAACCACTGATTACCATTCCGTTATAGGCAAGGTCATGGATGGTATTATGGCTGATATCGTTGTGACCACTCTGGGCAATGAAAATACCCGGAGAATGCTTGTAAATCGTTCCAACGTGGTGGAGGTAATTATTGGTAACCGTATTATATTTATGCTCATCCTTCAGCCCGGGGCCGTACCCACTCAATAAAATCCCGGTACCTCCGAGGTGTGCAAAAATGCAGTCGGCTACCATGTTGTGTTGTGCACGCAGATCAAAACGCACCCCGGTCCCGCTGCTTGCTTCGAAAGTACATTTTGTAACTGAGCATTCATCGGCATGCCGGAAACGCATCACTGCATTTCCCTTGTCGTACATTTCCCAGTCGTGCTGCAGACCCTTGTCTCCCGGCTGCCAGGTATCGCGCAGACCGTGTCTGAAGGTCAGTCCCTCAAAATGCAAGTGCCGCACCTGCACACTGTCTTCAATGCCTTCAATACGGATAAATTCCTGCAGAAAGGGTGCACGGATATCCGCTTCCTCAAGCGGGTGCTCCGGCCATATATATACACGACCTTCTGTACTGTTAAAAACCCATTCTCCCGGTTCATCGAGGTATTCAATCGCATTTTCCACGTAAAATTCATTCCCCGGCCTGATTCCATACGTCGGATCAACCGCAAAGTACGCGGTTTTTTTTCTCGTGTCAATCCGTTCCAGCGGTAACATATTGATCAGCCATCCATGTTTAGGGCGCAGAAATATTTCGATATCCGACGGTGTTTTCCAGTCTTTCAGATCATTCCCTGAATACCGGAATTCACGGCTAAATACCACGGGTTCAGCATCCCAGTCCAGTCCCCTCACATCTTTCGGTTGTGCATTGAGTGGATCAAGCACCTGATGTTCCGAAGCGCTGAATGCTTCAGAACGGGAACGGGGAAGAAGCTCTTTTCCATTATAGAGCGAGGTGATCTGCCAGCGTCCTTTTTTATTACCTGGTATTTCGCAATACCAGAGGTTCCCGGTTGCTTTTTCAGAAACTCCCGCTGGATCTTCTATACATTTTTGCCAGTTGTCAAGGGTTATTCCCCCTGTAAATACCGGGGTTTCATCCGGCCAGGCCCGGTAATGAACAGGAGATGCTTCTGTCCCTGAATCTTCGGGTCCGAAGACAATGGTTGAATCAAGTACATATTCCCCACCGCGGATCAAGACGGTCACCGGTCCGGTATGCCCTCCGGAAGTATATTCCCGGACTTTGATTCGTGCGGCATTCAGCGTAGCAAGCGGACCATCGTTGTTATCGGAATTCGGTTCAGAAAGCGTTCCTGTCCAGGCATCATTTCCGCTGGGAGAAACATACAATTTGGTTTGATTCTCTTGCCTACAACCCGTTGCTGCCAGCTGCAACCCTATGAGTGCAAAGGCAATTATCTGAATACAGACAGTTTTCGGCACCCTCATCATTCTATTCTTCTTCACAGCTCCAAACATGACTTGTCTTTAATAAATTGTTATACTCCGTTATCATAAGTTCTTTCATCTCCCCGAATATCTCCGGGTATTGTTCAGCAACATTCTCTGATTCATCAATATCTGCATTCATATTGTAGATTTCAAAATCAACCAGTTTGGCTTCTTTCACCATGGATTCATTTCCATCATACAGGTTGTGCACCAACGGGAGATAGGCAGTATCGTTTTTCAGACGGGCAAGCACTTTCCACTTATCGGTGCGCATCGCTACCCTGTGTTCGTTGATCGCATCGTAAAAAGCCCAGACCAAAGGTTGGTCTCTTTCCATTTTCCCGGTTTTAATTACAGGGATCATAGACTGTCCGTCTATGGCTATATCAGGAAGTTCTGCACCGGTAAGTTCTGCAAAAGTGGGCATCAGGTCCAGGGAAGATACAACAGCATCTGAAGTTCCATTGTAGGTCTCTTTTCCTATCCAGTATAAGATACCCGGAACCCGGAATCCTCCTTCTGTAGTCCATAATTTCATTCCCCTCAGCGGCCCGGGAGAGCCATAAGACCTTGTTGCACGTGGATAGCGGTCCAGGGTTTCTGGTCCATTATCCGATGTGAAAAAAACAAGCGTGTTGTCACCATGATGTTCTTCCAGATATTCTACCAAATGCCCCACTGCAGCATCAATATTGGCTACATTGGCAAAATATTGTGCCTGGTCCTCATTTACTGATCCTGGCAAATACTCTTCAACCAAATGCTGCGGGGATGCCACCGGCTCGTGGGGTTCGTGAAACCAAACCTGCGCGTAAAAGGGATCATCGGTTGTTTTGTTTTGTAACCAATTCAACACTTCATCAACAACAATCTGGCAACTAAAGCCCTTCAATTCACCTACCTCTTCACCATTGCGTATGAAGTTATTTGGGTTCTCGTGGCTTGGGCTTGCATTGTTATGCGTAGCAAACCAGTGGTCGAAGCCAAAATCTCCCGGATTTGGCTGTGACTCGCTGGGAAATTGCGAACTGCAATGCCACTTTCCCGACATACAGGTGGCATACCCCACCTCTTTCAGCATGGCAGGAATGGTTTGTTCGTCTGCCTGTAAATGAACCAGGTCGAGACATTCTCCCCTGTCTCTTCCAGCAGGACGTATCCAGTCATAGATCCCTGCACGGTTCGGACTTCTGCCAGTTAATAAACCAGCACGTGCCGGAGAACAAACCGGCGCAGCGGAATAGCAGCTTGTAAATTTAATCCCGTCTTCAGCCAATCCATCCAAATTCGGAGTCTGAATGATTTGATGTCCATATGAAGATAAATCACCATATCCCAGGTCATCACAAAGGATCACCACAATGTTCGGGCGCGATTTTTTCAGATCTGATGTGCAGGAAAAAAGTGCTGTGGTCAGCAGCAAAAGAATTGTAATGTTTTTTGGTTGTCTCATTTGTATCATTTTTTAGAAGTCCCCAGCGACTCACCGATCGTTTTCAACTGTTTCATAAAATCGCCTGATATGGTTCCATCAGGCAAAGGAGGAACGTCCCAGGTTACAGCACCTCCTTCTGCATTGATATCCTTGCTATACTTTATAACCTGTACATTAGTAAATCGGGGGTCGCCTACTCCCCATTTCCTGCCCAGGTAGCTTAGTATATGAATTTGCCTTCCATCAATTGTTTCATTTATTGTGTGCCGGTATGTTATTCTTTCAGGCTCATTAATCTCACCTGCGGTATAATCCTCATAGGGCGTCATTGACATTATCCGGGGAAACCTGCCTGGATTAAAAGCCACTGCACTGTTTGGATTACCAGCACGCATGGCAGCAGCCATTGAAGCAAAATTAGGGATGTCAGGGTGTCTGAAATGTGTATTGGGAAGATAACAGCCATCAATCCACCACCCGGAGACCTTATCACCCCAACGCATTGAATACTCCCGAATGACATTCTGCCAGCGGAGATATGCTTCAGCCTTTCTTGGATCATCTCTGTCGAATGCAAAAGCTTTAGTTTCATCTGCACCTTTAACAAACTTAGAAGATATATATGTCATTAGTTTGATGCCGTACTTATCTAAAGCATGATATAAATCTACAACCAGGTCACGATTACTGCATCTGCTGGGCGACCGACCCATATAATGATCATACATTGAATTGGGTGCCAAAAAAAATCCATCAACAC
>CAYOSB010000340.1:0-4008 GCA_964406495.1 uncultured Bacteroidaceae bacterium | reverse complement strand
CTTCGAGGGCATCGTAGTTTGAGATAAAGTAGGCGATCTCCCGGTTGGTTATTTTCTCCGAGATCGCACTTTCGATGATCTCCGCTCCGTCGCACACTGCGATTTTAGCGTATGTATTTCCCAGGTCAATTACCAGGTTCATCCAGGTTGTTTTTAAGTTTATTTAACTTTTTGGTTTACGTTTTCCGGCATGTCAGTTCGCTTTTATGCTGCATCAGGTTCTTTCCCTTAACTAATCACCTGACTTTTGCTCTTTCATGTTCCTTTTAAATATTCGCCCACGGTTGCCTTATCCTAATCACCGGCATTCAATTGTTCCAGTATCCTGAATGTTGCATCAATGCTTCCGGTATCGTTGACCCTGAAGCTCAGCCGGTCATTGTCCTGGCGCATCCTGAAATGCTGCGGATTCCGCTGGATGTTCCCGATGATTTTTTCAAAGACCTTCGACCGGTAGAACGCCGCATCCGGATCACTTACAAAGTACGCGATCAGCGTGTTCTTTTTCAAGATAATTTTTTCAACACCTGTCTGCATGGCCAGCCATCTGAGACGCACTACGTTCAGTAATTCCTCCGTCTCGGGAGGCAACTCCCCGAACCTGTCTCTCAGCATCTTCCTGAAGTTTTCAAGGGCTTCACTGGTCTCGATATCGTCCAGTTCCCTGTACAGGTGCATCCGTTCAGATATATTGCCAATGTAAGATTCCGGCAATAACAGTTCCAGGTCCGTATCGATCTGGCAGTCACTTGCGTAGTACCGTTGCGGACTGGTTTTTTCTTCCTCTTCCTTATCAAAAAGGTCAGAAAACACACCCTCTTTCAGCTCCTGGATTGCTTCGTTAAGGATCTTGTGATAGGTCTCAAACCCAATGTCGGCAATGAATCCGCTTTGTTCAGCACCCAGCAGGTTTCCGGCGCCACGGATGTCCAGATCCTGCATGGCGATATTGAAGCCACTTCCCAGTCCGGAATATTCCTCGATGGCCTTAAGCCGCCGCCGGGCCTCGGGTGTCAGCAGGGTTATGTGGGGCGCGAACAGGTAACAGAATGCCTTTTTGTTGGATCTTCCGACCCTTCCCCGGAGCTGGTGCAGATCACTTAGTCCGAAGTGGTGGGCATTGTTAATAATTATTGTATTGGTATTGGGAATATCAAGTCCGGATTCAATTATGGAAGTGGCGATGAGTATATCGTGATCCCCGGCCATGAACTCAAGCATTATTTTTTCCAGTTGCTTTCCCTCCATTTGTCCATGTGCCACCACAGATCGGATGCCGGGAACCAGTGTATCCACCATCTGCTTTACTTCAGCGATGTTCTGCACCCGGTTATGTATGAAGAATACCTGCCCGCCCCGGCTCACTTCATAATCGATGGCTTCGCGGATGATCGCTTCATTGAAAGGATGCAGCTCGGTAATGATCGGGTGCCGGTTGGGGGGCGGGGTATTGATGATGGACAGGTCCCTGGCCCCCATCAACGAGAATTGTAATGTGCGTGGGATGGGCGTGGCGGTCAGCGTAAGGGTATCCACGTTCAGCTTGATCTGTTTGAGCTTCTCTTTCACAGACACCCCGAACTTTTGTTCTTCGTCAATGATCAGCAGTCCGAGGTCATTGAATTTCACCTGCTGGCTGACCAGTTTGTGGGTGCCGATGACGATGTCCAGTGACCCGTCTTTGAGCCGTTTTAATATTTTCGTCTGTTCTCCAGTCGACCGGAACCTGCTGAGGTAGTCTATGTTACATGGGAATTCTTTCAGCCTGCTCTTAAAGGTATTGTAATGCTGGAAGGCCAGGACGGTGGTCGGTACCAGCACCGCCACCTGTTTGCTGTCACTTACTGCCTTGAACGCGGCCCGGATGGCCACTTCGGTCTTCCCGAATCCCACGTCACCGCATATGAGACGATCCATGGGGAATTCAGCTTCCATCCCTGTCTTGAAGTCCCGGGTGGCTTTCTCCTGGTCGGGGGTATCCTCGTAAATGAAGGAAGCTTCCAGCTCCCGCTGCAGGTAGGTGTCGGGGGAAAATGCAAAGCCCTTTTGCTCCCTCCGTTTTGCGTACAGGGCGATCAGCTCACCGGCGATGTCCTTGACCTTGCTTTTTGTCTTCTGCTTGAGCTTCTGCCAGGCACCGGTGCCGAGCTTGTATACCCTGGGGGCATGTCCCTCCTTGCCTTTGTATTTCGAGATCTTGTGGAGCGAATGGATGTTCACGAACAGCACGTCATTGTCTTTGTAGACCAGGCGCACGGCCTCCTGTCTTTTGCCGTTTACATCGATACGTTCCAGTCCGCCGAATTTTCCGATCCCGTGATCCACATGCACCACGTAGTCACCCGGTTGGAGGCCTGACAGTTCCTTCACTGACAGCGCTTCCTTCTTGGTGAAACGATCGTGCAGCCTGAATTTATGGTAGCGGTCGAATATCTGGTGGTCGGTGTAGATTGCCACCCTGAGGTCATGGTCCGTAAACCCTTCATGCAGCGTGGTGGTCCCTTCCTCGTATGCCAGTCCGGGATGCACTTCTTCGAAGATGGAACGCAGTCGTTCGAGCTGACTGCTGCTTTCTGAAAGTATGTAATTATGTATGCCGATCTGACTGTTTTCGTTCAGGGTCCGGGCGAGCAGTTCAAAATCTTTGTTGAACGGGGGCTGAGGCGCGGTGTTGAATTTCCATGCATGTGCGGGTGCAGGTAGCACCGGACGGGTGAATTCGACCCTGTTATGGTCCTCGAGTTTTTCGCGGATCAGTTCTGCCCTGACCAGGAGTGCATCTTTTTGGCTGGTTCCGGTTGTGTTTCCGCCCGGAACTGGCAATCTGTCATTTCCTCCCTGACTTCCGATCTCGGTTTTATCCCAGGTGTCTTTTATGCGATCCAGGACCAGGTCGAGGTCATCCAGCCAGATGGTGGTATTGGATGGGATGAATTCAAGAAAGGAGACCCTTTTTTCGCCTTTTTCCTGCTCCCACTGTACATTGGGGATGATGGATACGCGTTTTAACTCCTCCTGGGAACGCTGCGTTTCCACATCGAACAGGCGGATGGAATCCACCTCGTCACCGAAAAAGTCGACGCGGTAAGGGTGACTTGAAGAATAGGAGAAGATGTCGGCGATCCCTCCGCGTATGGCGTATTGACCGGGTTCATATACAAAATCCACCAGTTGGAAGCGACAGGTTTCCAATACCTCCTCCAGGAATTCCATGCTGAGGTTTTCTCCTGTTTTGATTTCCAGGGTGTGTCTCCCCAGTTCGGCCCGGGTCATCACCCGTTCGAGCAGCGCCTCGGCATAGGAAATGATGAAGTTCGAGACACGTTGCTCATTCAGCCGCTTCAGGGTTTGGGTGCGCGTAATGATATTCGCTTCGTCGGTCTGGCCATACTGAACCGACCGTTTGTAGGAAGATGGAAAGAATAGTGTCCGGTCCGGCGATCCCTCCAGGTTCACCAGGTCGGTGTAAAAATAGGCGGCCTCTTCCTTATCATGGAAAAGCACCAGGTGGTTCCCCCTGGCGCCGGTCACCACCGCCTGGAACAGGGCGGCCTTGGAGGAACCTGAGAGGCCTTTAAGATGGAAGACTTTATTTCCTTTTTCCTCCAGGGAACGGATGATCTCTGCTGTAAAAGGGTGCGATATGTATGGATTTAAAAACATTCTTTTTTTTGAATAGACTTCCCGTTATCAACGGGGTGCAAATTTACTTATTTAGTGTTTGTTCATCATGTCTGACCCCGGCCTTATTGCAAAAATTTTAAATCCAGTGAATGGGTATGCTGCAGCAAAAAAACTTTACCTGCACTGATCCGGGACATTATGATCCGGTTATCGTATTTTTTCGAAAGGCGCTGATTAAGGTTGAATCATAACCGGGATTTCACCGACCAGTGGGCTACGCAGGTGATGCGTGAGGCCCAGCGCATTTCAAACTTGCCGGTGCCCAACGCCCGGCAGGGCGTGGTGGATCTGTACGACTGCAGCGACGACTGGCTGCCGATCTAC
>CAYOSB010000339.1:0-4017 GCA_964406495.1 uncultured Bacteroidaceae bacterium | reverse complement strand
TATACCCGGGAAAAAGCTGGTTGACAAATATGGAAACCCGATCCCGTGGGAAACCTGCCTTACCCTGAATAATTCCTGGGGATACAGGTCAACTGATGAGGAATGGAAATCACCTGAATTGATTATTCATGCACTGGCAAATTGCGTGAGTAAAAACGGGAACCTGTTGCTGAATGTGGGACCTGATTCCCAGGGAACGATACCTCTTGAATCAAGGAAAACATTGAAAGCGGTTGGAGAATGGATGAAGGTAAACAGTGAAAGCATTTATGGATGCAAAGATGCAGATTTGCCAAAACCTGAATGGGGGTACTTTACACAGAAAGGAAATGTACTTTATGCGCATGTTACAAATCAACCCATTGGCCATATCAACATCGGCCCGCAGGAAAAAAATATTAAGGAGGTCGTCGTGGTGAATACCGGGGAAAAGGCATCAACAAGTACAAGCTGGTGGGGAAACCGTGCTGAAAAAGCCTTCTATATCAATGTTCAGAGTCCTACCTATAAAACGTACATTTTCCCGGACGACAGGAATACTGTTTTTAAGATTGTGTATGAGCAATAAAAGCACTCAATTGAATCCGGATCGATTAATTACATTGCTCATGGGTCTCAGTAATTGTTGAATGCTGCTGTTCGAATTACCCTGTTGTTTGTTTATTCGATTAAAAAGTAAATTTATTTAGCTTTATTTGTTTGATATACCAGGAACCCGGTAATAATGATAAGAATCGTTTTTCTCATAGTTTTTAGTATTGGAATACAGTGCGGCATAAGTTCACAAACTTTTGATATTCCCGCCGATGTAAAACGAATTGTTTTTTTAGGCAACAGCATTACATACCAGGGAAAATATGTAGATTTCATTGATGCCTATTTTTCGATCCATAATCCGGACAAGAACTACGAAATAATAAATGTGGGACTGCCAAGCGAAACTGTATCCGGACTCTCTGAGCCAGGTCACGCAAAAGGAAAGTATCCACGTCCGGACCTGCATGATCGGATAGACAGGGTGATTGCAGAAACAAATCCAGACCTGGTGCTGGCGTGTTATGGAATGAATGACGGTATTTATTTACCATTCGATGATGAGCGCTTCAGGCAATTCAGAAATGGTATTCTTCGTCTGCATGAAGCAATCGAAAAATCAGGTGCTGAAATAATCCATATTACTCCACCTATTTATGATGAACGAAAAGGAGCAGCGTATGCCAATGTGCTGGACATATATTCTGATTGGCTGATCAGTAATCGATATACAAAGGGATGGAATGTAATTGATATTCACTGGCCAATGAAAAAGAAACTTGAAGATTACAGACGATCTGATTCAACTTTTGTGTTTGCGAAAGATGGCATTCATCCGAATGAAACAGGCCATTTTGAGATGGCCAGACACATTCTTAAATTTTTCGGCGGACCACCCCTTTCCATGACAGGTGACCTGGATGGTTTCACTAATACGCACCAACATGGGGCTGAAATATTAAAACTGGTGCAAGTGCGCCAGAAAATAACCAAAGATGCCTGGTTAACACATATTGGACATAAAAGACCGAACATGAAACAGGGACTTCCATTGGAAGAAGCACTGGCGAAGTCGAAAGAAATTGAACATCAAATTAAACTGCTCATCAAAAACAACAATAAGAAATGAGAGTATGGATTATTTTATGCTTGATGATCATATCCACAATTAGTTATGGTCAGAATTCCCAGGAGGTGAATCAGGAGGGTGTATCTGTAGCATCATATCCTGATTCAGTCATGCTGGAAGGGAAGTGGATAAAAGTTTCAAAGAAAAAATTCGAGCCGACATTGCGGGATATTGCATACGGACCGCACGAAAGGAATAAACTGGATTTCTGGAAAGCAGAATCCCAAACCCCGACACCCCTTGTGTTTTATATTCACGGCGGGGGCTGGGGTGCTGGCAGCAAGGAAAAAAACAGTGGACCCCATCTGAATCTCCTGGAAAAAGGTGTATCCTATGTAAGTATCAATTACCGACTTGCCCGGGGTGAAAACAAACTGCCATGCAGCCTGGTTGATGCAGCAAGGGCGCTTCAGTTCGTCCGCAGCAAGGCTGCTGAATGGAATATCGATCCGAACCGGATCATCGCCAGCGGAGGATCTGCGGGTGGCTGTTCCAGCTTGTGGCTGGCCTGTCATGATGACCTGGCCAACCCGAATAGTAAAGATCCGGTTGAAAGAGAATCCACACGCCTGTTGGCAGCCGCAGTGATTTCGGCGCAAACCACCATCGATGCCCAGTTGATCCAGCAACGAATCGGAACGTCAGCTACCAGTCATGGAATGATCTGGAAGTCTGTCGGTGCAAAGAGTTCGGAGGACTTATTGAACAATTGGGAGGAATATAAAAATCTGTCCCTGGAGTGTTCACCCCTCACACATCTCAGCAAAGAAGACCCCCCGGTTTATTTGTCTTACAGCAACGACAGGCCACACCCCATCACGAAGGATGGAATTCATCATGCTGAATTTGGCCGGATATTCAAAGAGGCAGCTGATCCTATTGGTGTTGAATGCACATTCACAATGCAAAGCAAAGAGGCACGGCAAGAGGAACTGGAAAAATTTATGCAAAAAATCTTTTTTGAAGAAAAAGAACAATAGCTGGATATTTCCTCTATTCCTTGCCTTCTCACCCGGTTCTTCCCATGAAAACCACTATATTTGCAGTTCGTAATAGTGTGTTGAAAATCAGCAGAAAGTGGAAGATAAGCAACTGAAAATAGATCTGAGGTATTTGCAAATGGCCAGGATATGGGCGACGAATTCCTATTGCAAAAGAAGACAGGTAGGTGCATTGCTCGTAAAAGACAAAATGATCATATCCGATGGATACAACGGTACCCCTTCCGGCTTTGAAAATAAGTGTGAGGATGAGAATAATATCACCAAACCGTACGTTCTTCATGCAGAGGCCAATGCGATCACCAAAGTTGCAAAATCAAACAACAGCAGTGAGGGTTCCACGTTGTATATCACGACCTCACCATGTATTGAATGTGCGAAGCTGATCATCCAGGCAGGAATCGCCAGGGTAGTTTTTTCTGAAAAATACAGGATCACTGACGGGCTGGACCTGCTAAAGCGTGCAGAAGTTGAATTAGTTCATATAGCGGAGATTACAGATGAAATTACCTAAAAGAGACAAACTGATAATATACGGACCGATCATCATTGCAGTTGCGCTGGTCATCGGGATATTCCTGGGAAACCTTTTTACACAACTACGTGTGAAATCGATCATCTCCAGTGAAATTTCCCGCCAGTCATCAAGCAGCAGGTTCAATGTCGGTTCCCCGTACGGACTGAATATCACCCCCAGGAATGACAAGATCAATTCCGCCCTGTATTATGTACTGAACGATTATGCGGATTCTGTGCCGGTGGGTGAGATCAACGAAGATGTCATTCCCGCTATCCTGAAAAACCTGGACCCGCATTCGGTGTATATCCCCGCAGAAGATTTCCAGAAATACAATGAGCCGCTTACGGGAAATTTCAGTGGCATCGGTGTTTTGTTCAATATGAATGAAGACACGGTGGCCATCATCCGACCGGTTCCGAATGGTCCTTCCGCACTGGTGGGCATCCAGGCAGGAGACAGGATCGTTGAAGTGGAAGGAACGGTTGTTGCCGGCGTGCAGATGGACAGCGATGAGATCGTTTCCATGCTGAAAGGAGAAAAAGGTACACCCGTCAGCCTGAAGATCAAAAGAAGAGGAGAGCCGGAATTAATCGAGTTTGAGGTGATCCGTGACGACATCCCTATTTACAGTGTAGATGTGCATTATATGATCGAGGACAATATCGGGTATGTGAAAATCAGCAGTTTTGCACAAACCACCTATAAAGAATTCATGAAGGCTGTTGAAAATGGTGACAAATATGACCTTGTAAATCCAAAAACAGGAGAAAAGGCTGGACAAGAAGACGCTAGGGGTATATTTCATATGATAATTGAAAACGCTTGGAACAATG
>CAYOSB010000338.1:3238-4045 GCA_964406495.1 uncultured Bacteroidaceae bacterium | reverse complement strand
CACAGAAGAAGGTGAGTTTTTCGGAACACTTGGTGAAACCACACTTGGTTTCGGGCTCCTGAAGAATTCTGCCGAAGTGGTATTGAACAGCAAAACCCTGGATTTTCCACAGGGACTGAATGTCGATGAATTTAACAGCAATAACCTGGTTTCGAACGGGATCGTCCATATCATGGATCAAATGTACCAGCTGACAACCACTTTCAAGAGGATCAGGCGTGAGTTTTATTTCCTGGATGTACCCGGGATTCCTTTTGACTCATTGGTGGCGGCAGGTGATTCACTCGCCGACCTCGGCTTGAGAACCACCAGGATGGACGAAAAATACCGGTACTGGCCCGATCCCGGAAGCGCAGATCATGTCCCCTTTGATAAAACAGCACCATGGCTGACCCTGAACGCTCCCTATTCCGGGAAGATCAGGTCTGATGCCCAGACCAACCACCTGCGGCTTCCCATGTACCTGGCATTTGATATCTGCGACGATGCAGCGGATTTTACCCGGAAAATTCCTTATGTGATCCCGGGAAAGTACAACGTCTACCACGATTGTGAAAAAGGATTTGAAAGACCCACCGTGAAGCACTACTTCAACGGTGAACAGATCGGGGGTGTCATCAACCTTGCAGAGGGAAACAGTGGTGGAGAGATCAGCAAGGTATTCCTTGGGATCGTTGAAATTCCGGAAGGACAGAAGGAGAATTCTTTCAGGGTCCAGGGGATTACCCCCGGGTATGGATTGTTCAGGAGCGTCATTCTTGAACCGGTTGAGTGATGTCAGAAATAACAGTGGATTAGAAATTAATT
>CAYOSB010000338.1:0-3228 GCA_964406495.1 uncultured Bacteroidaceae bacterium | reverse complement strand
ATTATCAAACAGTTATGTTGAATCGATGTACATACTTCCGCGTTATCTTTCTTCTTCTTGCCACCCTGGTCTTCACCAGGGGATGTAACAAGGAATGGGAGGAACATTATAATACAGTTGATGCACTGACGGTAAAGGATAAAATACTTTCCGAGATGGAGGCCATCCCCGATATTTCCAGCTTTACGGAGGCTGTCAAACAGGTGGAAGACCTGGAAGACCTGCTTTCACAGAACAGGCTCTATACTGTACTTGCACCTAATAATGCAGCCTTCGACATGATCGATCCTGCGATCCTGGCCGACGATGAACTGTTCCGGAGGCTGATCAAATACCATTTCATCAATGGGAAATATAACCTGAAGGATTTTATTGCAGCCGACCTTACCACCTTCAACGAAAAATACCTGAATTTCTCTTTTGAAGAAAACACCAATGACCTGCTCATCGATCAGCAGGCAAAAATTGTTGATCCCGATTACCTCTCCCAAAACGGGATCATCCAGGTGATCGATCAGCCATTGCTTCCAAAAAACAATGTATATGAATCGCTGTTGTACAATGAATATTCCAGGCGGATAGGGACATCTGTTCAACAGTACACGGAAAAAGTGTTTAATAAAGAAGCAAGTACGGCCATCGGGACCACAGAAGATGGGAGGACGGTCTATGATTCTGTGTTCATCTTTTCGAATCCCTTTTTGTATGAGGGGTTGGAAATCTTCACGGCGCCATTTTATGACAAGGATTTCAGGTACACCAACATCGAAAATGAAAAAGCACGGTTTACCGTGGTCATCCCGACAAATTTTTCCCAGGTGGCGGATCTTGTGAACCAGCGACCCTATTTGAACAGTCCGCTTGAGGATAAGGACCTTGCAGGTCCTATCCTGGCAAACATGGTTTACCAGGGAGACCTGACCGTAGCAGAGGTTATTGCGGATATTGCAGCCAGGTACGAGAGTTCCAGGGCAGATACCACTGACCTCGAGTATTATTTCAAGGATCTGCTCGAGAATGATTACGACAGGAACATCAATCTGAGCAATGGGAATCTGTACAGTGTGAACGGATTTGAGTATGACCTCTCCTGGCTCATCAAACCCCGGGGAGGGATACAGGGCGATTGGAGCGAGAGTGCCTATCAGAAGGAATTAATTGCCTATGCATCGTTCTCCGGGAAGATCAACAGCATTGACATTGACCAGCGGAACATCCGGTCCACCTTTTTCAGGGCCAAGCCGTATGTTGCACCGGGGGAATCACTGATGATCAATTTCCAGCCGGAAGGAAGCAGTGTCCCCGACGGGTACCTGCCGGACTACGGGTATGCCTTCGCAGAACGTGAATCTGGCTTTTTCTATGGCTGGGTCGGTGGTTATGTGTTTGATACACGCGACAGGGGAGGATCGGATCCGGTGCTCACCACCCTGAACCATATGGTGGAAGATGGCGTAAACGCCCATACCTGGGAAATTGAGGTGCCCAACGGCGAATATATAATTTCGATTATCGCTGGTGATGAGGGCAATACCGACCAGGTAAATAATTTCCTTGTTGAGGATTTGAAGATCAAGGACACAGAAGAAGGAAATAATTTTGACTGGTTCGAAGACATACCGGTGACCGTCAGTGATGGCAAACTGACCATTGCACCTGATGCTGATGGTAACAACCAGAAACTGATTTCCGTTGAGATCGTATTTCCGGATGTCGGGCAGGAGAACAGGGACAGCCTGGCTTATATGAACAGCTACGGGGAATGGGTGGAGTTCGACCTCAAGGGACCGTTTTATCCGCTCGATTACCGTTTGATGATCAGGGGAAAGAACAAGGAAAGCGGCACCTACAGGATTGAAATGGAAGGACAGGAAATCGCCGAGTATGACTTTTCCGCCAGTCCAAGTGGTGATCTCGATTCGGAATTTGACGAAATAGGAACCGTACGTTTCTTCGGGAAAAAACCCGCTTCAAACGTGAGATTTACATTCCTCGAAACACATCCGGGTGAGAATAAAGATGAACAATACCTGTGGATCCGGGAAATCAAACTGGTTCCAGTCATGGAATAAGAAATTATGAAACAATGACGGAACCTATGAAAAAAACAGTTATACAAAAACCTATGAGGCATTTGATAAAACTATCCGTAATTCTTTTACTGCTCGGTTGGTGCCAGGCTGGCAACGGGCAGGGGACGGCTGTAATCAGTGGGCATGTATTTTCAGCAGAAAGCAACCATCCGATGGAGGGCATAAAAGTGTCGGCAAAACACCGCAAGGCGCAGTCTGTTTCAACAGATACAAATGGTTATTTCGAGCTGAAGGTCGATGAAAAACCGGAAGCCGGTAGCATCATGCTCATCTTTTCATATCCGGGTTACCAGGTAAAAGAGCAATACGGCACGCTGGGTGAGGAGATGAAGGTCTACCTGGTCAGGCTTGAAAATTATTCGGTTGACCACAGCGTATATTTTCCCTACCAGTCAAAAAAATACAGCAACATGACCGGTGCAGTGGAAAAAGTTGAATTCAGTCCCGGTAGCCAGTTGCTTTCTCCGAACTTTGAGCAGCTCCTTCAAAATTCCTCCGCCCGGGTCATCAGCTCATCCGGGGCACCGGGTGAAGGCAATACCATTAATATCAGGGGATATGGTTCTGTGTTCGCCGAGGAAAAGCCACTGGTGGTGATTGACGGGCAGGTGTTGGGCAATCACAGATTCGAAACAACCACCATTGAAGGGTTCTATCATGATCCGCTGATCAATATCGATCCGAGAAACATCGAATCGATTACCATACTGAAAGATGCTGCCTCCACTGCACTTTATGGAGCAAAAGCATCCAACGGGGTGCTCCTGGTCAAAACCAAGGAAGCCAAGGTGGGCAAAACGGAATTTGATATCAACTCCCACTTTGGTGCCAATTTCATGAATAAGCGGATCCCGGTGATCTCCAATGCAGCCTATTTCAAACCCTACCTGCTGGAACAGATGTACAGCAATGGTTTCTTTAAATTTGACGATTACTTTATCGAGAACCCTGAATTTAACCAGTATTACAGGTACAACAATGCTACGGACTGGCAGGAAACCACATTTGGACTCGGGCGGACCGCCGGGGTGAATGTGAATATCACCGGCGGGGATGCGATTGCTAAATATTCCCTGTCTGGCGGCTACCTTCGCGATGAAGGAAGTGTAACCAATACATTTTATAATAGGTTCAA
>CAYOSB010000337.1:0-4054 GCA_964406495.1 uncultured Bacteroidaceae bacterium | reverse complement strand
TTGACCGGCAAGAAGTGTTAATAGCATATAAAATTTATCGTGGTAACTTATGCCAGCCTCATCGATATCTTTTTTCAGAAATGCGTTTTTCAACTCCTTCAGCAGAAGAATCCGCTCATCGGTATTTTTTTCTAATACAACTTCCGGGTACCCTCCAAAAACCAGGTAATCGTTTAATTGATCCATTAGCTCCCTGTTTGCAGGAGAGATATAATCTGCTAAAAATCTGATCTTTTCAAGTTCCAACAACAGATGATCATAGCCGGAAAACTGAAGATACTCATCAAATGAAAGGGTTTGCAGTTCATACACTCTCTTTCTGCCTGCAAGAGAATCTTTGAACTTATCATCCATATAAAAGGCGCTGCTGCCTGTTGCAATAATTTTTAAATTCTCACCGTAGGTATCAAAAAGGTATTTCAAAAAATTGGAGGGATCTGCTGCATACAGAATTTCATCTATAAACAGATAAACCCTTTCATTTTTATGTGCAACCCCGATTAATTGTTTATCTGGCCTGATGACATATGAAAAAACTTCCTCGGGATGAACGTTGATGGCTGACAAGATATCCTGGTCTTCAAATGTGATGTAAACAACTTGCTTATTGTCGTTTTGTAACTCTTTGTATAGTGCCTTTATCAGTGAGGTTTTTCCACATTGCCGCGGGCCTGTAATAATAGTATATTCTTTTCGGCTTAAGTGATTCCCTATTTCCTGATGAATTTTTCGCTGTATATACATGTCAGTGGTTTCATGCAAAAATAACTTGTTTTTAGATATTTTTGGAGTTTAGTTCCAATAATATCGGATATTTTTGGGTTATCAGTCTATTTTTATCGGATATTTTTGGAGTATAACCCCAATTTTATCTGAATATCGATTACAAGTATGGTATTTTAATCATTTTTACTGCATTTTCAGGCCGTGTGTTTGGGCAGCCATACGCTTTAACAAGTTTTGGTCTGTGCGCAGGCTTCTTGAAAAACTTTGCAATGCGCATGGATGTGAAGTGTAGGCTATCATTCTTCCAAATTCGCAAATATTTTCATCAAATAATCTTTGTTGTTTTCAATAAACAAAACGTTGTTATTTGCAAAATCATCTTTTGTAGTTCCGGTTCCTTCTCCCCACCTGTCTCTAACCTCGTTAAATGCTGTATAAGACAGAATATAAGCCGAAACTGAAACAGAGATAGCATTTTTGTCTTTGGCTAATTCCTGTTGTATCTTTTGTCCCAGTTCCGGAGCCGAATCCCTACACCATATAATCTTTGGATTGTTCCAGTTATTCTCACCGAGTAAAATTCCTTTTGGGTCAAGAAAATAAATATGTTGCTTGTTCTTATCTGCAACCCACATTATGAAGTCAGGATAAAAGGATGAACTTTCCATGAAAAATCCAATCCCTTTAACGGATAGGTTTCGCAAGACAAATAATTCTTTTCCCTCGAACAAATCATTTTTTTCTTTAATAAATTCCCGCAAATGTTTCAGAAAATCTCTTTCCCCCTCATTTAAGCGTGTTGGAACTGTTTTGTACTCACTACTAAAACTCTTTCCAAGTGTTGATGCGATTGGCGAGTATAAATGATTGCTGAAATGAATAGTTGGAAAATTTTTGTCATCATCATGATACATTTCATCAATTCTCGATTTTAGCTCTTCAATGAATGCTTTATCTTCTATTGGAACTTTAACAATCATCTTTTGTGAGGCTGGAAACATCTCTGCGTGAGTTTGATGGTCGAGTAAATCGTACGTTAAATATTTTGATAAGTATTCCTTTTCTTTGTCAGCGTAGAATTTATTGATATAATCTTTCACCAAACTTACAGCAACTGAGTGAACTTTGCCTGAAATGGCTTCGCTTAAACTAAATTGTCCTTTGTGGCTATAAAGATTGAAACTCCCATCAGTAATTAATTGCTGAATGGCATCAGCATTGATAATTAAATTAATGTATCCTTTGATTAATTTATACCGGCTAGCTTCTAATACCAATGCCTCTATATCAATAAAATTAATGAATTGTATAAGGAAATTCTCAGAATATGTTTCCGTATCTTCAGCTACCTGTGAATTGAAACCTCCTGATGCAATGCTTACTTTATTTCGCAAATCAATGGTAACTCGTCTGGCAATTTTACTGCTATATGCTAATTCAACAATTTCATCATCTTTAAAGTTTTTATTCTCCTGCTTACGAAAAGTCATAATCTGACCATTCCATTTTGCTTCATTATTTAATTTTAGTTCAATCGGATATTCTGTGTATTCAGGAACTTCATTTTCTATCTCAACCAAAAAGCGATTCATGTAGGAAGCATTTAAGCCCATGATTGAGATGTTTTGTAATGCCCTGATAAAATAAGGAGCATTAGCCTCTTCCCGTTTAAGTGAGTAGTTTTTCCCTTTTAAACGCACACCCCTACCAAACAACTGAATAATTTGTGCCCCTTCACTTTTACCCATATTCATTAAACCCATGCTGGAAACACGCCATGAGTTCCACCCTTCAATAAACTTTTTGGAGCCGATTAATATGTTTATGGTTGAATTGGTTTCAGAAATTGCCTGAAACAATGATTTTGTAAAATTGTCATCCTGAATACCTAATTCACCATCGGTATCAGCTTCAAGTGTTTTGGCATATTTAGGAACATCCCCAATATTGATAACTGCAAAATAATTGTCACTGGTTTTGGTTTTCAGTGCTATTTCTCCATCGGCTTGTTTTACCTGAAAAGCTTCAAGACTGCCAATACCATTGAAAACCTTATTTAATATTTCTTCAGCTACAGGTTTGTTTTCCTTAAGGTGTTTAAATCGGGATTTGAAAATATCAACACCTTCTTTATCTCTTAAATCTGACTGCTCTGAAAGGATTTTGTCTATTAGAAGTTGTAGTTGCTGTGGTGAAGACAGCGCAAACTTGAAGAAATTTATAATCCGTGTTACATCTGAAATATTTTGTTTATCACCCTGGGTTAAACTGCCATTTGAACTGATTACCCTGCTGCCAACAAATACCCAAAGTGGTTTTTCAACATTGTATTGCCTTAATTCTTCCAGATTCTCTTCAAATAAAACTAACTGCTCGTAATAACCTAATAAACTACCGGCAAGTAAAAGTTTGTTTTGTTCTTCACTGTATTCATTGGTAGCATCAATATTGAAAACGCTAAAGTCCTTACCATATCCATCGGAATAAAAGTGGCGATAGGAATAATCGAATATTATGGATTTAGCATACTCATTGAAAAGGAATTTGTTTTTATCGGTAATTACCTGTCCAAAGGTGGCAGAATACTCAAAAGTAAAAGACCCTTCACCACGGGTTAGGTGCTGTCGCAGGTTTTTCCAGGTTTGTTCTTCAGATTTTGAGCCTTTATGCCCTTCATCAATAAAAACAAGGTTTTTCGATTCGGAAAAATAATCCACATCAACGCTGACCCCTTCGCCTGCTTTGTCTTTTACCAGTTTGGTAATTTCCAAAATTAACACTTCTCCTTCTTTTGTTTTCAGGCTTTCTTCGCTACCTGAATACAGTTTAGCATCAATGCCGCTTTCGGTAAAACTTTCGTAATGCTGACGGCTTAATCCTTCGTTTGGTGTAATAAGAATAATGTTCTCCCAGTCGTTTTTGAAGTATTTGACAGCTTGCCAGTAATTGCAGTGCATGATCAGGGTTTTTCCGCTACCTGTGGCCATCCAGTAGGCCAGCTTCTTCAGGTCGTTCCCGGCAAATGGCTCAATATTTTTAAAGTCGGTTTCTGATTCCAACAAAGCATTGAGTTGATTAATCAGGGCTTCTTTCTGACTGCTGTATAAATCAAAAATATATTCGGTAAAAAGCAGTGAAAACCATTGATAATACTTGAAAGAAAAGAAAGGTTCTGCCCGGTTTTCCCTTAGCCTCTTTTCATACCCTTGTATGGCTTCATCGTAAAGCTGAATCAGGTTATCCTCTACTTTTTTACTTGAGTTCGACATGATGGTCGCTGCAAAAAAAGTGTAGCCCGTTGAGCTTGTGCCGGTTTCTTTGTTATTAA
>CAYOSB010000336.1:0-4061 GCA_964406495.1 uncultured Bacteroidaceae bacterium | reverse complement strand
TCAAGGAATTTATACATCGGAAAGATGATTCGTAAACTTCGCCCTCTCCTCCGGTTGCTTATCCTGTATATCCTGCTGTTGTCAGGAGGATTGCTGTTGATTCAATACACAAATACTGACCTTACCCCTGTCACCTATGCAAACCTGGTGACCTTTATGACCCTGATCACCCTGGGGGCTTACCTGATTGTTATTTCCGGAACCAGGAAAGCAGAACGTGACCAGGGTATCCACCTGTTGGCAGGAATAGGGGTAAAATTCCTGGCCTACCTTGTATTGATTCTTATTTACTGGGCCGTTGGAAAAAAACTTACAACTGACTTTATCATTGCCTTTTTTGTGTTATATTTAGTGCTTACAATTTTTCTGACAAGCATTTTGTATAAAGCACTCAAAAACAATTGATTATAGGTGAATTCGGGAATTTCAAATCGAGTCCGTCCAACTTTTTACCTGGTATTTATCGCCGTTCTGTTTAGCGGGATTTCTTTGTTCGCGCAGGATCACAGGGAAGCACATACATCAAACCCGGAACCTGCCGAAGGTCATGCTGCTCATAACGAACATTCAGAAGAGCATACTGTACAGGCAGATCATGCCGGAGATCATACCCCAGCTGTTGATCCCCATGGAAATGCTTCCCATGAGGAGGAATTTGATGCAGCTGAAGTGATTCTTGATCACCTGAAAGACGCGCATGAGTGGCATATCGCCACTACAAAAGATGGTCGCCATATCAGTGTTCCGCTACCGGTGATATTATTCAGCAAACATTCCGGTTTTCATCTATTCATGTCTTCGAAACTCGCCCATGGGCATAATTACAAGGGCTTTGAGATGGGCCATGGTACCAGGCTTATCAAAGATGGGGAAGGCGGGACAGATGAACTTACCGTGGATGGTAAGATCATCGAAGTGAATAGTGACGGGGAATTGGTTGAGGCAGGTTTGCCACTGGATTTCTCCATTACTAAAAATGTTTCGATGATGTTCCTCGCTGTGGTCATTCTCCTGCTGGTATTCCTTACCCTCGCAAGATCTTATAAAAAAGTTGGCGTAAGTGAACCCAAAGGGATGCAGGGATTCCTGGAACCACTGATCGTGTTTGTTGAGGAAGATATTGCAGTGCCCAACATCGGGACAGAGAAGTATGAAAAATTCATGCCCTACCTGCTTACGGTTTTTTTCTTTATACTCATTCATAACCTGATGGGACTCATTCCTTTCTTTCCATTTGGTGCAAATGTCACAGGGAACATCGCAGTTACCATGGTGCTGGCCATTTTTACACTTATGATTACCAACTTGAGTGGAAATAAGGCCTACTGGAAGCATATATTTGCCTTCCCGGGCGTTCCAAAATGGTTGCTCCCCATTATGATCCCGGTGGAGCTGATCGGGATCATCACCAAACCTTTTGCCCTGATGGTTCGTCTTTTTGCAAACATCACAGCAGGACATATTATCGTATTGAGTCTGATATCGATTATATTTATTTTCAAGAGCTTTTTCATGACCGTGCCCTCACTTATAATGGTCATTTTTATGGACATGATTGAAATCCTGGTGGCATTCCTCCAGGCCTATATTTTCACACTTTTATCAGCTTTGTTTATTGGATTGGCGATGCCCGAGCATCACCATGAGTAATATTTATCTTAATTAAACTTAAATTATTATGACAGGTACATTATCAGCAATCGGAGCAGCACTCGCAGTGATCGGGGCAGCATTCGGAATCGGTACGATAGGTGGGAAGGCAATGGAAGCCATTGCACGTCAGCCAGAAGCTGCCGGTAAGATTCAAACTGCAATGATCATTTCGGCTGCATTGATTGAAGGTGTTGCATTGTTTGGCGTAGTAGTAGCGCTGCTCACCAACAATGCATAAAAGGAAAACGACCTGCAACGGTTGGTTGCAGGTCGTTATCAATTGATCAATCATTAAAAACAAAATATTATGGATCTGTTATCACCCGGACTAGGAATGATCTTCTGGACCACCCTGTTTTTCCTGATCCTGCTTGTAATACTGAGAAAATATGCATGGCCGTCCATTCTTGCAGCTGTGCATGCGCGGAATGAGAGTATCAGAAAAGCCCTTCAATCAGCAGAGAAGGCACGTGCGGAAATGGCGAAACTCAAGGCTGACAATGAAAAAATTCTGGCCGAAGCAAAAGCGGAAAGGGATGCGATCATGAAAGAAGCCAGGGATGTGAAGGAAAAGATCCTCTCGGAGGCAAAAGAACAGGCATCCGAAGAGTCAACCAGGTTACTGAAGAAAGCGCGTGAAACGATTCGGAACGAAAAAGCGTCTGCAATCACAGAAATGAAGGAACAGATGGCAGTGCTTTCGGTGGAGATCGCTGAAAAGATACTGAAGCAAAAACTGGGCAGTGACAAGGAACAGCAAAAACTGGTTAAAAAGCTTGTGGACGACATTGACCTGAATTGATGATCTGATGAATGAAAGCCAAATATCGGTAAGATATGCGAAGGCGCTTTTTGAAAGTGCAAAGGGAAAGGATCTGCTTGACGATGTCAGGCGGGATATGGATGAAATTTTGAAGATTTCAAGGGTAAACGAATTCAATGAATTGTTGCTCTCCCCGATCATTCAACCATCGCAGAAACACAAGATGCTGGAGCAATCCCTTGACGGAGTGGTCGGGGAACTGACCCTGTCCCTGCTGAAACTTGTGCTCAGCAATGGAAGAGAAGCGTATATTGCCGGGATCGCCAGGTATTTTACAGCGTTGTATAAGCAACATAAGGGAATTGTATCGGCGACCTTTACCACTGCGAAACCGGTTCCCCAAGCGCTCAGTGATAAGGTGCGGAAAGCAGCGCAGGATGCATTAAAAACACCCGTTGAAATGGTTAGTGAAGATAACGAAGAACTGATCGGGGGATTTGTCCTGCGGATTGAAGACCGGCAATATGATGCCAGCGTGGCACGCAGCCTGAATAAAATCAAGAAAGAATTAATAAAATAATCGAAAAAGGATAGCATATGGCTCAGATTAAACCTTCTGAGGTATCGGAGATACTGCAAAAACAACTTGAAGGATTCAAAAGCGATGTTGAACTGGAAGAGGTCGGCACAGTACTCCAGATAGGAGATGGGATCGCACGCATCTATGGACTGAACAAAGTACAGGCAAATGAACTGATTGAGTTTGACAGCGGAGTCATGGGAATTGTACTCAACCTGGAGGAAGATAATGTTGGAGCAGTGTTGCTGGGATCATCAGAATTGGTCAAGGAGGGTGACACCGTAAAAAGAACCAGGCGCATTGCATCAATCAAGGTAGGCGAGCAGCTGACAGGACGTGTGATCAATACCCTGGGTGAACCCCTGGACGGCAAGGGTCCGATTGGTGGCGAACTTTTCGAAATGCCTATTGAACGCAAGGCGCCCGGCGTGATCTATCGTCAGCCTGTTAATGAGCCGCTGCAGACCGGGATCAAGGCGATCGATGCAATGATTCCCATTGGAAGAGGTCAGCGGGAGCTGATTATCGGCGACCGGCAGACCGGCAAAACAGCCATTGCAGTAGATACAATTCTGAATCAGAAGGAATTCTATGACAGGGGCGAGCCGGTATACTGTGTGTATGTGGCTATCGGCCAAAAGGGGAGCACTGTGGCAAATGTGCTTAAAACATTGGAAGCCAATGGCGCGATGGATTATACAGTGATCGTTTCCGCAACTGCGTCGGACCCTGCAGCACTGCAGTTTTATGCCCCCTTCGCAGGGTGCACCATCGGCGAATATTTCCGTGATACCGGGCGTCCGGCCCTGATTATTTATGATGACCTTTCCAAGCAGGCCGTCTCTTACAGGGAGGTATCCCTGTTGCTTAGAAGGCCTCCGGGCCGGGAAGCCTACCCCGGGGATGTATTCTACCTTCATTCAAGATTGCTGGAACGGGCGGCGAAAATCATTGAGTCAGATGAAATCGCGGCGAACATGAATGACCTCCCCGAATCCCTCAGGGACAAGGTGAAAGGCGGTGGATCACTGACTGCACTGCCGATCATTGAAACCCAGGCTGGAG
>CAYOSB010000335.1:2135-4080 GCA_964406495.1 uncultured Bacteroidaceae bacterium | reverse complement strand
ATGGAAAGGGAATAACCATTACGGATACGCTCGAAGCAGATATTGTAAGAAGGGTATCCACCGATTCCAGGAAATATGTGCCCATATTCTATTCCGAATATTTCACGATTAATGATATTCCCACCTCCGATTACCAATTTTATTTTGACCGTTCGTTTGACGGAGCTAATGATCTCTATTTTGCAGGAGCAAAGATTACAAGCGACGAAGTGTTTGCCGAAAACGGTTTCGTTTACACGATCGACAAAGTAGTTCCCCCGCTGAGAAATGGGTACGAAATCGTAAGTGACAATTCGGGAGCCAGTTCCTACATACAATTCCGTGATTTGATCAATAAGTTTCCGGAATTCTCATTCAATCAGCAGGCAACAAATCAACAGGAGGGTGTCGACCAGGGACTTGTAGTGGATTCGCTTTTCGATTTATCATTTCCGAATTTGGCTTTTGACCTCACCAATGAGTTGACCGATCCACCGCCCGGCAGCTATGGTATGCCACCCAATGTAACTGTAAGGTACCACCATGGACTGATCGCGCCAACTGACGAGGCAATGGAGCTTTTAAACAGCGAGTATTTTCAGGTCGCCGGGGGGTGGGGCTCACTGGATGGGGCACCAGAGAACATCAGGCGTATTGTTGCCAATACCCACATGTCGCAATATGAAGTCTTTCCCGCATCATTTGAGAACGGATTTTTAAATGGTGAAATGGATATTGTTACCCTGAACAGCACGGATATTGTTCATCAGGAATTTGGGAGTAATTGTACATTTATAGGTGTAAACAGAGCAATTGTTCCACGTGCATTCAGCAGTGTCACCGGTCCGGTCTATCTCCAGCGGGGATTTTCAAAAGTAATGAATGTGATTGAGGAAACCGGGATTCTACCGCTCCTGAAAAAACGTAATAATACCTTTACATTTTTTGTTGAATCTGACATCAATACTTCGATAGATTCTTCCCTGGTCTATAATGAACTGAACGGGAGGTTTTATTCATTTGTCCTCAGCGAAATGGGAGAACCTGTTCAGATCAGATATACCAGGACGAGTTTAAGAAACCTGTTACTTAACCATATCAGCGATATCCAGCCTGATGGCCTGGCACGGAAGGAATTCATTCCCAATCTTGCCGGTACGCATATTATTTTCAATAATGAAACGGGAGAAGTAAGCGGAACAGCCCCGACCACATCAGGAACTGAAGGCGGTGAGATCGTCCCTGAATTCCCGGATGTGTTAAGTGAAGCAGACAACGGAACCACGTACGAAATTCAAAACTGGTTCTCGTTTTCAGGTCTGAATATGTACACCCAGCTCGTTAGCAATTTTCCAGCATTTCATGCACTCCTGAAAAAAGCCGGCTTATCGCAAGATAAACTGGCTACCTATTCTTTTATCAATGAAACTGATTATTATACAGTGTTGGTTCCGAGTGATGAAGCGATAGAGGCAGCAAATCTTAATTCAGTTCCCGTGGAAGAACTCGGCCAGATCCTGAAGCTGCATTTTATTCAGGGTACCCTGATATTCACCGATGGGAAGAAGGCTCCCGGCTACTATGAGACCATGCGTATTGATGAGCGTTCAACCCAGTATACCACTTTCTATACTAAAATATACATTAATCCGGAAGCCGACAATATTCAAATTATCAGTAACGATAATTCAGTATTCGCTACAGCTGTTGAATCGGAAAACACCAATATTATCGGATCTTTTGTAGAATTGCCGGAGGGTGATGCGGAGGAGGTATTTCCCAACAGATTGGATAATGCTGTGATACATGAAATAGATAAGGTTCTGGTTTCAGCGGAGATTGGCCAGTAAGCTCGAAGATCAAAATCATTTGATAATTCAGGAATAATAAGATGAAAAAAAGCAAACTCATATTAACCGTTGCACTGTCACTTTTGTGCTTTTTTCACGTAGCAGCACAGGAAAAA
>CAYOSB010000335.1:0-2125 GCA_964406495.1 uncultured Bacteroidaceae bacterium | reverse complement strand
CCGTATCATTGATAAGACAGATGGACAACCGGTCATTGGAGCAACCATTATTGAATATGATGAAAATGAGCGGATCATCGGTGGAACCACTACCAATTTAGACGGGGATTTTATTCTTGAATTAAGCGATCCAGCGCATGATGTAAAAGTTAGTTTTATCGGTTATAAGATCCAGGAAATAGAAAAAGACCCTTCCAGAACGATTATTGTCGAGATGGAACCTTCTGATTTCGAATTGGATGAGGTCATGATCGTTGCAGAAGCGAAGGACCAGAACAGCCTGACAAACATTGCGGACAGGGACCGTGCCTCTTCGAGCGTGAAAGTTGATTTGATCGAAATGCGGGATATGGGCACAACCTCAGCAGCCGACGCATTGCAGGGAAAAGTGAGCGGACTCGATATCATCGCAGCTTCGGGCGACCCGGGAGCGGGTTCACAAATCGTGATCAGGGGACTAAGCTCCATGGGGAACAGCCAGCCTTTGATCGTAATTGACGGTGTTCCCCAATTCAGGGTGGCGCAAAGTTTTGATTTGAGTTCGGCTGATTCGGAGGATATAAGTAACCTGATCAATATTGCCCTGCAAGACATTAAATCCATCGAGGTACTTAAAGATGCCGCCTCAACAGCAGTATACGGATCAAGGGGAGCAGACGGGGTACTGCTCATAGAAACTGCCAGGGGAACCATGGGTGATATCAAGTTTGATTACCAATTCAAAAGCAGTTATAACTTTCAGCCTCCGGCCATCCCTATGCTGGATGGAAATGAATACATTATGCTCCAACTGGAAGAGTGGCATAACAGCAGGGGGTTATACGATCTGCCCGACGAAATTGCGTACGACCGGGACTATGTGGATTTTTATAACTATTCAGCAAATACAGACTGGATTGGGGAACTTACAAGAAATGGCTTTACCCAGGACCATTATTTCAGCCTTTCAGGGGGTGGAGAAAAAACAAGATACTTTAATTCTTTCAGCTTTTCAGATGAAATGGGTACCACCATCGGGACAAGTGCCCAGAGATTTTCAGTAAGGACCAACCTGGACTATTTCCTGTCCAGGGATTTATTGTTCCAGATTAAATTTAATTACGTAACGAATTTCAGGGAGGGGAATGCAGAGCTTGACAGGCGCAATGTACGTGAGATGGCATATATCAAAGCGCCGAATATGAGCATTTGGGAATATGACTCCAGGGGAAATCCTACGGGAGAGTATTTTACACCCATTAACAGTTACCAGGGGGATGGCGTATCCTATTACAATCCTGTTGCAATGGCCAACCTGGGTAAGGACGACACTAAGTACAGCCGGCTGGAAAACACCTTTTTACTCAGGTACAGGTTAAATGACTGGTTGATGTTACGGGAAACAATTTCATTTCAGTTCCAGGGAACAGAAAGAAACAGATTTTACCCGTACACCACTATCGGCGCCGACTGGCTGGATCCTTATGTAAACAGGGCCAGGGAACAAAACGAAATGGATATAGAACTCAGGACTGAAACACAGATTGCCTTTGATTCACCATTTGAAAATGACAATCATGAATTATCAGGAGCGATCACCTGGATAACCCAACAGTCAGAATTCGAAAGAATCTACACCAGGACCGTCCATACACCCTCAACTACTGTACAGGATCCTGCTGCACAGGGACAGGTAGACTGGATCGCCACCCGCATGGGCGAAAATCGATCGCTCGGAGGACTGGCAAATATCAACTATAAATTGCTGGACAGGTACATGATTCAAACCATTCTTCGGGCTGATGCCGCCTCTGCTTTTGGAGAAAATAACCGATGGGGACTTTTCCAGGGTCTGGCGCTGGGATGGCGGTTTTCTGATGAACCGTTCCTGGCATCGGTCGATTTCCTGGATGAAAGTATGTTGCGTTTTAGCTGGGGGGTGACCGGCAGACGGCCCAAGGATGTGTATGCCCGGTTTGCCAATTACGAATCAACCTCCACCGGCAGCTATATTTTCACACCTTCCATTATTCCCACAAGTGTCCAGTTAGATAATTTAAAGTGGGAGACCATTACATCTTATAATATTGGATTGGAACTGAACCTCTTTAAAAACAGGCTTTTTATCGAAGGAGAATTTTATAAC
>CAYOSB010000334.1:0-4098 GCA_964406495.1 uncultured Bacteroidaceae bacterium | reverse complement strand
GCCTTCCTCGATTTCAACGAACACTCCGAAGTTAGTAAAGTTACGAACTTTTGCGGTATGTTTGGTACCCACGGCGAATTTTTCCTGCACCTTATTCCATGGGTCTTCTTTCAATTGTTTGATGCCCAGAGACATCTTTCTTTCTTCACGGTCGAGTGTCAGGATCACTGCATCCACCTCGTCACCCACTTTCATAAATTCCTGGGCGCTCTTGAGGTGTTGTGACCAGCTCATTTCTGAAACGTGGATCAGGCCTTCGACGCCCGGTGCGATCTCTATGAATGCACCATAGTCTGCCATTACTACCACTTTCCCTTTGACTTTATCTCCAACCTTCAGGTTTTCATCAAGTGAATCCCATGGATGTGGAGTGAGCTGTTTCAGCCCCAATGCAATACGCTTCTTGTCATCATCAAAGTCGAGGATTACAACGTTCAGTTTCTCGTCGAGTGAAAGAATCTCTTCGGGATGATTCACGCGGCCCCAGGAAAGGTCGGTAATATGGATGAGTCCGTCGACACCACCCAGGTCGATAAATACACCATAGGAAGTGATGTTCTTCACGGTACCTTCGAGTACCTGTCCTTTTTCAAGCTTAGCGATGATCTCTTTCTTCTGCTGCTCCAGCTCTTCTTCGATAAGTGCTTTGTGCGATACCACAACATTCTTGAATTCGTGGTTGATCTTCACCACTTTAAATTCCATGGTCTTGTCCACGTATGCATCATAGTCCCTGATAGGTTTCACATCAATCTGCGATCCCGGGAGGAATGCTTCGATTCCGAATACATCTACGATCATACCACCTTTTGTACGGCACTTGATGTACCCTTTGATCACCTCGTCCTGGTCCAGTGCCTGGTTGACACGGTCCCATGAACGCATAGCGCGTGCTTGTTTGTGGGAAAGCACCAGCTGACCTTTTTTGTCTTCCTGGCTTTCCACGTATACCTCAACAGTATCTCCGACTTTCAGGTCGGGGTTGTAGCGAAATTCGTTCAGTGATACGACACCTTCGGATTTAAACCCGATATTGATGACCACCTCCCGCTTGTTCATGGAGATCACGGTACCGTCGATCACTTCATTCTCAGCGATGGTGGAGAGTGTGTTGCTGTAAAGTTCTTCAAGTTTTTCCTTGTTTTCAGCAGTCTCATCCAGCACGTCTTCACTGTATGTTTCCCAATCAAAATCAGAATCCCCTGTTGTTGCGTCAGATGCCGGTGCAGGTGTATCCTTCTGCTCAGCAACCGGTGCGGTCGCTTCATCTGCAGCCTCAGATGCTTCGGTGTTCTCCGCTTCAGCTCCAGGTGCTTCGGTTTTCTCCGCTTCAGCCTCGGGTGTTTCAGCTTTCTCAGCTTCCGCCTCAGGTGCATCGGCCTTTTCTTCTTTCGCAGGCTCTGCTGATGCGCTTACTTCTTCCGTTGCTGATTCTTTATCTGCTTCAGATGCCTCCGTGGTTTCTTCCTTCGAAGCTTCGGGTGTTTCTGCTTTCTCAGCTTCCGCTTCAGGCGCATCGGACTTTGCTTCTTCTGCCGGCGCTGTTGATCCGCTCACCTCTTCAGTTGCTGATTCTTTGGTTTCTTCAGATGCCTCCGTGGTTTCTTCTTTCGAAGCTTCTGGCGTTTCATTTGCCTCTCCGGTTTTTTCTTCATCTGATCCGGCCTGGGACTCCTTAGCTACTTCTTCTGCCGTTTTTTTGTTGTTTGCATCGACATTCTGGGTGGTTTGCTTTTCTTCATTCAAACCATCTTTTTCTTTTTCTGTCATTAGATAAATCCTTAAAATTTAATAAGTTAGACAATATAATTATTTAATCGAGCCGCAAAGATACAATTTTATGCATAAAATCCCTAATTATCAGAAAACTATAAGGCAATGATATCGCGGGTTTTATATGCTGTATAACAAATCTTCCCGGCCGGTTAAGTGCATTGTCTGAAAAACTCTAACTTTAGGGTTTCAAAAATTTAAACAAGGACCCTCATCTCCGGGAAACCAGGGAGTATGTTTCCGGGGATAAAAATAAAATTTAAAAAGGAATGAGAATTGCAGTGATAGGCACCGGGTATGTTGGATTGGTATCCGGAACATGTTTTGCCGAAACCGGTATCCAGGTGACATGCGTGGATATTGATGAGAAGAAAATTGAACGCCTGAGGAATGGGGAAGTACCGATCTACGAACCCGGGCTCACGCGGCTGGTGAAGAACAACCTGGAGAAGAACAGGCTCACCTTTTCCACGGATCTGAAGGAAAGCATCCAGGACTGTGAAGCTGTATTTATCGCTGTGGGGACCCCTCCTGATGAGGATGGCAGTGCCGATCTCCAGTACGTATTGGATGTGGCAAGTCAGATCGGCACGTACATGAACGATTACATGGTAGTGATCACGAAAAGCACGGTACCCATCAACACATCGGAAAAAGTCAGAATGGCCGTAGCCGAAGCCCTGGAAAAGCGCAATGCAGCTATACCATTCGATGTCGCCTCTAACCCGGAATTCCTCAAAGAAGGGGCAGCCGTCAATGACTTCCTGAAGCCGGACCGTATTGTCGTAGGCACGGATTCTGAGCGGGCTGAAAAGATCATCAACCGGCTATACAAACCTTTCCTGCTGAATGGTCACCCGGTGATCATCATGGATATCCGTTCCGCCGAGATGACCAAGTACGCTGCAAACGCCATGCTGGCCACCAAGATCAGCTTTATGAATGAGATCGCCAACCTTTGTGAGGCAGTTGGCGCAGATGTCAACCTGGTCAGGAAAGGGATCGGATCAGACCCGCGGATTGGCAATAAGTTCATCTATCCCGGGGCAGGATATGGAGGTTCCTGTTTTCCGAAGGATGTAAAAGCACTCGTGAAAACCGCGAAGGATTTCAAAGCGCCCCTGCGTATCCTTCAATCTGTTGAGGAGGCCAACAACCACCAGAAAACAATCATCGGCCGTAAGGTCATCGACCATTTCGGGGGCAGCCTGAAGGGAAAACAGATTGCCCTCTGGGGGCTCTCCTTCAAGCCTGAGACGGATGACATGCGCGAAGCACCTTCCCTGGTGATCATCGATGCCCTGCTGGAAGCAGGAGCGCAGATCACTGCCTATGACCCGGTGGCCATGGAAGAGGCCAGGCGGTTATTGGGTGACCGCATAAAATATGCAAAAGACCGGCACGAAGCGGTGCTTGATGCAAATGCACTTGTGATCGTCACGGAATGGTCCGAATTCAGGGTACCGAATTACAGGATGATGGAAAAGCTGATGAAAGAAAAGGTTATCTTTGATGGAAGGAATATATATGAAGCAGCCGAGATGAACGAGTACGGGTTTTCCTATTACAGCATCGGACGAAAACCCATGCTGGCGCAGCGTTAGTCTTTGGTTCCCTGCAGCACCAGGGGATACAAGAATGCTGGTGACAGGCAATACGAAAACCAGATAAATATAACATTTTGTGAAAAAAATACTTGTTACAGGAGGAGCGGGTTTCATCGGATCCCACCTTTGTGAAAGATTACTGGGCGACGGGCATGATGTGATCTGCCTGGACAATTATTTCACAGGCAGTAAAAAGAATATCGTTCACCTGCTCGATCATTCCTATTTTGAGCTGGTCAGGCATGATGTTACCCAGCCCTATTATGCCGAGGTGGATGAGATCTACAACCTGGCCTGTCCTGCCTCCCCCATTCATTACCAGTACAACCCGATCAAAACAGTGAAAACCTCGGTGATGGGTGCCATCAATATGCTCGGTCTTGCTAAAAGGATCAAGGCGAAGATCTTACAGGCATCCACAAGTGAGGTGTATGGCGATCCGGCGGTACATCCGCAACCGGAATCCTACTGGGGGAATGTGAATCCCGTGGGAAAGCGGTCCTGTTACGACGAAGGCAAACGTTGTGCAGAAACCCTCTTCATGGACTACCACATTCAGAACGATGTGAAGATCAAGATCGTACGTATCTTTAATACCTATGGACCCAGTATGCATCCAAACGACGGACGCGTGGTCTCCAATTTCATCATGCAGGCCCTCCGCAATGAGGATATCACGGTGTACGGGGATGGAGCCCAGACAAGAAGCTTCCAGTTT
>CAYOSB010000333.1:0-4099 GCA_964406495.1 uncultured Bacteroidaceae bacterium | reverse complement strand
AGCAAGCTTCTGAAGAAACTTATTCATGGACCAGTCCGCTAACGGACAGCAGAACTTACAAAATACGGGCAGTCCTGGATGATACACCGGGAGCTTTTTCAGATATTGAAGCGGAATAGTTTCTATCGACCCTAAACGTAATTTCCTCGCCGAGAAGCATGTAATTAAAGTCAGGATTATCTGTTTCGAGGCGAGGTATTTCTTCAAACATAAAAAAATAAACATGAAAAACCTCACAGTGCTTTTAAGTCTGATTTTTCTCGTTGGATGTACTATGAAAAAATTTGTAGTGTATACCAATGATACGTCCCCTGTGAAAGTAACACTGAATGATATGTTTAAAGGTTACGCTGAGCCCGGGGATAGTGTTGTGATCAAAACTTATACCAACCCACCGATAATTATTGAAGGGGAAAATGAGAATTTGCAAGGGAAACTTTACTACAAACCAGCCCCCAGAAATGAAGAGGTCTCATTAACTATAGATAAAACAACGGGAGATATCAACGAAATTTCAAAAAGCCTTGAGTATGATTATAGGGGGGAATATGAGCTGTATAATATTGGAATTGGATATTTTGGAGCTGGTGGGTATCTGAAACTTACTTCGAACGAAGAAAATGTGGAAGTCTATCTAGACTTCAATAAATTAGGCACCATCTATAATGAATCTTTCAATAAACGCGTTCCGGCCGGAGAGCACATTTTGATGGTGAGGAAGGATTTCTTCAGGCCGATTACAAGAATTCTTGATGTACAGCCGAATGAAATATACCCCATAAATTTTATTTTAAAGGAGGTAGATGGATGGGAAGAAGAATCTCCTGTCCAGGTGACCACTACCCAGGCCAGGGGTAATTTAACGATCGGTACAGAAAGGTCGGACTACATCATAGAAATTGAAGGAGTAAAAAAGGAAGCACCCTTTGAATTAAAAAATATGCCGGCCGGCGTATATGAATTGCGCATCACCTGTGATGACTTCTCAAAATATTTAGAGGTCACTATTCCGGTAGACAGCACATCATTTGTCGATCTGGATCAGGTCTACAGGCGATAAAGGAAGTGCGGAAAGCACTGACTATGGAAGCATGCGTACGATAACTCAACTGAATTGCCACTTTAGAGGGAAAAAATCGGATATCTTAAATCAAAGAGGGCATTGAAGCCCTGGAGAAGTTCTGTGATGAGCGCTACTGTTAGCAACTTAATGATACAAAAGACATGGCACTAGCCCTGTCTATCGAGGCCGCGGAGCTGATTGAATTGTTCCCCTGAAAACCTTAGAACTCTGTGAAACTGCAGGCCGTAAAAAAGCCATCACCTTCTGCTCATCATCCAGAAACGCCCCTTTATAGCTATAATATGATTTGTCAAAGCTGACCGCTCCCGGCTCAAACTGGTCCGCATCGTAGCCCTCATCTGCCCTGGTCTTCATTTCTTTACGATCCGGGTCAGTGGAATCCTTCCGTGTTTCAAGCACAGGATAATACACATCAAAACTCCTACAGAGTGACATTTGAATTCGCCGCCGGTTTTGCAGGATTCAGATAGAAAAATACATGTATGGAAAAATGAACATTACCTGCGTGCTTCTCCTTATAATTATAGAGGGTTGCATTAAAATCCAAGATGTACAAAGAGGTATGTTTTATGAGCACTGAAGAGCAAATGTATGACAATGCCGGAATTGTATTTGAAAAACCGGGAACTCCGGAACATCAGGTTCCATTGCTGTTTGTACACGGAATGTGTCACGGAGCCTGGTGTTGGCAGGAACATTACCTGCCCTATTTTGCAGAAAAAGGGTATGATGCCTACGCAATCGACTTACCTGGTCATGGAGCCAATCCGGGCAGTAAAAAACTACGTCAGTTAACCCTGAACGACTATGTTTCCGGCATTGAAAATGCTGTGGAGCAAATAGGAACTTCGCCTGTACTGATCGGGCATTCAATGGGAGGAAGGGTGGTACAGAAATACATGGAATCACATCGTGTCCCGGCAGGGGTGCTTTTTGCCTCGGTACCGCCAAAAAACATGGTTTCAACCATCATTCACTTTGCGATGCACAGGTTCCGCACATTTATACGTATCAACCTGAGGAGGAGTCTGTATCCACTTGTCGAAACCCCGGAACGAACCAGGGAACTGCTGTTTTCTGAAAAACTGCCAGATGCATCGGTCAGAAAATATCAGTCCAGGATGCAGGACGAATCTTTCAGGGCTTTCCTGGATATGGTCATCCTGGACCCACCTCACCCGGATCGCATTGCTGATCCATTGCTTGTATTGGGTGCTGAAAATGATGCCCTGGTTGATATTGGGGATTTCAACTACACAGTCCGCAGCTATCGCGCAGAAAACCAACTTTTCCCGTCAACAGGTCACGATATGATGCTGGATGCAGAATGGAAGCACATCGCAGACCGGATGCTTGAATGGCTGCGTGAAAACAAACTTTAACTGATTGAATACAGCCACCAGGACCCGATTCCCCTGTGGCTGTTAGGATTTTTGTATTGACATTTCCACATGGCACCATCCCAGGAAATGATTTGGATATGTCACCATAGGATTGCTGTCTGGCATCGACAGTCTTGGCAGTTTTATGTCGATCACATTCGACATTATTCCAATATACTGAAATGCTAACTTGCCTTCAGGTTTCTAGGGGTATCGCCCCCTGTTTCATGGATTGAATTTGATACATGAGGAGGGTTTTCAATTATTTTATCCAAATCAGAAAATTGAATTATCGGAGCTTTCCCCATGGCCAATGACAGATCAACAAGCGTGGATAACCGGTGGTTAAAATCACCATTTAGAATTTGAGAGACATACCCTTTTGTAACTCCCAATTTTTTTCTTAATGTAACGAGCCGAAGAAATATCGCGTTAATCTGGAAAATCCGGCAACATTGAGGACCCCTCTCTGGAATTTTGCTACCATTCATTACCATTATGCCTGAGCACAACTTACCAGGGTGTAAGCATATAATTATCCATGAAACATTATTCTTCAATTTGAGTATTATCGGACTGCTCACTTTGGAACGGAGAGAGGTGCTCAGATACATCGGAATTTGCTGTCTGGCATTTATTTCATTCTTTGATAAGTTGATATGACAAAACGGAAAAAAATTCACGGTCCTGAAACTTTAGGATGTGTGAAAGCATTTACCTGACATGATCCCATCAGTTCCGAGGGAAGTGAAACCAATCAAACTTTTTGAAGAATATGACCTAAAAACCATATATTCTGCGAGTAATTGGATAGCAATGGTTATTTTATTATCCGTTTTAAAAGTATTTTTGATCCTTACATTAACCGATTCGTCATGAGATCGATCTACGAAACATCCGACAGGGCTGTAGAACTGGTTAACGAAGAAAAAATCCGTCCGCAAATGGCCTGGCTTACAGGAAAGGATCGTCTTATTGGTATCAAAGGCAGCAGGGGTGTTGGAAAAACAACCCTGAAGCCTTCTTTCTCAACCAGGTGAATGCGTTACACAATGTCAATTATTCCCGCACCGGAGATTTCATTGTTGACAATAAAACGATTTTTGAAATTGGAGGTAAAAGTAAATCTCGCAGACAAATTGCAGGATTGAAAAACGCGTACCTTGCCCTGGACGGAATAGAAACAAGGTATCAAAATGAAATCCCGATCTGGATGTTTGGATTTTTGTATTGAAATTTATCATATGACAGCAAGGTATTCCTGTTGATGCCTGTTCGTTCCGCCAACTACACTATATTCGGAATAAACGGGGCCGATTCAGCGATGATCATTTATTAGATGCTTCAATTCACCTCAACTTTATCAATTGATCCCAATAATTCCTGTTGGACGCAGCGTTTGGAATAATAATTGCATCATGGAGTTAGGAAACACTACTGGTATTAATTAGCAATAGTCCCTAAACACCAATGAAAATATAATTATGACCCCCTCATCATTGGATATTGATCTTCCAGCGGTGCAAAGACAAAAGGACATGAACCGAAATCGCCCTGGCGATGAGCTCAGCGAAGCTAATATATAGATTGGAATGTAAGGCCGTTCGATGAGGGTTCGCCGAGCACCTTTATA
>CAYOSB010000332.1:0-4105 GCA_964406495.1 uncultured Bacteroidaceae bacterium | reverse complement strand
TCCGTCTGAGGAACACGTTGCACGCGGTGCACGCCTGATTCATATTTCATAATGCCATATACACCTCCGCCGGAAATCGACATGATGATCTCCTTGTATCCACCTACAGTCCCCTCTGTAAAGCTGGTGGTTTCCACTTTCCATTTTTGTGATTCGGCAAATTTCAGGTACATCCTGTAGAGGTCACCTGCAAATATGCTGGCTTCGTCCCCACCTGTACCTGCACGAATTTCTACAATCGCATCTTTTTCATCCTCAGGATCATTCGGAACAAGGAGCAATTTGATCTTATCTTCAAGCGGAACGCGTTGCGCATTCAATGTATCAAGCTCCTCCTTTGCCATCTCCCGCATCTCGCTGTCAGACTCTTCAGCAATAATCTCCCTGGCGCTTTTAATATTACTTAACAGGTTCTTATAATTCTTATACGCCTCAACCACAGGTTCAAGCTGGCTGTATTCCTTGTTTAACCTGACATATCTCTTCATGTCCGAGATAATATCGGGTTGTGTGATCAGCTTGCCTACTTCCTCAAACCTGGCAGCCACGCCTTCGAGTTTATTCAGTATGCTGTTTTCATTCATTTCAATCGACGGTTAATATTCATATACTCCCCTGCTGGTCTTGATTGTAAGCTTTTTACCTTCAGATTCCTCTACGTATCCAATAATCTTTGCATCCACATTGAATCCTCCAGAGATCTTAACGATATCCTTTGCAGTATCAACATCGGTATAGATCTCAAAACGATGTCCCATATTAAATACCTGGTACATCTCCCTCCAATCAGTTCCCGATTCTTCCTGTATCATTTTGAAAAGTGGAGGTATCTCGAAGAGGTTGTCCTTGACAATATGTACATGGTTGGAAAAATGAAGTACCTTGGTTTGTGCACCACCAGAGCAATGTATCATGCCATGTATAGAACTGCGATGTGATGCAAGAACTGCAGCGACCACGGGTGCATAGGTTCTTGTTGGGGAGAGCACCAGTTTGCCCGCATCCACTCCAAGTGCTTCGATTTGGTCGGTCAAACGGTAAGACCCGCTGTAAACCAGTTCCCTGGGGACTTGTGGATCAAATCCTTCCGGGTATTTGTCTGCCAGGTAATGAGAAAAAACATCATGCCGGGCAGAAGTTAGCCCGTTACTTCCCATACCACCATTGTATGCCTCCTCGTATGTTGCCATTCCACTGGATGACAGGCCAACAATCACATCCCCCGGCCGTATTTGGTTTTCAATAATATCTTTCCGCCTGACCCGCGCAGTTACAGTAGAGTCGACGATGATGGTACGCACAAGATCCCCAACATCAGCAGTCTCTCCACCACTTGAATAGATGGAAACCCCCAGTTCGCGCAGCGCTGCCAATACCTCTTCTGTTCCTGTGATAATTGCTGAGATCACCTCACCGGGAATGTTTAGTTTATTTCGGCCTATGGTAGAACTGAGCACTATGTTTTCTGTAATTCCAACGCAAAGCAAATCATCCAGGTTCATTACAATGGCATCCTGTGCAATTCCTTTCCATACCGACAAATCACCAGTCTCCTTCCAGTAGAGGTAAGCGAGCGATGACTTGGTCCCGGCACCATCAGCATGCATCACCACGCAATGATCCGGATCATTGGACAGCAGGTCGGGAATAACTTTACAAAAAGCGTTGGGAAACAATCCTTTATCAATATCCTTCAATGCCTTGTGCACATCTTCCTTTGAAGAGGATACTCCACGTGCCGTATATCTGGAAGAAGTTCCCATACCCGTTTTTATAATTGCTTGCAAAAGTACAAAATAATTGCCGAACGGAGGTACAGTAGAGGTGCCGATCAGTAGAACGAAATTCTACTGCAAGCAAATCTGCATATACAATAAGAACTCGAAAAAAATGGAACTAGCCAACAGCTAAGCATCATTCGTATAAGGTCAGATGATTCCCTTCACCCTAGTTTTGCGGAATATATTCCGTGGAAAGCACCTTGAACTCTGTTCTTCGATTGATCTGGTGCGCTTGTTCCTGCTGTTCGAGGGGTAATTGGTTGATATAACTTTCCGTGAGCACATCCCCAATTTCGAGAAAATCGTAGGACTCAAGGATTTTTTCGTCTACAACTTTTGGTTGCGATTCACCGTATCCCCTTGCCTGCAACCTGTCCGGTGCAATCCCTTTGGAAATGAGATAATCAACAACAGATTGCGCACGCTTCTGTGATAACTCGAGGTTATCAGCAGGTGCACCCCGCGAGTCAGTGTGTGACATCAGTTCGATGGTCACATTCGGGTTATCATTTAAAGTTTCAACCAGATTATCAAGTGATACCATCGATTCCGGCCGCAAGTCCCATTTTGCAAAGTCGTAAAAAATATTGGGCAGCTCGATCACCCTTTCCGTGGAGGAAAGATAGATCGTCACATCAAATTCCTTACTTTGCTCGAGTCCCTTGGTTGACTCACGTGCTTTTCCCCTCAGATAACCCTCTTTGCCTGCAATAAACACATAATCTGTGGAAGGTTTCAACATGAACCTGAACGTTCCATCTTCACCAGTAGTAGATTCAATTGTAATGCCATCGCTCCCCACAGTGGTAACTTTAGCATCGCTCAATATATTGTTGTTCCTGTCATCACGGACTATTCCGTTTACGGCAAACTCCAGTGGTGGCAGCACAAATGAAAAGATATCGTCATTGCCCCTTCCACGTCGGCTTGAACTGAAGAATCCGCGTTCCGATTCCGCCTCGAATGTAATACCAAAATCATCCTCAACTGAATTGATTGGCGGACGCATATTCTCCACCATCCAGTTTCCGAGTTCATCTTTTTTGGCCTTGTAAATATCCAACCCTCCCATTCCGATCCTGCTATCGGAACTAAAATAAAGTGTTCCGTCGGCATGCACAAATGGGAACATTTCATTACCGGGCGTATTTATTTCTTCGCCCAGATTTGTAGGTTGACCCCATGCTCCGCCTTCTTTTGATACCACCCAGATATCATTTTCTCCGATTCCTCCTGGCATATCCGATACAAAATACAGGGTTTGTCCATCAGGGGATATTGCAGGATGTGCGGAGGTGATACTGTCACCAATAAGATCAAGTGGTTCCGGCTCACTCCATTCGGCACCGGATTTTGTAGATGTATATATTTGACATGCGACCTGCTCATTCTTTCCCATTTTACAGCGGGTCATATATAACGTTGAAAAGTCTTGCGTAAAGCTGACAGCTCCGTCTTCAAACTCCGAATTAAGCGGTTCAACAGGTACCGGAACACTCCATTTTCCCTTCCGGTCCATCGTTGAAGAGTAAATATCCGCAAAACTCTCTCCTGTAGCACCATGAACTGCTTTACCTTCTGAATCCTCCCGGGTGGATGTAATCATTACCTCCATGTAATCTTCGTTGGCATAGGCCGGACTCCAGTCACGATCAAATGAATTGAAATACCGCATGTCTTCAACGATGTAACCGGTAGGATTGCTCATCCATTCCTGTGCGACACGCGCAGATTCCACTCCCCAGTTACCACGTGGATCGTCAGGAACAAGTTCGTTGTAGATCGTGAATTGCTCCTCTGCCTCCTCAAACCTTTCATAACGCATAAGCGATTGTCCATATCTTAAATATAAACCCGGATCCTGGTAGTCCTGTTGTAAAGCTTTTCTATACCAGAGTGCTGCCTGCCTGGGTTGACCTGTTATCCGGTAGCATTCAGCGATCTTGAAAATGATCCCGGCCCGTCGGTCCTTATCAGAGATTTTGCTGTAGGCCCGTTTATACAAATCGATGGCTTCATAGTATTCACCTGCTTCATAAGCAGCATTGGCCCTGGAGTCACGCTCTTTCCGCTGCCCTTCAACCGGCTGTATTGCAGAGATCAATCCAATCAATACCAGTAAAATAATTCCCTTATGCATCATTCATTCATTGATTACAAACATTCAATATACGCTAAAATTACTGCTTTTTCGCATATAATAAAACGAACATATCCACCGGTTCGTGTATTCATTAACAATTATTTACCGGTAGTATTACATCATGCAGTTGTATTAGTTGAAAGATGATGGCTCCGAAATCCATACAGCAGCAAGGAAAAAA
>CAYOSB010000331.1:0-4158 GCA_964406495.1 uncultured Bacteroidaceae bacterium | reverse complement strand
GCTGCTCAAAGAAACGAGAGGTGATCACCAGGCTGGCGTAGACCAGCATCAGCCAGTTGATGCCAATGATCAGTGGTGTATGAAACAGCTGTGGTCCCAGCGTTGGTCCGTATTCGTATGTGCCGAAAATCAACCCGGTATTCACCCCCGCGATCTCTACGATGAAACCGGCACTGTAGATCACCAATGCCTTCCATGCAAACCGTATATCCAGCCTCCCATGATAAATCAAAAGCAGCATTACATTCAGCAGCAGGTTCAGCGGGACCAATGCCTTGAACAACTCACGCGTCTGGGGAATGATCATTCCGGCTACCCCTACACTGTAAAAAATCACCAGCCAGGGGGCCAGGTTATAGTTGCGTATTCTGTTAATGATGTCTTTCATATTTTATTATCGTTTAGCTTCGCTGAGCACATCACCAGCACCCATAAGGTTTCTACCCATATCTTTTATCAATAAGCCCGTCGACAATTTTTGCCGATGCGAGGCAGAGCGGGATTCCTCCACCGGGATGTACGCTGCCACCTACAAAATAGAGCCCGGGGAAATCCTTCCTGTGGTTGGGATGACGGCTGAATGCCGCCATGCTGCTGTTGCTGCTGTTCCCATACAAACTACCCCTGAAGGAGAATGTTTCCGCTTCAATATTTCGCGGATCGCGCACAGTTTCATGAAGAATATGTGGTGCCACATCTGTCTTCAGGATCCGACTGATCTTGGCAATGATGTTTTTCCGCACCGCAACAATAGCTGCATCCCAATCCTGCCCGGTATTTTCCGGGACATTGATCATCACGAACCAGTTCTCTCCTCCCTCCGGCGCATCCTTCTCCACGATCTTTGAGCTGATGAACAGATAGGTGGTCGGATCATCGGTAACTGTCTTGGTGTCAAAAAGGTGCCTGAACTCTTCCCTGTAATCCTTGCTGAAAAAGAGGTTGTGCAGCTCCAGCTCCGGGAACTGCCGGTCCATGGCCCAGTAAAAAATCATCGCTGAGGTGGAGCGCTCCGGCTTAAAATACTTTTCCGGGAAGGGCACATCAGGCAACAGGTCCTTGTACAGGTAGTAAATATCCACATCGCTGACAACCAGGTCGGTACTACGGGTTTCGCCGTTCACCTGCACGCCGCGAATCTGCTTGTCATGGTGCACGACCCGTTCCACCGGGGTGTTGAATGCAAATGCGACCCCGACACGTTCAGCAAGATGTTGCAACTCAACTGCGAGGGCATGCATGCCCTCATCCGGGAAATAGGCTCCCAAATTGTGCTCCAGGTGGGAGATCACATTCAGGGTACCGGGGGCTTTGTAGGGATTACTGCCATTGTAAGTCGCATACCTGTCGAAGAGCTGTACCAGGTGGTCAGACCTGAATCTGCGCCTGTTGGCTCCATGCATGGTGGACAAGACTTCCAGCCTGTAGATCTGAAGCGCCGAACGCAGGAATTGCTTCGAGACAAACGTCCGTGGTGAGCTGAAATCCCCAAAAATAAACACATCCTGTGTCAGGTTATACATCCGCCGGGCCTTCTTCAAAAAACGCCGGATACGGCCAGGATGTTCCCCGGTCTTTTCCGCCGCCTCCTTCACAAATGCTTCCGGATCCCCGTAGGCATTCAGCACCAGCGCGTCTTCATAAAAATATTTGGTAATCACTTCCAGCCGGGTATAGCGCACCGAAACCTTCATCTCCTCTTCGGCCAGCAAGTACAATTCCTCCATCAGATCGGGAAGCGTGAATAATGAGGGCCCGGCATCCCAGCGGTAATCCTTCCAACGAATTTCTCCCATTTTTCCTCCGGGTGCCCTGGATTGCTCGTAAACAGTGACTTCATGTCCCTTTACAGCCATCCTGATCGCCGTGGCAAGTCCGCCGATTCCGGCACCTATGACAGAAATTTTCATTTTCATTACACCAAGATAAACAATTTGTGAAAATTATTGTTTAACTTTTGCTTTGATAATCTGAACAAAAATTTAACAAAACCAAAGTGGAACGTAAAGCCCTCATTGTCGGAACAGGATTAGGCGGATTGACAACTGCCATGCGACTGGCCCACGCCGGTTACAAGGTTGAAATGGTGGAGAAGTACCACCAGGCCGGCGGAAGACTGAACCAGCTGAAAAAAGATGGATTTACCTGGGACCTGGGACCTTCCTTCTTCAGCATGACCTACGAATTTGATAACTTCTTCAAAGACATCGGCATCAAGGCGCCGTTCGAATTCGTGGAACTGGACCCCCTCTATACGGTCAACATCCGGAACGATCCAAGAAAGTATACCATTTACAAGGACCTCGACAAACTGGCGGAAGAATTCAAAGAGATTGAGCCGGATTTTAAGAAGAATATGGAGAAACTGCTGCATTCAGCAGGACAATTCTTTCACTCTACCGAGGAGCTGGTGATCAAGAAGAATTACAACAGCATGATGCAGTACCTGCTTACCCTGGCAAGGGTGCCTGTGCACCATGCCCCGAAAATGATCCGTACCGTCTGGAAGGAACTGGACCGGCATTTTACCTCGGAGCAGGTCAAGCAGATCTTTTCCCTTGTGGCATTCTTTTTAGGAGCTACACCGTACGACACGCCTGCCATTTATACGCTTCTGACCTATACCGAACTGGTGCACGATGGCTACCACAATGTTAGAGGTGGCATGTACAAGATCGTGGAAGGATTGCTGGGGGAGATGGAGAAAATGAATATTACCATACATTACAATACAGAAATTACAGGATATGAACAGAACAACGGACAGGTATCAGCACTTGTTGATGCTGAAGGTAAGAAGTGGACAGCCGACACGTATGTTATCAACAGTGATGCAGCCTCATTCAGGCACTACATCTTCAACCGGCCAAAATACACGGAAGAGAAGCTGGACAAAATGAAATGGACCCTGGCTCCCTTTACCATGTACCTGGGAGTGAAAGGGAAGATCGATAACCTGGAACACCACAATTATTTCCTGGGAGATAATTTCGAGGAGTATGCCAATAAGATCTTCAAGAACAGTGTCAACCTCGACAGACCCTATTATTATGTGAATGTCAACTCCAAGTTCAACGAAGAGATGGCCCCGAAGGGTCATGAGAACCTGTTCATCCTCTGCCCGGTGCCGGATCTCAGGAACAAACTTGACTGGAGCGACAGGGAGAAGCTGGCAGATGATATCATGACAGATCTTTCCGAACGAACCGGATTCGACATCAAAGGGAACTTGGTCACCAGTACCGTATATGACCCAGTCGACTGGCGGGATGCATTTAACCTCTACAAAGGCAGTGGTCTCGGACTGGCACATGATCTGAACCAGATTGGATATTACAGGCCGAAGAACAATGACGAGGTATTCGGCAATGTCTATTACGTTGGCGCCTCGACCCTGCCGGGAACGGGGTTGCCTATGACCGTAATAAGTTCTAAACTTGTAACTGAAAGAATCAAGAAGGAACATGGACCTGTACACGCATAATTCACTGCATCTCAGCAAGCTGACCACGAAAAACTACAGTACCTCCTTCTCACTGGGGGTGAGCCTGCTGCAAAAAGAATACCGGTTACCGATCTATGCGGTCTACGGATTCGTGAGGGTGGCGGATGAGATCGTCGATACTTTCCACGACCAGGACAAGGAACGCAAGCTGGCTGAATTCCGTCGCGACACCTACCAGGCGATCGTGGACGGAATGAGTACCAATCCAATATTGCACAGTTTCCAGTGGGTAGTGAATGAATACAATATCGACCATCACCTGATCGAGGCTTTCCTGGAAAGCATGGAGATGGATCTGACACAAAAGGAATATACCCCGGAGGAATTTCAGAAATACGTGTATGGCTCTGCCGAGGTGGTGGGATTGATGTGTTTGCGGGTGTTTTATAAGGACCAGGACGAGGCATACAATGCCCTTATCCAGCCTGCACGCAAGCTGGGTGAGGCTTTTCAGAAGATCAATTTCCTGCGGGACATACAATCGGATTACCAGGAACGCGGCAGGTTTTATTTCCCGGGGGTGGACATGCACAGCTTCAACAATACGACCAAAAAGATCATCGAGGATGATATTAAAAAAGATTTTGACGAGGCCTACGAAGGGGTGAAACAACTCAACCGCGCTTCTAAACTTGGTGTGCTGGTGTCCTATA
>CAYOSB010000330.1:0-4188 GCA_964406495.1 uncultured Bacteroidaceae bacterium | reverse complement strand
TATCCTCGCTGGCCACCCGGACCTCCCATGCCTCGGAAATGACCAAACCAGCGGAATCGGGAAGCATCCTGGCAGTTTTCCTGCTGCCGGATGGGAACAGTGGGGGAGTGACCTCCTGGTTCGATACCTGGTGGAGCTGTATTCCTCTGGAGAAAAGGAATGCTGTATCGATGGAGGTGGTGATAACAGTGTCAGTGACCATCATCATGCTGTCTACCATTCGCTTCAGCAGGGGCAGGCTGTCGGCAAATGCAAAGACGGCGGTGTCTATTGCTCCCCTGGTGATGGTTTGTTGCACAAGAACGGGTTCACGTGGCAGTGCAATGGTATCAACAAAAAAGGTGGAATCGTTCAGCCACCTGAGGGGGAGCGTGTCATTCTGAATGATATCGGTCTGCTCAAATGTAAGCGAGTCGAATTTATATTCCATCAGGCGGGTGATCACACTGTCCACAGGTTCATGGTAATGGTCGACCAGTCGTTCCAGTGCGTTCCTCATGGAATCTTTTCCTGACCTCCACAATTTATTGTCCTTTAGCAAGCTGTCAATATAAGCAGAAGCCTGTCCCGGTTGTAAAAAAATCGTATCTGTACGCGATGTACCGGATGCTGGTAAAAGTGTGTCGGATGCAGATACATTTGAATAGATACCGGTATCCGGAACAGAGTCTCTGTCGGTTTGCAGGGTCGACAGGGTGTGATTGGCTTCTGAATTTATTATTGTTCCATCCTGGGCAGACACAATGAATGAGCAGATCAGTCCACCAATGATAAAGAAGATTCGACGCATACTTTAGGGTTTGAGATCAATGAAATATTTTCCGCAAAAATGCTACCTGGAGATGTTTTGGCAAAATTTATTGCATACTAATTTCAATACCGTTTGATATTATGTAACGGAGATTCAATGCCTAAAGTTGTTGTCTGCGCTTGATTTACTGCCTTTTTCTTACAATGCATCAGGCAGATTCCTTCATGTTCAGCTCTAAAGGACTTATTTCTTCACCCCAATAGACGGTCGTGTGGGGGAATGGTATTTCAATGTTGTGCTTGTCGAAAGTATCTTTTAGTCGCTTCCTGTACTCCCGGCCAACGGTCCATTGCTGGATGGGTTTGGTTTTTAGTCTTGCCTTAATTGTGATCGCACTGTCACCGAATTCATCCACACCAAAGATCTCGATGGGTTCAATGATCTTATCGCTGAAGTTTTCGTCCGCTTTCATCTGGTCACCTACCTCTTTCATGAGTTCCATTACCTTGTCAAGGTTCTCTTTGTAGGCTACCCCGATATCAAATACCATGGCCGACCAGTCTTTTGTCATGTTGGAGATCGTAGTAATCTTCCCGTTCTGAAATACATGAACTGTTCCGGAGAAATCCCGCAGCGTGATGGTCCGGAATTCGATCTTCTCCACCAGACCGCCGGTCCCATTGATTATCGCAACATCTCCCGTGCGGACATGGTTTTCCAGGATCATGAAAAAACCTGTAATAAAATCCCTGACCAGTTCCTGTGCACCAAATCCCACAGCCAGCCCTATGATTCCTGCACCTGCCAGGATGGGGGCAATGTTGATCCCGAATTTCTGCAAGACGATCATCAGGAACACTACCCAGAGGATGATCTTAATTACACCGTGTATTATCGAAGTGAGGGTGGAGATACGTTTTTCTGCTTCTTCAGTATCAACCATGTCTTTTTTATCTGCACGGTGGATAAATGCCTTGCGCAGTCGTTTCATCGAGAAGCGTATGACCCGCATAGCGACAAAAAACAAAATGATTATGATCAGTAATCCGGGCAATTCAGTTACAACCCAGTCCATACCTTTTTGCGATAAGTTGGACCAGAAATCAGCGCTAAATAAATTTTCCATTTTAAGTTGTATTAAAAAGTGATTATCTCCATTGCGTGATAATAATGTACCAATTTTATCAGATTCCATTAAATTATTGTTAACCCCCCTTTAATTCAGCAATATGATGGATAAAGGCTAAACATGTCAGAATGGGAAATTACCGTGGATTCCACACCTTAAGTGTGTAAATACTCCCCAACTGTTCAAGTTTGGTGGAATTCAGGAGGTTTATGTTGGATAATAAGTTGAAAAGACTTGACAATCAATGCGAAATGGTATAATTTTAATGACTTTCGACCCGGTGCAGTCGAAATCACTCTCTTTGAAAAGGCTGGTCCAGTCTTATTCAGATATGATCAGTGCTGTTTAGGCAGTTAACGTAAGATCATTCAGCCTCTGTTTTCGGATATACAAACGATTTAAAGAATACTATCCTTTATGGAGGAGAATTAAAACCCCAAAAATCCCCAACATGAAAAAGATTACACGGACAGCTGCTGCAGGTACGCTGTTTTTATTTATTGTCTCTTCTGCCCTTGGTCAGCATGCAAGAGATCCGATCACCAATATATATAAAGTAGGAGGATCTGCTGAGCTCTATATGGCCTATAATTATAATATTTCCGGTAATGATTTTTCTAAACACGGCGTGCTGGATGTCCCGTCAAATCTGAATACTATTTTTGCAAAGGACTCAACTGATTTTAAATTCATTGATCAGATGAAGACCGCTGCAGTAAGCGGGGACTTCAATGGTGATGGTGTTGACGAAGTGGTGACGATTTGCAATAATGTTTCAGGGGGGATTAAAATTACTATACCATTATTGGGTGAAAATCTCAGATGGGAAGGACAGAGAGAATTTGTGCTGGATGAATTGAATACTATGGATTACAGGCGGGTGCGTATATGCGCCGGTAATTTTGACAGGGATATCCAGGATGAATTTGTAATCTGCTACGGGAAGGAGGAACAGACAATGCGCGTGGTGCTCTTTGAAACAGATGCCGATCTGAATATCACAATGATCGATAATTTCAAAGAAATATCCTATTACGACCACTTTTTTGACATTACCTCCGGGGATACCGATGGGGATGGGATCGACGAAGTTGTGATGGTGAAGAATAAGTCAACCATGAATGACAATACCGTTACTGGCAGTCCTCCGGTCTTCCATACAAAATACGATCTCAATGTGCTCAAGTTTGATTCAATAGTCAACGAGTTGTACCTCTTCATGGATACCCTGGATCTTGCCCTTGAGAATCCTGCCAGTAAAGACAACTATTACAAAGGAAAGAATGGAAGAATGATCGAAATGCGAGTGGCCTGTGGCGACCTGGATGCGGATGGCAGGGAGGAGGTTGTCGTCGGTTGGTCGAATTTTTATTCTCACTGGAGAAAATACTGGTGCACCGGTGACTGTTGTTGGGGACTTTGCTGGACTGGCTCAGAGGGGCATCATTATTATTATTGTAACCGGCTGTTTGTGAATTCTTTCGACATCGACAATGTAAAACAGCAGATCAATAGCAGCCAGGTACTGGAAGTCACATACAGTGATCTTGGAATGACTCCCGGGGACAACAATACCCGGATTGCGCTGTCTCTGAAATGCGAAAAAATGGACAACGTGGGCAGGGACGAGGTGCTGGTGAGCAATGCCACTAAGTTTTGTGTGCTCGGATCCACGGGAAAAGGATTGCAATTGGAGGTTGTACACTGCATGGAACCCTCAACCGGGTATTTAAATCTGAAAGGAAATGAATCCTTCATTGTTGCAGATCTGAATCCGGACACTGCAACACTCGATTTTAACAAGGAAGTTATTTTATTGCTGTCAGACCAACCTGCCGGACACCAGATAGGCGGGACTGCTGATTTGGCTTCATTCGAGTTGCTGCAAATCGAGCAGGTGGATGCCGACACACTGGTATTTTCAGAGACAGCAGAACACCTTCTGATGCCCTTCGACGAGATCGATATCAGTGCTACCGCATTCCTTACCGGAGAGTTTGACCTTCAGGGAACTGACCTGTATATGATTGGCACACCAGAGGTGATCCGGGTATCTGAACTCCAGTATCCACTGGTGATCCTCAATGCCCCACCGGTGCATTTCGATGTGCTTGATGGTGAGATTCATGATCTGTGTAACGCCTACCTGGGTGAGGAGCAACCCCAGTTCGTAGCCACCTATTTTAAAGAGGATGAGCTGGATGTCACCACGAAATTTGAGGCGGCCAACAGCATGGGCTTTTCGGCCGATTTTCGGGCCTATGCCATGGCCGGTGGATCAGGATTTGAAAGCTCAGTCAAGACCAAC
>CAYOSB010000329.1:0-4192 GCA_964406495.1 uncultured Bacteroidaceae bacterium | reverse complement strand
ATGGTGATATTTATGAATCCTATATCCGTTATTCACGGATCAGGAAGTTCCCCCGGCCGGACTGGCAATATACGAACCCATGACATTGTTCTAAGTCCAGAGCCAAAATTTTAATTTGTATATTTAGGATCATGAGTCATTTTTCAAGCCTGGATATTTCCATCTTTGCAGCGGCATTGTTGGGTGTAATGTTTATAGGTATTTGGGTAGGGCGGAAAGAAAAAGATTCGGCAGATTTTTTCCTTGCTTCAAAGGCTGCTCCCTGGTGGGCGGTTGCCGGTTCCATTTTCGGCTCGAATATATCGGCTCATCATATTGTCGGAATGATGGGGATTGGTTTCAGTGTCGGCTTTGCCCAGAGTCATTTTGAAATCAGTTCGGTTTTCGGCTTGTTGCTTCTGACCTACGGTTTTTTGCCGGTTTACAGGAAGCTCAACATATATACTCTCAGTGAATACCTTCAGAAAAGGTACAGCGGCCAGGCACGGCTCTTATATGCATTGATCATGCTGACAATTATGGTGGTAATTCAAATGGTGCCTGGTTTTTATATTGGTTCAAGGGCAATGATCACCCTGTTTCAGGAAGGTTCGATTGATATTGCATACAATCATTATGTTCTGGGGATCATTGTGATGGCTGTCATAGCCGGTGCTTACACCATTCTGGGCGGACTAAAAGCGGTGATCGTTACAGACGTTATCCAGTCGGCACTATTGATCCTGGGAGGCATCGCGGTGGCTTTCCTGACATTCAGTCAGCCGGAAATCAATGGATGGAGCGGGATGCTCGAGCTTGACCAGGCAGGGAAAAATATGATGCACATCTATCTTCCTTCCGATCATCCCCAGTTGCCCTGGACCGGTGCCCTTTCCGGCCTGATTATTCTGCATTTTTATTACTGGGGCACCAATCAGTTTATCGTGCAAAGGACTCTGGCGGCCAAAAGTGACAAGCAGGCCCGGCTTGGGATCATCGCTTCAGGTTTTACAAAATTACTGATCCCTTTTATGTCGGTAGGCACGGGCGTTGCTGCATACTACCTTCTTGCCCAGCGGGGCATTCCGGCCGACCAGGATGTAACCTTTCCGTTATTATTGAAGTATGTGGTTGCCCCGGTGGGGTTTGGCCTGGTAGGCCTGATCGCTGCCAGTATGATCGGTGCAATCCTGTCAAGTGTCGATTCCTGGTTGAACTCATCGGCAACCATCATCACTTTTGATTTCTATCAAAAATATGTCAATCCGGATGCCTCGGAGAAAAAACTGGTTTTTATAGGCCGGTTGTTCATAGCCATATGTTTGATATTGGCCATGACCATTACCATTTTCACCATGGATCCCAATGCAACGGACAGTTTTTTTCTGAACATTGCTGATCAGTCAACAAAACTGGTGATCGGGCTGGTGGTGGCTTTTGCTCTGGGCATGTTCTGGAAAAGAGCTACTGCTGCAGGAGGGGTTGCAGCCATTGTAAGTGGTATTTTCTATGCGTATTTGCTGACCTTTGTTTATGACCATTACCTGTATCAGATACCGGCACTGAATGAAAGGCTGGGTGATCAATTGAACTTCATGCACAATGCATTCATTACCGCGGTTCTGGCAACTGCAACCTCAGTGGTTGTCAGTTTGTGTACCAGGGAGGATCCTGAGAAAAGCAAATACACCTGGACGGAACTCGGAGGGCATAAGCCAGGTAAACTGAAAACGGTGGCAAAAGCTGTTTTGGTAGTAATTGCCGCCATTGTAATTTTTGCCATACTTATGGTGAAGGGAATTCTAAGCAGTGATGTGGCCGGACTGGGGCCATCCATACTCATCTTGTTTATTTTTACGAAATACATTCAACAGGATTCCGATGCCCGTTTTTTTTCGTTTTCAACGCTGAACAACGATGTATTCTGGGCAGGGATCCTCAGCTCCGTAACCGTGTTTATGATGTTTCATTTCTATTAAAAGATCATGGAATACTCAGTTCTGGGAAAAACAGGAAGGAAAGTCAGCCGGATTGGCTTCGGGGGTGCTACGGCCGGAATAAAAAATTATGTGCATGCATTTGATCCGGAATCTGAAAAAGAACAGCAAACCGTTATCCGCGCAATACATAAAGCCCTTGAGTTGGGCATTAATTATTTCGACACGGCTGCAGGCTACGGCAATGGCATCAGCGAGATTATTTTCGGAAGGGCTCTGAAAGAGGTTCCCGGCAGAGATATTTTCCTGGCCACCAAATGCGCTGTCACTGACGGTCCGGGTGTACGCAGGTCATTTGAGGAAAGCCTGAAACGGTTGCAGCGTGACCGGGTGGATTTGCTTCAGATCCACGGAACCGTGCTGTCAGAAAAAGACATTGAAATGATCTTTCAGCCATCCGGAATGCTGGATGAGATGCTGAAGATGCAAAGCGAAGGCATGGTCCGGTATCTGGGGTTTACCGGAGAAGCCCAAAATCCGCCGTTCTACGAGCTGCTGAATTGCGGAGCTTTTGATACCATGCAGGTTTCCTACAATTTCATTTTTCAGCATCCATACGATCCCAGCTGGAAGAGCGGGAGCATTTACGAAGCAAAAAAAAAGAAAATGGGGATAATAGCAATGCGGACCGTAACATCGGGGATCTTTCAAAAATGGATCAGGAAAGTAAACCCTGATAACACCTTTGATTATTCTCCCCACCTGCTGCAGTTTCAGTTGTCAAACCCTTTGATCGATGTTGCACTGGTGGGGATGAGAACGGCCGGACGTGTGGAGAATAATGCCAGTATCCTGAATGACAGGGAAGGGCGTATTGATATTGACGAACTTCACAACCGGAAAGTATGACGGGTAAAAATCAGGATGCACCCTGGTATAAACGGACCTGCCGCTGGGGACAGACAAACCTTACGGAAATTGACCCCATACGGTATGACCGCCGGTGGTGGAGGAAGCACTGGAAAAACACATCCGTTCAGGGGATTATAGTGAATGCCGGCGGGATCATTGCCTATTACCCTTCCAGTTACAAAGTATACAAAGCGAAATTTCTGGGAAACCGTGATTTGCTGGGAGAGATCATCGAGGATGCCCGTGCCGGAGGATTGACTGTCCTTGCACGCATGGACATCAACCGGATCAGTAAAGAAACAGCGGATGAACATCCTGAGTGGGTCTGCCGCAACAAGAACCGGGAGCCTTATCAGGCAGGTGACCGTTATATTACCTGCATCAACAGCAGTTATTACACTGAATTCATTCCCGGGATCTTCAGGGAGCTTATTGAAAGATATCATCCGGATGGTTTTGCCGATAACAGCTGGAGCGGACTGACCCGCAGAAATATTTGTTATTGCAAACGGTGTGCCCAAAAATACAAAGCAGCGACAGGCAATGACCTTCCTGAGAAAGCAGATTGGGAAGACCCGAATTACAGAACCTGGATACGGTGGAATTATGATATTCGCGTTGAATTGTATGACCATTATAATAAGATCACCCGGGAACTGGGAGGAGAGAATTGCCTGTGGCTGGGCATGACACGCGGCGAAATCATTGACCAGTGTGAAGGCTTTCGCGATTTATACAGACTTTCCAAAAAAGCAAAGATCATTTTACTTGATTCGCAACGCCGTGAGCAGGAAGGAGGCTTTCAGTCAAACGCGGAAATGGGAAAACTGCTTCATGAGGTTGCCGGCTGGGATATTCTCATTCCTGAAAGCATGGCAATGTACCAGGCAGCATATAAAGGCCAGCCGACATTTCGCCATTGCAGCAAGCCCGAACCTGAAGCAAAAATGTGGATGATCGAGGGTTTTGCCGGGGGTGTCCAGCCCTGGTGGCATCATGTGGGTGCCCTGAGCGATGACAGAAGGCAATACGCGCATGCAAAAAATATATTTGACTGGCATGAAAAAAATCAGAAATACCTGGTGGATCGCAAGCCCATCGCCCAGGTTGCCCTGGTATGGTCACAGGACAATTTCGATTTTTACGGCCGGGATGATCTGGAAGAAAAAGTGATGCTTCCCTGGCGCGGATTTCGTGAAGCACTGATTCGCGGAGGGATCCCATACCGTGTTGTGCACATTGATGATCTGAAAAACATGCAGGATCAGGTTGAAACCATCGTTCTGCCAAACCTGGCATGCATGTCTGCCCGGCAACTTCAAAACACGGTGCAATTTGCCGAAAGCGGCGGCAACATCATTGCA
>CAYOSB010000328.1:0-4231 GCA_964406495.1 uncultured Bacteroidaceae bacterium | reverse complement strand
AAGGTACGTTCGGGACTTACACCCTATAGTTATCGCCCATGCCGGGCAAACTGAAAAAAGCCCTCTGATCTTCGATCGGAAGGCTTTCTCTTAGTAGACAAGGTGATTGAAATATCTAACCTTGAATTGCTTAAAGATATCACTGAAGTAACTATCAAAATGGATTTTTTTACGCAACATCTATCATGGCTAATAATCCGAACTATTCTTCAGACTTTCTTTTATAACCAATTTGATTGCGTGGAGGTGGATTACTCTGCTTTTCTATAAGTTCATCCAAATAGGTAAATACCAGCTCAAGGTTTTTATCCTGACTGTTTAAACGCTTCTTTATTTCTTCAATGTCAAGTTTCATACTAAGTGTATCCAGCAGCATTTCTCTGATCTTGGAGAATACAAGCATGATTTGGATATTCACCTGAATTGCTCTTTTGCTACGTAGTACACTTGATAGCATGGCTACACCGTATTCCGTGAAAGCAAATGGCATTTTCCGTGTTCCTCCCCAACTTGATGTCACAATTTGTGATTTCAAGAATTCAAACTCCTCTGAACTTAATTGAAACATGAACTCTTCTGGGAACCTTTCAATATTTCTGGATACCGCCTGGTTTAGCACCCTGGTTTCTACATCATATAGCTCCGCCAAATCTCTATCGAGCATGATCTTTCTACCACGAATCACATAAATCTTGCTGGTGACGCGTGTTTCCGGAATAGTATATTCTTGATTCTTACTTTCCATAATACTAGTTAATGTGATGAGAAAGGGATATATCGAAAATATTTTTGAGCAGGGTGAGTGAGAGAGCGAGAGTTAAAAAAAAAGAGCAAGAGTTCATCGCTCTCGCTCTTCACTCCACTCTTTTTTAGTAGCGGGGACAGGTGAAATATCTAACTTCGATTTATTGAGGGATTTGACCGATGTGGTTGAATTTCTGAATAATTAGGAGGATTCTCCTCATTAATAACCTGTTTGCTATATTTGTAATATGTCCATTACAGATCAAAATATTGAACTATATAAATCTCTGTTCAAAGGCAGAAATGATATTTATGCGGTACATTGGGAGCGTAATGGAAAGTCAGGCTATATGCCAGCCTATGATGTAGACTGGTCAAATTTCGATAAACATAAACTGCAAGGAGGAACATTCACGAACTATAAGGATAAGAAACTTCTGCCTTATAACGACACTGCTATCAATATTCACCTGGAAGGGAGAGCAACACATGGCATATATCCTTTACTAAAAGATAACACCTCTTATTTCATAGCAGTTGATTTTGATAAAACAAACTGGGATACAACAATTCTGAAATTGCATGAAGTATGTAAGCGACATGAAATCCATTCATATATCGAAAGATCAAGATCCGGAAATGGCGGGCATTTATGGATTTTCTTTGAGAAAGCTTTCCCTGCAGTTCAGAGCAGGAAAATAATGTTTGAATTACTCCGTCAGACAAATATTATTTCTCATTTTGAAAAAGAGCCAAGTTTCGACAGATTATTTCCAAACCAGGATTATCATTCCGGAAAAGGAATGGGAAACTTAATAGCGCTTCCATTGCAGGGAAGTTCATTACATAATGGTAATTCATGTTTCCTGAATCCGGATACAATGCGGCCCTATGAAAATCAATGGGAGTTTCTGCAAACAGTGCAAAAAACATCCGAAGAATCATTAAAACTAGTATACAAAACATTGTTCACAGAGAGTCCTCAGGAAATACTAACTTCAAGTTTTACTCCAAATAGTGCAGTTGCATTAGAAATACGGATAAGTAACCAGATATACTTAAAAAAAAATCATTTAAACCGGAAACTAATCGTATTTCTGCGGGACCAATTAATTTTCTACAATTCAGACTATCTGGCAAAGAAGAACCTGGGAAAAAGCACTTTCAAAACAGAGAAATATTTTAACCTGATTGAAGAAAGCGATGAAGAAGTAATGATCCCCAGAGGATTCACATCAACATTGGTGCAATTCTGCAAAGAAGGAAACATACCTTTCAAGATTAATGATGAACGGCAGAAAAAGCCAGGTATTGAAATAGAATCAGATATTGAACTCCTGGATCACCAGGAAATAGCACTCCAAAAAGCACAGGAAAAAGATTTTGGAGTAATAGTATCTCCTCCCGGTTCAGGAAAAACTGTTATCGGACTCGAAATTATTGTTGAAAAACGTCAACCTGCATTGATCATTGTTCACAGGAAACAATTATTAGATCAATGGATGGATAGGATTCAAAGCTTTCTTAAAATCCCGAAGAAGGAGATCGGTCAAATTGGAAATTAAAAGAATAAGATTGGAAAAGCAATTACTATTGCCATGATACAGTCTCTGGCTAGAACAGATGATTTTTCACAACTCTCAAATGCATTTGGGACTATCATCGTTGATGAGTGCCACCACATTCCAGCAAAATCATTCAGGGAGACAATTGTTAACTTCAATGCATTCTATCTATATGGATTAACTGCAACTCCAAAACGAAAAACTAATGACGAGAAACTAATCTTTGTATTTATTGGCAATATTCTTCACGAGGTAAATCAGCAGGAATATCTTGCGAAAAAGAATCTCCGCACTGAGATAAACATTATAGAAACCGACCTGTATGCCCCATTTGATTACAAAGTCGATCAATACGAAACCATTTCACGAATTCTTGTACATGATACACAACGCAATTCTTTAATAATAAAAGATATTGAAGAGAATGCCAATCGTTTTAAGACTATTCTGATTCTAACTGAAAGGAAATCACACGTTGATATTTTGAATCTTTACCTAAAAGACAAATATGAAACAATAACAATCCATGGAGAAGACTCAGAGGTTTCCAGGAAAAGCAAGATAGACCAAATAAAACAGGGACATTTCAAGATTGTGATATCAACTGGCCAATACTTCGGAGAAGGAATAGATATTAGCAATTTAGAGTGTTTATTTATTGTTTATCCTTTCGCCTTTGAAGGAAAACTAATACAATACATTGGAAGAATACAACGATCAGAAAAACAACCCGTGATATTTGATTACAGGGATGTGAAAATTGAGTATTTTGAGAAAATGTTTAAGCAGAGAAAGAGGTATTATAATAAACTATTGAAATAATATGTCAGAAACAAACCGCATAGAATATAAACAGGAACTTAATTCAAATGTCGATATCGAAAAGGAAGTAATAGCCTTTTTGAACTATCATGAAGGTGGAATTATATTCATTGGCATTGACAAAGAAGGCAAGGTATTAGGAGTAAAAGATCTTGATGGAGACATGTTGAAGCTGAAAGACAGGATTAAGAATAACATCCTCCCGTCTTGTATGGGATTATTTGATATTCAAGCTGAAAAGAAAAAGAATAAAGATATTATTAAAATCACTATTGCCAGTGGCCCAGAAAAACCATATTACAAAAAGAAATATGGTATGACTGAAAAAGGTTGTTTCATGCGAATTGGTACGGCTGCTGAACCAATGTCGCAGAAAATAATTGATGAGCTTTTCGCAAAACGTATTCGAAACTCGCTGGGACGAATCGTATCATATAAACAGGATCTCAAGTTTGAACAACTCAGGATCTATTATGAATCAGCTGGTCTTTCTCTAAATGAACAGTTTGCCTCGAATCTTGAGCTGCTTACTGATTCAGGAAAATATAACTATGTCGCTTACTTGCTTGCAGATAATAATTCCACATCAATTAAAGTTGCTAAATATAGTGGCAAAACGAGAGTAGATCTTAAAGAAAGTAATGAATATGGTAATGGATGCCTGATTCGGGCAGCTAAGCAGGTTATTGATAAAATTGAAATAGAAAATCCCACATTGACACAAATTACCTCGAAAGAAAGGATTAACAAAAGACTATGGGATTCAGTTGCACTTCGTGAAGCGATAATAAATGCTTTTGTACATAATGATTTTACCAGGGAGGTTCCTCCGAAATTTGAAATTTTCCCTGATAGGATTGAAATAACATCTGCTGGGGGTTTGCCGGATGGTTTAAGTCAAGAAGAATTCTTCTTAGGATTTTCCGTACCTCGGAATAAAGAACTTATGAGGATTTTTAAAGATTTGGGAATGGTTGAACAATTAGGATCTGGTGTACCCCGAATACTTGAAAGTTATGACAAAAAATGCTTTGTATTTTCAGACAATTTCTTAAGAATGACCTTCCCAGCCATGAGAGATCCTACCCCCCAAGTTACCC
>CAYOSB010000327.1:0-4250 GCA_964406495.1 uncultured Bacteroidaceae bacterium | reverse complement strand
AGAAATCACATTTTTCCGAAGTGCCGCAGCCGCCGGGTGTTTTGTGAGCATTCACACACTGAAATATTTCGCCCGGTCGCAGATTAAATGCTGACTCAAGGCTCCTGTCTCCCATAAAATTTTTCAGGTTACTGTTGCAAAAGACAAGTCTCCGGTCATTATCCAGGACGGCTGCTACACCAGGGAGTGTATTGATCAGCGCAAACAGAAATTCCCTGGATGCAGGATCAGGAACCAGGGATTCAGGTATTTCCGTGTTCGGTATTCTTTTTTTCTCCATATTAATCCGGGGATTTAGGTGTTGCCGGTTTGGCTCCCGGCAGTATTTTCTCTTTAAGCCCCAGCGTAACAAACCTTGCACCAATGATAAGCAGTCCGGTCCATGCAACAGCAAGAGAAGATGTCATCAAAAGATGGTCGGGGTTCAGCCAGGTAAAGGTGATCACCACAGGCGCCGCCAGGAAGGTCAGGGTACTGCCAAACACAGGAAATTTTACTTCACTGAACCTGGAAACGGTAAAAATGGTAGCAAATGCACCGAAAGAGGTCAAGCCAAGCTTGAGATACAAATGGACCTGCCTGATTGAACGCAATATTTCCGTGGTAAGGGCATCACCTACTGCCGGGTCGGTTCCAATCAACTTCGCCGTGATATCTGCAATGTATAATTCCCTGATTCCCAGTGTGAAAAAGAAAAATGCCATTGCAAGTATAAAAAAGCTGTTCAGTATGTGCATCCCGATCTGGAACCTGTGGAACATGAGCAGGTAAACCGGCAGAAAAACCAGGTTGACCCCGGCAGCGACAAGCCAGGCGATTGCACTCGCTTGCTGACGGTTGATGCTATCCTTGAGGAAGTCGATATCCTCACTAAATGTGGCATTCGGTAAGGTGTAATCAAAACCCAGGAGGACCGAGACCAGCATTGTAAGAACAGAAAGAATGAGCATGAGGCCCGTGGCAATCTCAATAATGCGCAGATTTCTTCGTTCTTGAGGCATACAGCGAAAGTACTTATTATTTTGGCTGTAAATTTAAATAGAATACAATTTTAACTATTTTTGAACCACGATTTACGACCATGAGATTTTTTATAATTTTCATTTCAGCCATGACGATCAGTTTTGCTGCTGCTGCGCAAGGCCCTAATTCAGCTGTAACTGCAACCGATGCCCTTGAACGTCTTCAGCAGCGGGAGATGAATGGACAGGTGATGATCCGCATGGACAGCCTTATTTTGGAGAATTATAAAAAACACCTGGTGCACAATAGTAAAAACCGGGGAATAGAAGGATACAGGATCAGGATCTTTTCTGATATCGGTCAGGGCGCCAAGGATGAACAAATGCGTGTGCGGGCCAGGTTCCTGTCACTGCATCCGCAGATCGCAATTTATCCTGATTATGAAGATTCTTATTACAAGGTCTATGTCGGGGATTTCAGGACCAGGCGGGATGCATTGAAGATACTGGATATTGTGCGCAAGGATTTTCCGGATGCATTCATTGTGGAGGATAACATTGTAATTGATGAATAATACGCTGCCAGCGTAAGACCTATGAGCGACGAAATTAATCATAAGTGCGGTATCGCATTGATCCGGTTGCTGAAACCGTTGGAATATTATCAGCTGAAATATGGCTCATGGAAATATGGGTTGCAGAAACTCTACCTGCTGATGGAGAAACAGCGCAACAGGGGCCAGGATGGTGCAGGACTTGTAAGTTTAAAGATGGATGTGCCTCCCGGGAAGAAATATTTCAACCGTCTCAGGTCCTCAAAGAGCGATGCAATCAACGATATTTTCAAATCCGTTTACGGAAATTTCAGGAAAGCAGAGCGGAAACATCCGAAATCTGTGGATGATGCAAGCTGGGCAAAATCAAACCTTCCTTTTGTAGGAGAACTGTACCTTGGTCACCTGCGATATGGAACCTTTGGCAGCAATTCATCTGACAACCTGCATCCGGTCATGCGTCAGAACAACTGGAAGACGCGCAACCTGGTGATCGCCGGGAATTTCAATCTTACGAATGTCGATGAATTATTTGACCGGCTGGTGGAACTGGGACAGTCGCCCAAAGATTTTACGGATACTGTTACAGTGCTGGAAAAGGTTGGTCACTTCCTGGACAAGGAGAACCAGGAGCTTTTTGATGATTTTAAGAAAAAAGGATATACAAATAAGGATATCACTGAGCTGATCTCAGAAAAGCTGGATGTGGGGAAAATACTTGCCGATGCATCCAAGAGGTGGGATGGTGGTTATGCCATCGCCGGAATGCTGGGACACGGGGATGCGTTTGTGATGCGTGATCCATGGGGCATCAGGCCTGCTTATTATTACCACGACGATGAGATCGCAATTGTTGCTTCTGAACGCCCGGTGATCCAGACTGTGATGGATCTCAAAGCGGACCAGATCCACGAGCTCGAACCCGGGAGTGCCATGGTAATCAAAAAAGACGGCACTATTCAGCATCCGCAGATCAGGGAGGCGTTCGAAAAACGATCTTGTTCCTTTGAGCGGATCTATTTTTCACGGGGCAGTGACAGGGATATATATAGCGAACGAAAGAAGCTTGGCAGATTGTTGGTTCCAGCAATCATAGATGCCATCGATGGTGATACCAGGAATACGGTTTTCTCATTCATACCCAATACTTCCGAATCGGCATTTTACGGCATGGTCGCCGGTATCGAGGATCATATGATCAAAGAGAAGATAGGCAAAATCAGGGAAGTCAACGGGGACATGGATGATGATGAACTGGCAGAGATCATTTCAGAACGCCCCAGGGTGGAGAAGGTGGCCATAAAAGACATCAAGCTGCGTACCTTTATTTCCCAGGATAAGGGCAGGAAGGACCTGGTTAACCATGTGTATGACATTACCTACGGGACCATCAGAAGGGGGATTGATAACCTGGTGATCATCGACGATTCCATTGTCCGCGGGACAACCCTGCGCGAAAGTATTATCAAGATACTCGACAGGCTGGGTCCACGGAGGATCATCGTGCTCTCTTCTTCGCCCCAGATCCGGTACCCTGACTGCTATGGAATTGACATGGCAAAACTGGGAGATTTCATTGCTTTCCAGGCCGCGATTGCACTGCTTAAAGAGCACGGACAGGAGCATGTCATCAACGAGGTATATAAAAAATCAGTGGCCCAGCGACATGAGCCCAAAGAGCATATTGTCAACTATGTAAAGGATATCTATAAACCTTTTACTGCACAGCAAATCTCTGATAAGATCGCACAGCTACTGACATCCCGGGAGATATCCGCAGAAGTGAAAATCATCTACCAGAGTATCGAAAATTTACATGAAGCAATTCCCAATGACCTGGGGGATTGGTACTTTACAGGTGATTATCCCACACCGGGTGGAAATAAGGTGGTCAATACCTCGTTCATCAACTACATTGAAGGGATTAATTCTCGTGCTTATTGAACCTGAACCTTTTGAACAGGTCATTCAGGTAAGTATCCCTTAAACTCATGTTCTTGATCATCCTCAGGTGTTTCGGCACGTAATTGGAAAGATGCCTTTCCACTTTGTTTTTGTACAAATCATTTACGGTGATCATTATTCCGGTCTCTTCCACCTCTCCGAAGCTGTGGTTCATCACAGTTCCGAATGAGCGCATGGAGGGAGATAGGCTCATGTAGGCATTGATCAACGGAGGAATGGATTCTCCCAGGGCCCGTACCTCCTTGGAAAGTATTTTGTAATCTTCCATGTAATCAGAGCCAGTGAAAATAGCATCCAGTTTTTTCGGATCCATCAATACCCGCAGCGGCTCTTTTGGAACCACCAGTTTGTCATGATCGGGAAAATGCTTGTTCAGGAAATAAAGGATCATATCGCGAGCATGCTGGTGGTAATGCAGGTACATGGTTACCTTGCCGAAGAAATATTTGATCTCCGGGTGGTCCATTACCAGGGTTCCCAATCCGTCCCAAAGGTTATCAAGGGCATATAATCCCTTCCTGCGAAGGTTGGTCGATTGATACATGGGTTGGACAAACGACCTGCCCAGCTCGATCATGTGCGGCAAATATTCTTTTTTAAATTCCTCCGAGAAATGAAAAAGTTTGGCAGTGGCCAGCTTTGCTGCCCCATCTGCAGGGGAGGGCGCTTTGTTACAGATCAGGAATCTGTATCCGCCAAGGATCTCCTGTTGATCGGGATCCCAGACAATCAACTGCTTATAGGCATGCTCACCGAAATCGAAATCGTC
>CAYOSB010000326.1:0-4302 GCA_964406495.1 uncultured Bacteroidaceae bacterium | reverse complement strand
ATCTTTTGACCAACGTCCCTTTTTGTAGTGCTTCAAATTTCATTTCTTAAATATTTATTCCTTAAATTTGTTGATGCTGCGCCCTGTTAGCGTGATCTGTTTTTCTTTTTTTGTTCTAACAACAATATGTTTACAACAGCAAAGGGCTGGAATTGATCATGAAGATTACCAGTTTATTGAACGTTTGCCATGCGATGATCTGAACTTAAAATTCTAAGGAAATGAAAAAAATTGTCACTCTTTCACTCACATTATGTATTGCTGCACTCACCTCCACCTCCTATTCACAGGTAGTCACCCGGCTGATCAATAAAGCTGCCAATAAAGCCGAAGACAAAACCGAAGAGCGTATAGAAGATGAAGCTGACAAAGCCGTTGAAAAACAAGTAAACAAAGCATTTAATAAGCTTTTTGGAAAATCTGACGAAACGTCCGACTCCACTGATTCCTCAGTAAATGCTTCTTCCGCTTCAGGCGGTGAAGGATCTGCTTCGTCGGCAAGTTCGAGGGCTGCCAGGAATGCTTACCTGAATGCGATGGGTATGTCCACAGGAACTGCAAATGTGAAACCTCTTTATGAATTCGACGGGTATATAGAAATGACTGTATCAGAGTTTGAGGACGGGGAAACGGAAGAAAGTACCGTGTACACCACCTATGTAGATTCCAAATCACTTGATTATGGCATGCATTTCAAAACTCCCGAGCAGGATGATTATTCCCTGATGATCTTCGATACAGATAACAACCTGATGGTCACACTGTCAGATACAGATGGTGAGAAAACTGGCTTTGCCATTGCATTCACACCCGAGCAGGCAGAAGCGATTGCCGAAGATGCCGGGGAAGATCTTGATGCAGATGACACTGAAGTGGTAGATTCGTATGCATCCTATAGAACCGGCAAAACCAAAAAGATCCTGGGATACAGCTGCGAGGAATATGTCATTGACGATGAGGAAGAAACTGTGACCATGTGGGTGACGAGGGACCTGAACAAGGAGATGAAAAAGACGTATATGAAGAACTCTTCCTTCGCCGGTCTGTTTGCTTATGCCTATTATACCGACGGGGTAGTGATGGAATACATCATTGAAGATAAGAAAGATGGTGACAGGAGTGTCATGACCGTTACCGACATCGATCTCAATAAGAAGAATTCATTTAATACCATGGGATACACGATCATGGACATGAGTGGTATGATGCCCGAAGAGAAAAACGAATCAGAAGGGGAAGACGCATCCGGTGTGGAAAATAAATCAGAATAAGAGAACGTATCCAAACAGGTTCAGGAGGCAATAAAATAAGCGCAGGGTTGATGGTCCTCAAAGAATTCCTGACACACGAAATACTATCTCTCAAAAAAGAGGAGATCGGAAAGATCATTGGTCCGGATCCTGGCAAATTCAAGGCCCTTTACGATCATGCATTTTCTCGTGAGATGCCTGTATGCTGGCGTGCTGCGTGGATCATGGACCACCTGTCTGAGGTGCACCCCTGGCTGGCGGAGGGGTATATTGTAAACATATGGAAGGAGATCCCACGACAACATCCCGATGGTGTGACGCGGAGTGCACTCAGGCTGCTTTCCAGGTACGGGATCCCGGAAGATTTCCAGGGCATCGCTGCAGATCTCTGCCTTTCATGGCTGGAGAAAGAATCGGTGCCAGTGGCTATTAAAGCATACAGCATGGAAATGTTGCTGAAGATTGCCACAGTGTATCCTGAATTCACGAATGAGTTCATTACGGTCATTGAAGACCAGTCACCCAATAATTCAGCGGGATACAAAGCCAGGGCCCATCACATCATCAAGGCTTTGAGAACACTCTGAACATCACTACCTGAGAATCCTGTTGACCTGCAGGGAAAGAAAAAGGCAGCAAAAATTCAAAAGAAATGAAGCATCATTTTCGCAGGTAAATTATCATTGTAAGTTCCCGGGGAAGCATCTAAATCATCGATCTGAAAGATATATTGCAAAATGGTCTTCTAATTCATCTCTGTGAATGATCCTGTAATGGGGATGGTAGGTTTCCATGAAAAGCGGGCTATGATGAACCACATATTCCCCTTTTGCAAGTAATGAATCTATGGCCTGCCGGTCCTCCCTGAATCCTGGAAGCCCGGGTGACACCTGTTCGATAACTGCGAGGATCCTGTCCCATTCTTCCTTCCACTGTTCTATTGAAATTCCCGAAACCCCATTTGCACTCCGAAGAAAGTGTTTCATGAATTCAGTTTTTGAAAGGGTACCATTTTTTATGAGTTGCAGGTTGACCCGGACAAAATTTCCTTTGTGTCCGGTTGGAAAAAGCATCACGGTATCTTTATAATCATCCTGCTGCAGCTCATAATCAAGATAATTCTCAGCTGCTTCAGGATCGGTAATCAAATGTCCGGGGCCAAAATAATCCTGGAAATAAAAGTTGTAGAGATCCTGCAATGTGGATGAAGGATAATGCTCCATGTGTCTTATTACCGACTGCCTGATCACCTGTTCTTCTCCTGGTCCGCAGGCCGGAATCCAGAGCGACAGTAAGAATAATAGCATCCACTTTGTATTCATGACATTGTTTTGCAGAAAAATACATAAATATCTTGATTATCTTTGAATAACAAATCCGAAAAGTAATTCCGAATGGCTGATCACAGCTTCTGTTTTATTTTGTACAAACCGGCAGTACCCGGAAATATCGGTGCCGCTGCGCGAGCCATGAAGACTATGGGATTCACTGAACTGCGACTGGTTGATCCGGCAAATCATCTTGCGGATGAGGCCAGGATGATGGCACATGGCTCGCTTGACATCCTGGAAAACAGCAAGGTATACCCCACCTATGAAGCGGCAGTTGCCGATATCGATTTCATAGTGTGCACCACCGCGAAGAAGAAAAGTGCCAAGGTGGATTACATCCCTTCCGGTCGGCTGCAAGCATTTCTTGCTGAAAAGATACCGGTCACCCGCCGGATCGGGATTGTTTTCGGAACCGAAGAAAGTGGGCTGCCTAATTCCATATTGTTGCATGCCAATTCAGGAGTCACCATTCCGATGGCCACCTCGCACCCTTCACTGAACCTTGCGCAATCGGTGATGGTCATTGCGTATGAATTATCGGGACTGCTGCGATCCACCAGTATGGGTAATGCGGGAATGCAGGGTACCGGAATAGAGCCCACTCATGGCGAACACAGCCATTTCCCCGGAATACCCCAATATTCAGGAGGGGAAAAATCATCAGCAGATCGGGAACGATCCACATTTGAAACAGAACACGCACCCCTGGAAGGGGAACGACAGCTGCCAGAGACCTGGCAACAGTTGCAGGAACGTACTTCAGTGATACTGAACAAAAGCGGTATCCGGACGGGCACTCCACTGTATCACCGGATCATTGAACGCATGTCATTTCTGAAGGCCTCGGATGCCCGGCTGGCCCATTCTGTGACCAGCAAGGTCATCAAACTGCTCGGGCAATCTGCCGGTAAATAGTATGCACCCTAAAAAAAAAGGCCACCCCGGGTAACACCCAAAGCAGCCTTTTAAAATACTTTATACAAAATTGATTATTTCAGCTTCCAGCCTTCCCTGTATTCATGTTTGACCATTTTTTCAGCGAAAGGCTTCGCCTTCACAGTTGCGTATTCAGTTTCAAAGTGCGGGTGTCCGCTCTCAATATAGAATGTATCTTTGCTGACAATCCTCACCTCGTCGTCCTCATCGATATTGGTGATCTTCATCTCCTCACCATCCCACTGCAATTCACGCTGGAGGTCCTGCAGCCGCACTGCCAGGTTCCCCATTACGACCATTTCATTGAGTGGTCCTGAATAGTTGAAATTCGAGCTGGCCTCAACCCTGTTTTCAGGGCTTTCCTTGCAGGCGCGGGCCCAGTCCATTTCGTGGGAAACCTCAACACGGCGCAATACTTTTGGAGCTTCATATGCATTGGTTACCTCCTCGCCATCGATCCAGATCCTTGGATTTCTTGCATATGTCCCACACATGATCTTTCCTTTACTTCCTTCAAAGATCACACCACCGCTTCTGTCGCCCATCATCTCACCGGCTTTCATTTCCGGGATCCTTTCAGGCATCATGCCGCCATCGTACCATGTAACATGAACAGCGGGCATTGCAAATTTAGGCATGTTCTTCCGGGCCGGGAATTTATAGTGGACCACCTCTGCCTGTGGCGGACTTTCCGTGTTGAATTGGGTAGAACTGGCCTGTACCGCATTGGGATGGCCCAGCTTCAACCCCATAAATACCGGGTCCAGGATGTGGCAGGCCATATC
>CAYOSB010000325.1:0-4305 GCA_964406495.1 uncultured Bacteroidaceae bacterium | reverse complement strand
CCGAACCGGTAGATGAACCAGGTATCGCGCATGGGTGGAGCCGAAGCAGGGAAGGGGAGCTTGGCCTCGTTGTGGTAGGAAAGGAATTCGTTCAGCTCACGGAATCCGTTCCCGTTCCTGGCAATGCCGGTATAGAGGTACGTATCGCCGTTCCTGAATTCGATCCCGGCAATGGGATGAAGTCCCTTTTCGTTACAGCACCTGGCAAAATCCACCAGCCCGGTGGAATTGTTGATATCGGTCAGCGCCAGGGAATCGATCCCCAGCCCGGCCGCCTCGTCCACCAGGGTCTCCACCGCCATGGTGCCATAACGCAGGCTGTAATATGAATGACAGTTCAGGTACATCTCTTGCTAAAGATATTTTCACCCTTACAGGGCTTGATTTTCTTTATTGCATACTTCTGGCTAAAGACATGTCGTTCCTAACGGAGCTGGAAATGTCGCCCTTAACAGGGCTTTCCCGGCACAGCCCAGCCCCATTAGAGGCGGCATGTATGTCTCCCAGCCCCGCCAGGAGTGACAAGTCTGTAGCCCAGCCAGGAAGTCTCACCAATCTCCACCAGGCCAGCCAGGGACAATATGCCTGCTCACCTCCAGTATCCCCACCGCCTGTTCTTCAGGTTGTCCACCTGCTGACGCCTGGTGGCGGCATCTTCTTCACTTTCCTTTTCGTCGTGGGAGGCTTTTTCCTCCAGTTCCCGCAGCTGGATCCCGCTGGCCCTACGCACGGCGCCGGACCCGAAGCGCTTGCGCAACGTATCCATGGTCAGGTAGAGCCGCACCATCTCCGAGGTGTCCTCGAACAGGTCCAGTTGCTGCACGCCCCTGATAAGCCCGGAGAATCGCACGCCGATCAGCCGTATGAGCATGCGCCGCTGGTAGATGCGGTCGAAAAGCTCCTTTGCCATGGGGATCAGCACATGGTCGAACGAAGTGTAACCGATCCTTTGCTGCAGTGTATGGGTGTCAAAATTGGAATACCTGATCTTTACGGTGATGCATGAGGTCAGCTTCTCCTCTTTGCGCAACCGGAAGGTCAGTTTTTCCACCATCGACACCAGCAGGTCCTTCAGCCCGTTCACATCCATCGTATCGCGATCGAAGGTCCGCTCCGCGCCGATCGATTTCCGCTCCGAGTACTGCATCACGGGGGTGGGGTCGATGCCGTTGGCCTTTTTCCATATCACGGTCCCGTTCTTCCCCAGCAAACCCTCCATCATCTCTGCAGGGATCATGCGCAGGGTGCCGATGCTGGAAATACCCATCGACCGGAGCAGGTGGTAAGTCTTGTTGCCGATCATAGGGATCTTCCGGATGGAAAGCGGGGAGAGGAATCCCGGGACCGTAGGGTGGGGGACTTCGATTCCACCGTTCGGCTTCGCCTCCCCGGTGGCGATTTTGGAGACCGTCTTGTTCACTGACAACCCGAACGAGATCGGCAGACCGGTCTCCCGGATGATCTGCTCCCGCAATTCGCCGGTCCACTGCATGCACCCGAAAAAACGGTCCATCCCCGAAATATCGAGATAATGCTCATCGATGGAAGCCTTCTCATATACAGGCGCTTTTTCAGCAATGACCTCCGTGACCTGTTTCGAATACCTGCTGTAATTGTCCATGTCGCCCCGCACAATAACCGCTTCACTGCACAAGGCACGCGCCATCTTCATGGGCATCGCCGAATGCACCCCGAACCGCCGCGCCTCATAACTGCAACTGGAAACCACACCCCGGTCGGAAGCCCCGCCAATGATCACCGGTTTGCCGATCAATTTGCTGTTCTGCAATCGCTCCACGGATACGAAAAATGTATCCAGGTCCATATGCACAATACTACGCTCCATTTATTATATGCTACTTTTTGTCCAGGAAACGCGACCGGGATTGAAAAAATCCGCTTCCCAATTTGCTTTTTTCAAAAACATCCGGTATATTTGATTAGTATTTAATCAATCTGGTGATTACAATATAATCAATCGATTGACAATGCGCAATGTTTTTAACAAAAAAACAGCTATGTATTTTCATTCAAATATCAAGTTGCTGAGAAAGCGGAGGAACAAGACACAGGATGACCTTGCAACCATCCTGCAGATGAAACGGTCAACACTCAGCGGGTATGAAAACAGGGTGGCAGAGCCGGGCATAGAGGTGTTGCTGCAGTTCGCGAAGTATTTCAATATGGCTGTCGACACGCTGCTCAGGGTTGACCTCTCCCAGCTGTCAGAGTCACAGCTCTACCAATTGGAAAACGGCGATGATGTATTCCTGCGGGGCGGGAACCTGCGCATTCTTTCCTCAACGGTGAACAGCAGCAACGAGGAGAACATCGAGCTGGTCAATGAGAAAGCGCGGGCCGGGTATACCAATGGTTTTGCCGACCCGGAGTATATCAGTGAACTCCCGGTATTCAACCTTCCATTTCTTTCTAAGGATAAGAAATACCGCACCTTCCAGCTGAACGGCGATTCGATGCTGCCCATACCTGACAAAGCATTTGTGACAGGTGAATTTGTGCTGGACTGGAACGGCATCGTTACGGGGGAAGCATGCATCGTACTCACGCTCGATGACGGGATCGTATTCAAAGTGGTGGAAAATAAAATTGCTGACCAAGGGAGGTTGACCCTCTATTCTCTCAATCCTGTATATGAACCATTCGATGTGATGGTGAAGGATATCAGGGAAGTATGGAAATTCGTCCATTTCATCAGCCAGGAACTTCCGGAGCCGGTGCTGCCGGAAAATGAGCTGGTACGGACAGTGGCGGGACTGAAACAGGATATGCAGCAGATCAAGAACCGGATATACGGGAAATGATTGTATTCACCAACGATGCGTCAATTCAGCCGGAAATCGTCATCCAGCATCTTTTCCTGTTGACGGATCAGGGTCAGGTACTGGATCTGCCGCACCAGGAAACGCTCCCGGCTTTCATCACAACTGAGCATCACAAAACGATATTTGTCCTCAGAAGAAAGGTTTAAAGATTTGATAATATCATAATAACGCAGTTCATTGCTGTTGAATGATTCCAGGAAATCCTTGTCGAAATGCTCCGTATAATTGATCACCATGTTCATCAATGCACTGCTCTTTATGGGCGGCGAAGGAGGAAGGACCTCTACATTCCCGCCAGCATAAAGCTTTCCTGCCATCTGGGAAGTATAGCTGTGGATCCGCAGCAGAGCGACAGATTCGACGGTGATGACCTTGCGGCCCTGTTCACTCTCTGCAACCACCTGCTGCAACTTCACCTCGCATCCATATTCCATGATCTCATTGTCCTTAAAAAAAGGAATCGCAAAGGTAAATCCCTCTTGCCGGGCCTCATCTATCAACTGGAGATACCGCGGCTCAAAAATCCGCAAGGGGAGATCCTCCCCGGGAAAAAGAAATACCCCAAGTGGGAAAAAAGGTAATATTTTTTGTTTAGTATTCAATTGAAATGGTGTTTCCAGTTGCTAAACAATAGAGGAATCCGCTTTGTTTACAGAAAACAGACTTTTTTTTAAAGCGACCAGTGAACCAATAATAACAAGCGCAACATGTGTTTTACCATCAGTATCAAAACCACCAGGGATGCCATTGAAAAAAGATTTAATGTGGATTCCTCCGGTTTGTCGGACTTCGATTTCAGATACTTCTTTAAAGCATTCGAAAATCCCATGATCCCGGTGATCACGCAACAAGAACCTGGAAAAGTCCGGTTGATGCAGTGGGGGCTGATCCCTGCATGGGTCAGGGATCTCAAACAGGCCGAAAAGATACGGACCGGAACCTATAATGCAAGGGGAGAATCCCTTGATGATAAACCATCCTTCAAAAAAGCTGCAGCAGGACAACGTTGCCTGGTACTGGTCACCGGCTTCTTTGAGTGGCAACATGTATCCGGACAGAAAGTCCCCTGGTACATTTGGGAAAAAGGAAATCAGCTCTTTGCCCTGGCCGGCATCTTTGATCGGTGGACTGATCCCGAAACCCATCAGCAGCTGCAGACATTCTCTGTTGTAACCACGCGTGCCAATCCCCTTATGGAAAAAATCCACAACAGCAAAAAAAGAATGCCGGTGATCCTCAGCTCCCGTGATGAGTCTGACTGGATCTCGACAGCACTTGATAAGGAAAAGAAAAAACAGCTCCTGCAACCCTACAATGCTGCTGAAATGAATGCATATACCATAGGTAAGGCCATCTCGGGAACAGGCGGCGATCCCCATGATCCCGGGATCATCAAACCGGTAGACTACCATTTCGATGGTTCCTTGTTTTGAAAAGTAATTAACAACTGTTAATAACCTGT
>CAYOSB010000324.1:0-4309 GCA_964406495.1 uncultured Bacteroidaceae bacterium | reverse complement strand
CTGAACAGGATGATCACCATCGATATGGGCAGCAAGGCCACCAGTCCACCGATAAATGTCGTACGTAAAAACCCACGCATCCGTTTCCAAAAATGTATTTTCATTATATAATTATTTTATGATTATTCAACCCATTGCGTTCTCCTTCATGTAAGTCCTGTTATGAAGAAAAATTTGCCATGCAAATATACCACCTTCCCGTGCATAGAAACCATTCCTGCATGGTTGAAATAACAGCGATTCAGAATTGAATATGTTTTTGGAATTGATCAGGGTTCCCGTTTGATGATTCCATAGAAAATGACCCGCACCAGGTCGTCAAGCAATTTTTCCTTTTCAGAACGGGAATATTTATTCAGGAACAGGGGAAGCTCCAGTCCTTTCAGCATCGTTGTAAAAGCCATTGCCCCGATTTCAGCATTGTTGATCTCAAAAGCGCCATCACTCATTCCCTTCTCCAGTACGTCACGCACCATTTTAAATTCCTCTTCCTCAAATTTCTCACGCACCCGTTTCACAAATTTCATTTGCCCGAAATCGTTTTCATTCAGGACCGCATAAAAATTCGATACGGTCTTTACATGATAGAGCCTGAACATAATGTAATCCTTCAAACGGTCAATGGGTGTGTTTCCTGAACTGATCACCCTGATAAGCTGTCTTTTGAGTTCCTGTGCCTCCTTTACAACCACCGCTTCGAAAATATCTTCCTTGCCTTTATAATAATAGTAAATTGAACTTTTACCCATGTTGGCAGCACGTGCAATTTCCTCCATGGTGGTATGGCGATACCCTTTCCGTGAAAAGACCTTTCGGGCTGTGTTTACGATGGCTGAACGTATTTCAGACTTTACAACTACCATGGCAACAGGAATGAATTCCCAATAAAAATAGTACAGATTGTCAGCATATACAAATACAGCGACCTATTCTCGTTTGCATATTCCCGCTAATTTTTCCCGCTCTCCTCATCATCTACCAGTTTGAAATCCAACTGGCGTCGTGAAAGATTGGCATTGGTAACCTCAATTTTCAAGGGATCACCGATCTGGAACTCCCTTCCTGAATGGCGCCCGACAATCTTGTAATCATCTTCATCAAATTCGTAAAAATCATCTACCAATCCCTGCAGTGAGATCATTCCCTCACATTTGTTTTCGACGATCTCCACGTAGATCCCCCAGTCGGTCAACCCGGAAATCACCCCGTCAAACTCCTGTCCCACCTTGTCCTGCATGAACTCAACCTGCTTATACTTGATGGAAGCCCTTTCTGCCTCAATTGCTTTGCGCTCCATCTCGGAAGCATGCTCACACCTGCTCTCATATTTGTCTGCCTTTTTCGATTCCCCTCCGGCCAGGTAATGCGCAAGGAGTCGGTGTACCATCAGGTCTGGATAACGCCTGATCGGAGAAGTGAAATGTGAGTAATCCTTGAAAGCCAGCCCGTAATGCCCGATGTTATTGGTTGAATAACGCGCCTTTGCCATTGCCCTGAGCGCCATATTCTCGATTACATGCTGCTCTTTTTTCCCCTTCACACCGTTCAGCAAACGATTCATCGAAACAGCCACCTGGTGATTGTTTCCCAGCTTCAGCTCGTATCCGAACTTCCTGATGAACAGCGTAAACGATTCAAGTTTTTCCGAATCCGGCAAGTCGTGAATCCTGTAAACAAAGGTCTTTGCATTCTTTTTCGCCGCTTTCTGCTCCTGCTTCGGAACCTCCTTTTCATATTTCCCGCCCCGGCTGGCATACTCCGCAACCCTTCGGTTCGCCAGCAGCATAAACTCTTCGATCAGGTGATTGGACTCCTTCTGCACTTTGAAATACACACTGATGGGCCGGCCCTCTTCGTCGAGGTTGAACTTTACCTCATCACGCTCAAAATTGATTGATCCTTCCTTGTACCTGGTCTGGCGCAATTTCGTAGCCATATCATGCAACAACAGCACCTCTTCTTTCATCTCTCCCTTCCCTGTCTCAATAATCTGCTGCGCCTGGTCGTAATCGAACCTTTTATCGGAATTGATCACGGTACGCCCGAACCATTCATCCACTACCCCGGCTTCCGGGGTCATTTCCACGATCACCGAAAAACAGAGCTTGTCTTCGTTGGGACGCAATGAGCAAAGGTTGTTCGATAACTTCTCCGGGAGCATTGGCACCACGCGGTCGACCAGGTATACAGAAGTGGCCCGGTCAAAAGCCTCCTGGTCCACGATAGAATTCTTCTCCACGTAAAACGACACATCGGCAATATGAATTCCCACTTCATAGTTGCCGTTCTTTAACTTCTTTACCGAAAGGGCATCGTCGAAATCTTTTGCATCTGCCGGATCAATGGTAAACGTAGGCGTTCCCCGCATATCCCGACGCTTCTTAATCTCCGATGCGGTAATCTTATCGGAGATATTTCCCGCCGCATCTTCCACCTCCTGCTGAAATGTCATGGGCAACTCGAATTCTGCAAGAATGGAATGCATCTCTGTCTCGTTCTCTCCCGGGTAACCCAGCACTTCAACAACTTCTCCGAATGGATTTTTTACCTTTTCCGGCCAGTCTGTGATACGGGCGATCGCTTTCTGCCCGTGCTCCACGCCGCCCAGCTTGTCGAGCGGAATAAAAATATCGAATGGCATTTTATTGCTGTCGGGCAGCAGGAAAGCATAATTCCTGGAGATCTCCACGACACCTACAAAGGTTTCGCGCGCGCGCTCGATGATCTCAATCACCTCCCCCGACAAACGGTTATCATTCTTTTTCTTGGGATAAATATGCACCTTCACCAGGTCCCCATCCAACGCCCGACCCAGGTTGGACCGGGCAATGAATACATCCTGTTCCAGTTCATCGGAACCCAGGAAAGCATATCCGTGCTGCGTCATGTCGATGGTACCATTCACATAACCGTGCCGCTCCTTCAACCTGAACTTTCCCTTATCCACCTGCTCCAGCATCTTCTGATCGGCCAGGTTGTGCAGGGCATTATTCACCATGTCTTTGTCCTGCTGTTCTGTAAGCAACAATTGCTTGGATAGCTGCTTGTAGTTATACGTCTTTTTTGGATTGCGCGTGAAAATACCCATTACCTGGGTCATTGCCTTATCCATCGTGTATTTTCCTTTTCTCCGGTTGGATCTTTTACTTGCCATGATTTTGATTTACATTGAACAACGATCTGCCGCTAAAACATACCTTTTGTATCCGGGACCGTTGATTAGCATTAAAATTACTAATTTTACCCATCCTATTGCTAATTGTTAACAATAGTTATGATAAATACACTGCATATATACAATACGATCCACCGTACAAAAGAGCGCTTTGAACCGGCAAACCCTCCTTTTGTGGGTCTTTATGCTTGTGGACCAACAGTTTATGGAGATGCCCACCTGGGACATGCCCGGCAGGCGGTTACATTCGATGTGTTGTTCCGTATCTTGTCCCACCTGGGCTTTAAGGTGAGGTACGTTCGAAATATTACCGATGTGGGACACCTGGAGAATGATGCTGACGAAGGTGAGGATAAGATTGCCAAAAAAGCCCGGCTGGAGCAGCTCGAACCCATGGAAGTAGTGCAACACTACATGAATGCCTACCACCGGAACATGGATGACCTGGGAGTGCTCCGACCGAGCATCGAACCGCGTGCCAGCGGACATATCATTGAACAACAGGACCTGGTTAGCAGGATCATCAAAGCCGGCTATGCCTACGAAGTAAACGGATCCGTATATTTCGATGTCGAGAAATATGCTGCCGACCATTCCTACGGGAAACTCTCCGGCCGGAAAACAGAAGACCTCCTCTCCAACACCCGTGCACTGGAAGGACAATCGGAAAAGAAAAGCCCGCTCGATTTTGCCCTGTGGAAAAAGGCGGAACCACAACATATCATGCGCTGGCCCTCTGAATGGAGCGAAGGATTTCCCGGGTGGCACCTGGAATGTTCCGCTATGAGTGCAAAATACCTTGGGGAAACCATCGACATTCACGGAGGTGGCATGGACCTGCTCTTTCCGCACCATGAATGTGAGATCGCCCAGAACGTTGCAGGATACGGACATGAATCTGTACGATATTGGATGCACAACAACATGATCACCATCAACGGGCAGAAGATGGGACGCTCCCTGGGAAATTTCATCACATTGGATGAACTGTTCTCCGGAAACCATAAGTTGCTGAAACAAGCGTTTGATCCGATGACCGTGAGGTTTTTTATCCTGCAGGCCCACTATCGCAGCACACTCGACTTCTCCAACGAAGCCCTTGCTGCATCTGAAAAAGGACTGAAGCGTCTGTTT
>CAYOSB010000323.1:0-4369 GCA_964406495.1 uncultured Bacteroidaceae bacterium | reverse complement strand
CCTGGTGAACTTATGATAACGTTTCGGACGTGCGAGCCAGTTCTGGACCTGGATGATCAGTGCATAAATGATGTGCAGGAGGAATCCGCCAAACAGGACGATCTCGAAGACTTTGATAACCTTATTTGTCCCCATGAAATGTGCTGCCCGGTTGAACACCATAGGATCATCATTCAGGATAACCAATAAATTGATTCCCAGGTGCACAAGCAGGAAAGTGATTAAAAATATCCCTGCCAGCGACATCAGGAATTTTTTACCGATGGATGATGTAAAAAGACTGGACATATTCAACAGATTAATAGAAGTTAATTAACTTGCATCAGGAGAATTTATCTCCGTGAAAACAAATATATTGATTTATTTAGGCTCATTTTATGCTCTATTGCATGAACATATAAAAATGCCTGTTGCACAAATAGCTTAAAATCAGCGAATGAGGCTGTTAAATATGGAAAGTTTACCTGCCGATTTTTTTATTAAGAGTCGTTCTAAATTAAAGGGGTTGTTATTGCCTGCTTCAGCAGTAATCATTTCCTCCAACAGGGCGATGCCGCGCAATGCAGATCAATCCTATCCCTACCGGCAATCTTCCGACATGTATTACCTCACAGGTATACGCCAGGAACTTTGCACGCTGGTCCTTGCTGCCGATCCCTCAGCAGGGAAGTTCAGGGAAATACTATACATTCCTGAAAGCGATAAAAAAACAGTTACGTGGGATGGTCCGCGCATGACTGCCGGGGAGGCAGAGCAACTATCCGGTATCAGCGATATCAGGTATGCAAAATACTTGTTAAGGGATTTGCATGAGCTGCTTTCGGGTTGTCAATCCGTGTATTTTGGAACCCCCCGACCGGGCGAAGACCAACTATTTCCTTCGAATGAACAGGAGATAAGAAACAGCGTTGGATCTGTAATCATGCATCTTGAGGAGCACCAGTTGTCCCCGCTGATGAGCCGGATCAGGGTGATCAAGGAACCGGAAGAGATCGAAATGATCAGAAAAGCGATCAGTATTACTGCAGAAGGATTCAACCAGGTATTACAACATATCCGGCCCGGAATCAGGGAATATGAACTGGCTGCATTGCTGACCTATGTTTTTCAGTCCAATGGGGCCAGGGACCATGCATTTGATCCGATTGTTGCTTCGGGCAAAAATGCCCTTGTGCTCCACTATATACAGAATAGTGATATATGCAGGGAAAATGAACTGGTATTACTGGATTTTGGTGCGGAATGGCAATATTATGCATCAGATATTTCCAGGACCATTCCTGTCGTCGGGAAATTCACCCCAAGGCAAAGAGCGTTGTATGATGCTACGTTGAGGGTGTTGCAGCAGGCTTTTCAGATGATGCAGCCCGGCAAAACACTCACGCAACTGCACCAGGAAGTTGGAAAATTGTGGGAAGAGGAACACCTGCAACTTGGTTTGTATAGTTTAAGTGAATTGAAAAAGCAACCAGAAAACAGTCCGCTTTGGAAAAACTATTACTGGCATGGGACCTCGCATTCAATTGGAATTGATGTGCACGACTGCTTTGATCGTTCGATGCCTTTGAAGCCGGGAATGGTTCTCAGTTGTGAACCAGGAATCTATGTCGTGGCTGAAGGTATTGGCATCAGGCTTGAGAATGCTGTCTTGATCACTGAGAACGGACCGGTCAATCTTTCAGCAAATATTCCAGTGGATCCTGATGTGCTTGAGGAGCTGATTACCAGTCCATAAGTACCTTATTTAGCCTGACTCTAAATCATTCATTCTCTTCACTCTGCCGGATGGTGCAATACGCTGTGCGCTTATCTTTACTCTGATAAAATTGTTGATATGAAAAAATCTATTGAATACCAGGGGACCAGGGTGCATTATTCTGTGGAAGGTGATGGCAGGGTGTTGCTCTTTCTTCATGGGTACCTGGAATCTTCTGCAATTTGGGAGGGGTTTACAAACAGGTTTACGGATCGTTATAAGGTGATTTGCCTGGATATTCCGGGACATGGCGCTTCGGGGATTCTCGGGCCGGTTCACGAGATGGAAGAAATGGCCCGTGTGGCTGGAGCCGTTCTGGATGCGGAGCAGGTTAAAAAGGTTGTTGTTTTTGGACACTCAATGGGAGGGTATGTCACAATGGAATTCTTGCATCTCTTTCCCGAAAAAACTGCAGGATATTGCCTGTTCCATTCAACCTGTTTTGCGGACAATGACGAAAAGAAATTGAACCGGGACCGTGAGATCAGCCTGGTAATGTGCGGCAAGAAAATGCAGATCATCCGCACCAACATTCCCAAGGGATTTGCAGATATAAATTTGAACAGGCTTACACCCCTGGTGAACAGGGCAAAACAGATTGCTGCAGGAACTCCGGACGAGGGAATCGTTGCATTGCTACAGGGGATGAAAAACAGGCGGGATCATACCGAACTCTTGCGAAAGACCTCGCCTCTGCCTTTGTTGATCTGGGGAAGAAGGGATAATTATATCGGGGCGGAAGTCTTTGAAAAACTTCGAAATATTGCCCCTGAAGCTTCTGTGATGATCCTGGATGATTCCGGTCATATGGGATTCATTGAAGAGCCCGAAAATGCATACCGGGGGATATCAGCTTATCTTGAGTTACTGGAATAACAGGTACCCGGGGTGATCTGGATGCTCAAAATGCAGATCATGAAACAGGTTAACCTGTTAACGTGGGTTCCCGGAATAATAAAAACACCAGGCGAGCTCAATGTGCAGCAGCCTGGTGTTATTTTTCAGAGCATTATTCATCTACAGGTTGGGTCCTCTTCGACCCTGCGGGCAATTTGGTCCGAAGTATCCCCTGTTTCCGCGGGGAGCGTTGTGCCTGAAGTTTCCTTTTCCGCCTTGCCTGTTCCTGTTTCCGTTCTGGGCAAACTGGCGGTATCTGCGGTGCTGTTCCAGTTTCAGGATCTGATCCTCGGTAAGGATCTTGTTAACCTCTGCGCGGTGGGCGACACGCGTTTTCATCTGCTCGTTCATCAGTTCTGTTTTCTGATCGATTAACTTTGCTGCTGCTTTTTCATCGATTTCATATTCAGACATGATGGTTCGTTGTTTTGCCCTGATCTCACCCATCTGGTTCCTGTAATCCTTCATCTGCTCGTACCGATCTGCTCTTAATTCAGCCAGTGCAGCTTTCTGATCTTCGGTAAGTTCAGTTAGAATGTTTTCTATTCCAGCCTGCCTGAAATTTCCCTGGTTTACACCGCCACAGGGTCCGTATCCCCGTCCCTGTCCGGGCTGTGCACTCAGAGATATCGTCAGCAATGCAAAAAAAGTTGTCGAGATTATACCTTTTCTTAATGATTTCATTTTTCTTAACATTTTAATTAAACAATCATTTGACACTTGGATGGCAAATCGTGCAAAAGGTTTAATTAAAATGCGATTCAATCCGTAAGACTCAGAATAATAGTTGGTTGCTACATTGAGGCGATCGTGTCTATGGCAACATTCAGGGTATGGTCCACTTCACGTATGATGGGATAGAATCCTTTATTATCGATAATATTTCTGGCAATGTATGCCTTGATCTGTGTCAGGATATAGTCTCCGGATACCTCCAGATCTTCCCGGTCGAAATCAATATTTTTAGAATCAGCGTAATCGATAAAATCCTTCATCAGCTCCTGTTCATCCAGGTAACCGGAGATCTCTGAAGGCGTGGTCATCTTCTTCAGTTCATCGCGGTGCAGATCGGTATACTGAAAGGCAAACCTGTGTGTCAGTCCCAGGTTGGTGACACGTGACAGCAGTGGAGTGTAGAATGTTGTATCGATCGGAACGAATACATCCGGCATGATTCCGCCCCCGCCATAAACGGTCCTTCCGCCGGGGGTGATAAATTTCAGGGAATCGCTGAATGAGATGGAGTCTTCGTTTTCAAATTCTCCGTGGAGGAAGCGGTTTGAAATATCGTTGTAATATTCTTCTCTTCCGTTTTCGTAGGGTTTCTGAATGCTTCTCCCGGTGGGCGTATAGTATTTTGCAACTGTCAGTCGTATTGCAGAGCCATCCGAAAATGTCATCTGCTCCTGCACAAGTCCTTTACCGAAGGATCTTCTGCCCACGATCAGCCCGCGATCATTGTCCTGGATGGCACCGGCCAGGATTTCGCTGGCGCTTGCCGAAGCCTCATCAATGATGATGACCACATCATCCTCTTTGAGCAACCCTTTGGATGTGGCATAATCATTCTTTCTCGGACGTGACCGTCCTTCGGTGTATACGATCAGTCTGCCGTCCTCGAGAAACTGGTCGGCAATCTTGATGGCAGCATCCATGATCCCGCCGCCGTTGGAACGGAGATCGACGATGATCTTTTCCATCCCCTGTGCTTTCAGC
>CAYOSB010000322.1:0-4373 GCA_964406495.1 uncultured Bacteroidaceae bacterium | reverse complement strand
GCGTCGCTTTACCGCCTTGTAGCTGATGCACTACAGACTTTTTCAGCAGACCCTAAGTATAAAGTGAATGAGAAATAAATTTGGACTTTATGATAAAGATATGGAAGTTATTCTATCTGTCTTGAACCAGCATCCCAAAGTAGAGCGCGCAGTAATTTATAGTAGCCGGGCAAAAGATACTTATAAAAATGGCAGCGATGTTGATATTGCCCTTCAGGGAGATGAATTAGATTTTGATACCCTTAGCCAAATAAATTATTCACTGAACGAGGAAACCAACATGCCCTATAAGTTTGATGTACTCAACTATCACGTTATCAAAGAGCCATCTTTATTGGACCATATCGACCGGGTTGGAATCGAAATTTACAGAAGGTAGCCAGCAATGTCATATTAATTGCACACACCGTTGTTGTTAAAACCAAAGTTGAATCAATCACAGCGGCGAATGAAGGTATCACGTTATAATGCACTAATCAACTTTTTCAGCAGCGCAGCGAACCGTTCGATATCCTCCTCCGTTGTGTCGAATGAGCACATCCAGCGCACCTCGCTGGTGTCTTCGTCCCATACATAGAAAAAGAATTTTTCCTGTAATTCAGGGATCAGGGATGCCGGTATTTTTGCAAACACGGCATTTGCCTCCACAGCGCGTGTAATTACCACTGAAGGAATATCTTTTACCGCATCATGGAGTTTTTGGGCCATATGGTTGGCATGGGCAGCATTTTCCTTCCAGAGGTCGTTCTCGAGGAAGGCATCAAACTGTGTGGCGATATAGCGCATTTTGGAAGCCAGTTGCATGCCCTGTTTCCTCCGGTATTTGAAGTCTGTGCACAGTTGCTGATCAAAGAAGACAACAGCCTCTCCGTACATCAGCCCGTTCTTGGTCCCACCGAATGAAAGCACATCAACCCCTGCCCCGCCGGTCATTTCATAGAATCCAGTATCCAGAGCTACAGCAGCGTTGCTGATACGGGCACCATCCATATGCAACAACAACCCGTTTTCGTGGGCATAATCAGCAATGGCACGGATCTCATCTACAGTGTAGAGGGTTCCCAGCTCGGTGGACTGGGTAATGGATATAACACGGGGTTGAGCATGGTGCTCAAACCCGAATCCATGCATATGTTGCTTGATCAGGTCGATCGTAAGCTTTCCATCCGGTGTAGACGTGGTCAGCAATTTACAACCTGTGAATTTTTCGGGTGCACCACATTCATCCACATGGATATGGGCAGTGTCTGTGGTTATGACTGCATTGTAGGGTTGCGTGACTGATGAAAGTCCCAACACATTCGCTGCAGTGCCAATGAACACAAAGAAGATCTCTGAATCGTCTCCGAATATCTTCTTCATTTTCCGTGTAACCTGCTGTGTGTATTGGTCATCGCCATAAGCAATCTCATGCCCTTCATTTACCGCTCTCATTGCGTTCATGACAGCGGGGTGTACGCCTGCATTGTTATCGGATGCAAATCCGCGTTGTGGAGTGGTCATAGAAATAATTTAAAAGAGTTCATCATATTTGGTCCATAGCTCATCGCCCAGCTGCCAGGCACGTTCTACTACTTTTATACCCCAGTGCATTGTGTAGTCGGTAAGGTATTTTTCAAGTTCCCTGTACTTTTTCGCCTCGAATAAAATGAGTGCTCCATTTTCGAAAGACGACTGGTTTTCAAATAGTTCCAGTTGCCATGAATCCCAAACCGCCCGTACATCCCAGCGCATGTCACCCCAGCGTTGGGCCGCCAGAGTGCCCATCCGGTTAAAGGCCCACCAGGCAGATTCGGAGGTGTACCCATTTGGTCGTCCGGGCGTTTTATAAGAACCAGGCAGATCGGAGACAGACCCATAGATCGGGATATAGATGGAAGTGGCCACATTGTCCTGTGCAAGCCAGGCAACGCCGCCGATCTCATCCGGCAACCAGTCACGACACTGGATGATGGTGGCATACATGGTGTACCACCTGGCAATGGTGCGTTCACCGCGCCAGCCCCATCCCCCGTTGATATCCAGCAGCTTATTCATGTCATAGGGCATGTGGGGATTGGCCAGGGGGGAAATAATCACCCTTCCGCTGTCGTCGGCCACGGTAAGATTTTTGGTCATGTCAAACGGGGTATGTTCATAGTAATCTGAGAACATATCCACGAGCATGCTGAGTGTGATCTTTTCGTCAGGTTGCACCGAAAAAGGATAGTTTTCTGCGTTGGGGTCCAGTCCGAGTGATGGTGCTGCCAGGTCGAACACCCTCCATTCCCTTCGGCGTGCTGCCAGGGAGGTTCGGCTTTCCGGGGCATATACATAACAGAATCTGAAAGGTTCTCCTTCGGACCACCAGCCGTTCGCTTCTGCCAGGGAATAGATATTCTCGCTGGCCATGAAATAGTCTTTATTACCAAGATCGATCTCTTTAATCGTGGAAGCATTCGCATTCACAGATATATGATTATCCGGTACCCTTTGTGCTACCCATACCGCACCTGTTTTTCCCTTGCCAGGACCAACGATTTCCAGGTGCCACACTTCTTTTTTATCTGCGATGGTCAGGCATTCACCGTAATCATTCCACCCGTATTCTTTCAGCAGATCGCCGGCCAGGCGAATGGCATCGCGCGCAGAGGATGTGCGCTCCAGCATCAGTTTGCACAGGCGCTGACAATCGATCAGACCTGAGTCAGACTGCAACTCCTCGCGTCCCCCGAACGTAGATTCACCGATGGCCAGTTGCTTTTCATTCAACGAAGGATAAGCTGTATTGAGGTACTGGAAGGTATGCTTCACCTGTGGGATCTCACCGATAGGTATATGCTTGTATGTGGGCATCTTAAAGCTGTCGCAGGCCACCCTTTTGTACATGGTGACGGTTGCGTTTCTTTTGTGATCAGATGCAGGTGTGATATCCATCCATGAGCGTGTCCTGTGACTGTCATCCGTATGTGACGTGATCACGGAGCCATCGGCAGTGGCCATTTTTCCCACGGTAATGGAAGTACATCCTTCAGGGTACCCTCCCTCCCAGTCATTCTTTTGTGCTTCCAGGTGATTGCAGGAAAACATGAGAACGAAGATGATTATGAGGTCCGGTCGAATTTTATATGACTTTAACTTGTTGGTGCTCAAATTTGTATACATAAGGTTAATTTATATAATGTACAATATTCGGAATTGATCAATCCAATTGAATGGTTCATCAAACCACGGTGCCAATTTAATAACCTAACTTTTGAAAAACCGTTAAATATTACGAAACTAACAATAAAAAAAATATGAAAAGATTTTTCCTCCTTTCGATTTTTGTTCTTTCTGCGTTCGTTTTACTGGCACAATCTCCGCAGGGTTTTAATTACCAGGGTGTTGCGAGGGATGCAGAAGGTGAAGTACTCCCCGACGCTTCCCTCACCGTCAGGATAGGGATCATGAGTCATGATGAACTGGTATGGCAGGAAGACCATTTGGTACAGACCAATGCACAGGGATTGTTCTCACTCATAATAGGTGATGAAACTGCATCAAATACAGGAGGCAGCGCTAATTCTTTTACAGAGATTCCTTGGGGCGCTGGTGGTGTTGAGCTGGCTGTAAGCGTGGATCCGGGTTCAGGATTTACTGAACTTGGCGTTGCACCACTCATGTCCGTCCCCTATGCCCTGCATGCGCAGAATGGCTGGGAAATCCGCAATGATACTGCGTACTCATCGCTTCCCGTGTCCATCGATCACAGGAATCGGGAAACACAAGCGGCATTGTTTGAAGTTAAAAACGACCAGGGGAATCCTGTTTTTGCAGTATACAATGACGGTGTCGTGGTGTATGTAGATGAAAACAAAAAAGGAGCCAAAGGCGGCTTTGCGGTGGGAGGTTACAATTCCGCCAAAGGTACACTAGCTCAGAAATATGCCCATATCACACCTGACAGTGTGATGTTCTGGGTTCCTGAGAACACTGCTAGAAAAGGCGTTAAAGGTGGTTTTGCTGTAGGTGGCTATAATAAAAACACCAAGGGCCCCGGGTTAAATTTACTCGAGATAACGAGCAACCATACCCGGATACAGTTCGACACATCCAACACAAAAGGTGCAAAAGGCGGATTTGCAGTAGGAGGATACAACAAAAACACGAAAGCTGATCCGGTTAACCTGATGTCACTTACGCAGAAGAATTACTTGATCGGGGAAAATGCCGGCAGACTGGTGGATTCTCTTGGTGGCAGGCGGAACCTGATGATCGGGTATGAAGCAGGATACAATACAACCACAGGAAGTTTCAACTCATTTATCGGCTATCGTTCCGGGTATTCCGGTAAAAATGGTTCCGGGAGCAATAATGTGATGATCGGTGATAATACAGGTGCAGCAAATACA
>CAYOSB010000321.1:0-4389 GCA_964406495.1 uncultured Bacteroidaceae bacterium | reverse complement strand
GTCGTTGGGAAGGCTAAATTCGCAGGTGATCCGGATACCGGACAACTGAAAGTCTCGTTTTTTCTCTTTTTCTATGGGGATTATCATATTTTAATGCTGGACAAGGAACACTACCAGTATGCACTTGTCGGAGGGTCAACAAGCAAGTATCTCTGGATCCTGGCCAGGGAGCCTCAGCTTGATGAGAAAATTTACAATGTGTTGCTGAAGGAGGCTGCCTCGAGGGGATATGACCTGTCCCTGCTTGAAAAAGTTCCACAAAAAAGCACCCCCCTGTAAACAAAATACCATGTTACGTGTTCTTATTTAAGAATCAATCTTAAAGAGGAACATGTCCAAACCCGATTTTCATTCGCTGCTCAAGGATGCCGGGCTTAGAGTTACCCCTCAACGGGTGGCTGTGCTTGAAGCTGTATTCAGTCTTGAGGGACATCCTTCGTCTGAACAGGTGTCGGATTTCGTAAAAAAACGTCATCCAAGCATTGCACTGGGAACGATTTATAATATTCTTGATTCTTTTACGGAAAAGCGTATCCTTACCAGGGTCAAGACCGACAAAGGGGTGATGTTATATGACGCAGTCACAAGGAAACATCACCATCTTTATTGCGACGAAAGTGACAGGATAAAAGATTATTATGATGAAGAACTGGATACTATACTTGAAGACTATTTTAAAAAGAAAAAGATCGATGATTTCGAGGTCACGGATATCAAGCTTCAGCTGGTAGGGCGTTTCAGAAACTAAAATTCACAATCAAATATTATCGTAAACCTTAAAAATTAGTACAATGGAAGAAAAAGAAATGCAAGAAGTAGTGCCCATGCCAAGGATCGGGGATCCGGCACCAAGTTTCAAGGCTGTAACAACCCAGGGAGACATGAATTTCCCTGCTGACTACGAAGGAAAATGGACCATCCTGTTCAGTCACCCAGCAGATTTTACTCCCGTATGTACCTCTGAGTTCATGACCTTCGCCACAATGGAAGAAAAATTCGAAGAACTTAATTGCAAGCTCGTCGGACTTTCCGTTGATGGATTATACAGTCACATTGCCTGGCTGCGCACCATCAAGGAGAAGATCGAATACAATGGCATGAAAGATGTCGAGGTAACCTTTCCGCTGATCGAAGATATCAAGATGGATGTGGCCAAAAAATATGGAATGATCCAACCCGGCGAAGACGACACCAAGGCCGTCAGGGCAGTATTCTTCATTGACCCGAAGGGAATCATCAGGACCATTATTTATTACCCGTTAAGCGTTGGAAGGAACTTTGACGAATTACACAGGGTGCTGGTTGCACTTCAAACGGCCGATGAATTTGGGGTGGCGACACCGGCAGACTGGAGGCCTGGAGACGATGTAATCGTACCTACTGCCGGCTCATGCGGAACAGCAAAAAAACGTATGGAAAGCAAAGAAGAAATGCACTGCTACGACTGGTTCTTCTGCACGAAGAAACTGGATGAGGAAAAAGTATGGAAATCGATTAAAAAATAAGATTTTTTAAAGGAACTATAAGGAGGGGACCCACACAGGATCCCCTCTTTTTTTGGTGAAAAGCCATCCAATCGGGTCGGCCAACTTGACAATTCTGGTGTTTTCTCTTAGCTTTAAGTCAAAAATAGCTGTTATGATAAAAAAATTGCTAATGATGGTCTTTATAGCGACCATTACATGGAGCTGCGTGAATCCGGATCGTACCAGCGAAGATGAACTGGCTGAAAAGTTTCCCTTTACGTGGAACAATGCAAACGTATATTTTCTGCTTACTGACCGGTTTAACAATGGTGATGCCGAAAATGATATCAATTTCGGAAGAACTGAACCCACCGCTGTGAACCGCGGATTTATGGGAGGAGACCTGGAAGGTATTAAACAAAAGATAGAAGAAGGTTATTTTACCGACTTAGGGATCAATGCTTTATGGATGACTCCTTTTTATGAGCAGATCCACGGGCTCGTAGATGAAGGAACCGGTGACACCTATGGGTATCATGGATATTGGACAAAGGACTGGACCGCCCTGGATCCAAACTTCGGTACAGAAGCAGACCTTGAGCAACTTGTCCGGACCGCTCACGAACATGACATCAGGATCATCATGGACGTGGTCATCAACCACACCGGGCCGGTCACAGAACAGGATCCTGTCTGGCCGGAAGAATGGGTAAGAACCGGACCCAGGTGTACTTATGAAGGATATGAAAGCACAATTGAATGTACCCTGGTCGACAATCTGCCTGACATTCGAACAGAAAAGGAAACAGGAGTACCTCTCCCTCCCCAATTGCTTGAAAAGTGGGAACGCGAAGGGCGGCTGGAGCAGGAACTGGCAGAACTGGATGCCTTTTTTGAGGCAACAGGATATCCCAGGGCACCAAAATACTATATCATCAAGTGGCTTACGGACTACATCCGTAAATATGGCATCAATGCCTATCGTCTTGATACTGCCAAGCATACCGAGGAAGATGTGTGGAGCGATCTCAGGAAGGAAGCTGACCGGGCTTACGAAGAATGGCTCGCAATGCATCCGGATGTATTCCCTGGTGACAGATTTTATATGGTGGGTGAAGTGTACAATTACGTGATTTCAGGAGGTAGGTATTTTGACTTCGGCGATACCCTGGTTGATTTTTATGCCGAAGGCATCGATCACCTGATCAACTTTGAGTTCAAATATGATGCACGGAACCATTATGAAACACTCTTTTCAAAGTATTCATCGATCCTGCATGATGAACTCGAAGGAAAAGGGGTCATGAACTACCTCAGTTCGCATGATGACAGTGATCCTTTCGACAAAATGCGTGAACAACCATTTGAAGCAGCCACTAAACTACTTCTATGTCCCGGTGCCTGCCAGGTATATTACGGTGATGAGTCGTCCCGGTTACTTTTCGCCCCGGGAGCCAATGGCGATGCCAACCTGCGTTCCTTTATGAACTGGGATAAGCTTGAAGAAAATGCGGACGTCAATGGGTATCGCCTTCAGGAAATACGTGAACACTACAGTAAACTTGGAAAATTCAGACGTGACCATCCCGCTGTGGGTGCAGGCCGGCATGAAATGATTTCCATGGAACCCTATGTATTCAAACGTACATATTCCATAGGAGATCAAGTAGACCAGGTGGTACTATGTTTATTCATAAAGGGACTCTATATAGACCTTCTCAAGATTGTTCAAAATTTTATGGTTCAAAAATAGTGATTAATAAAGTTATAACTTTATCAGATGTTTCTTTTGATGAAGAAATGGTAAATATAATAGAACCAAATTGTAAAAAGGTAAAAGGTATGCATACACTATCATTTTTTGGTGAGAGTACTTTAATTGACGGGGTGATGACTATGAAGAGAGATTTTATGTGGGTTAAAAATAAACTTACCATTCTTGTTAAAATGATTCATAATTTAGGTGTTATTGAAAATGTTCCCTAATATTTTTAAATGCTATAAGGGAAAAAAGTCTTATTAGGTAATTTTTCCTTTGTATCATTATGGAACAAAAAGATAATTATTTGTTTGTCGCGAACTCGTTGGTGATAGATGATATATTAAAAAAATTTTCTAAGCAGGTAAATGTCTTCGTAACATATTTTGAGTATAATCAAATAAAAAAACAAAATGGCGCTATTATATATTATCCAATTTTTATTAATAGTATAGAGGCATTATCTTTAATTCGAAGCTTTTTCGATTTTGTTAAAATTTTTCCGATTTATTTTATATATTTTTTTAAAATACTATATATAACTTTATTTAAAAATATCAAACTCATAAACGCGCATTGGGCTATTCCCTCAGGTTTTTTTTCTTGTGTCGCTTCTAAACTTGCATTTTACTTTACGAAAAAGAAAATACCTGTAATTTTAACAGTACACGGGTCCGATATTCATACTTTTTGGAATAAGCCCTTTTTAAAGTATTTAATTAACTATTCTTTGATAAACTCAGATCTAATTGTTTGTGTAAGTAGAGACTTAGAATATATAATTAGGAGTAGACTAGATGAAAATATAAATAAAATTGTTATTATTCCGAGAGGTATCGATACATCTCATTTTTATCCTCTTAAGAAAAAAAATATGAAAAAAGTACTAGGGTTTCCTTCTAACTCTGATATACTAATATCCGTTGGTTCTCTTTATCCAGTTAAACAAGTTGATAAATTAATGAAGGTCGTTAGTAGAATAAAAGAGAAGCCTTTTTTCTTAATCGTTGGTGATGGGCCTGAGAAAAAAAATTTATTAAGATATAAACAAAAAATGGGTTTGAATAATGTAATATTTACTGGAAAAATAGACAACTATTTTGTTCCTAATTACTTATCTATGAGTAATGTATTAATTCAATACTCGAAATATGAAGGAAGTCC
>CAYOSB010000320.1:0-4401 GCA_964406495.1 uncultured Bacteroidaceae bacterium | reverse complement strand
ACAAAGGTTCAGCCCTTTGGCTCGCCAATTCAAGATCAGGAACTGGTCAAGCCGGCGTTACAACCGCAAAAAAATGACTCAGGGTCGCCTGATTTAGTGGCAGGCTACTCCCATTCCAGGATCCGCATGAAATCGTATTCCTCGGGATTCTTCACATATTTCTTCGCAGCACGGTAATCTTCCTTGGTAAGATAATGCAGGTTGTTTCTGAAAATCATCTGCACATTCTGCGAATTTACATCAACCAGACGGGGTTTGACCTTCCCTTTTTCATCCTCCACATCCTTAAGGAAAAGCGGCTTCACTTCCGAATTCCTGTTGATCATGATCATGCATCCGGTATTACCATCCTGGAACAACTTGTAGACTCCGAGTCCCAACCTTGTAGCATATGCCAGGTCGTATGCCACCGGCCGGCAGCAACGCAGTTCGTAGCCCATTTCATTCGGACGGCTCTTTACTTTAATGCGTAGCTTTTTCAATTCCTGTTGCGTAAGCATATTAAAGATATGCGACTTGCTCACATTTCCGAGTTCAGGATGGCCATGGTCATCGTATGTGAAATTTATGCCCGTGTCAATCACTTCTTTTTCACTCATGAAATGAAACACCCCTTCGCTGATGATCGCTACACCGTAATCAATCCCGAGGATCCTGCGCTTCACCATGGATGAAATCACAAGCTTGGTGATCTTGTCAAAAGTAATCTTGGTCTTATTGAACATTTCCGGGATGATGATCATCGGGTAGTGGGTGGCTGTACCAATCCCCATGGCCAGGTGCCCCGCTTCGCGACCCATTGCTGAAACAACGAACCAGTTACCGCTGGTGCGTGCATCCTCATATATGGTAGTCGCCAGTCGAACCCCTTCTTCCTTCGCCGAGTGGTACCCGAATGTGGGTGTCCCTTCGGGCAGCGGAAGATCATTGTCAATGGTCTTGGGCACATGAATATTTTTCACATCCAGCTTCTGGCTGGCCAGGAATTTGGTAAGCCGGTTGGCCGTGGAAGCAGTATCATCCCCTCCGATCGTCACCAGCAATTTTACTTTATATTTTTTAAAAAAATCAACCGTGAACTCATCATCCCTTGGTTTGTACCGGCTCATTTTCAGAGCTGACCCCCCACGACTGTAGATCTGGTCGGCATAGTCGAAATCCAGGTATTCGAATGCTGGTTCTTCAGCGAATAAACTTTTGTAGCCTCCGTTCAGACCCAACACATTGTAGCCGTTATTAATAAATATTTTTGTTACTGAACTGATCACCGTGTTGATCCCCGGCGCCGGTCCGCCTGCGCAAAGTATTGCGACTGCATCTTTCATTTTCAAGATTTTAAGTATTAGTCAATCAATTATATATATCCAGAATTTCAAGAGCGCCAAATTACACAATTTTGAATAAAATCTGCTTTAGAACAGGTTTAAATTAAAATGATTTTATCGCCCCCCGGATCCAGCTGCATATTATGAAAAAAATTCCACGAGGTGTATGTGAAGGTGCTCCAGGATATGGAAGCGATTCCAGGATATGAAAGGGATTCCAGGATATGAAAGGGGTTCCAGGATATGAAAGGGGTTCCAGGATATGGAAGGGATTCCAGGATATGAAAGGTGCTCCAGGATATGGATCATCATCAATTCCTGGGATGCTTCAAGGATATTACAGTAATTGTTTCTGCGACGTTACCTTATACACTTCAGCAAATAATGCCATTAGCCCTTCACTAATACTTTAATATGCCATTCACAGACATTACGTATATAATGCATAAATATTACCCGGGGCATACTAAAAAGCCTGACCACAATTATGATATGAATCACTTTTTCGCTATTTTTGCAACTCATTTGCAAATATTATGGACCCGGGAATCATATTATCGGCCAACGGGATGAGCAGAACCCGCAACAGGGTAAATATCCTGAATACTTTGAGAGAGGCATCGGTGCCGCTTTCAGGCAAGGAGATCTGCACCCAACTGGATGGAGGTTGCGATAAATCTACTGTGTACCGAACGCTTAATGCGTTGTTTGAGAAAAACGTATTACAAAGAGTGATCATCGATCATGAAGTAAAATATGCCCTGCGATCAGATGGTCGCTCCGGCAATGGACACGGAAGTGACCATTTGCATTTCAAGTGCTCCTCCTGTGGCAGGCTGTTTTGTCTCACCGAAGTAGAGGTAGGCGAATATAAGCTCCCGGAAGGTTTTGTCAGAGAAGAAAACCAGTTCCTGGTCATTGGAAAATGTAACAAATGTCGTTGAAAGAGAAAATAAATAACCTGGTTGTGCTGAAATGGCTCCGCAAAGGATTGACATATCTGCTGATTGTGCCGGTGAAGATTTACCAATGGATGATCTCCCCTATGCTGCCGGGTACTTGCAGGTATGAACCGACCTGCTCACAATATGCCATCGAGGCCCTTCAAGTCCATGGACCGGTCAAAGGATTGCTGATGGGTACCAGGCGAATCCTTAGCTGTCATCCATGGGGCGGTCATGGCTACGATCCCGTACCTCCCAGGGGTACTTCGCTGTTCAGATTTAAAAAATACAAAGAAGCACAACGCAGCGGACGGAAATAAAAGGTGGTGACCAAACCATTGGGTATATGAAAAAAACCGCAAGATAGTGCACAAAACGGCTGGTGAAAATGGGGATCGTGGCAGGTGGGAGAAATGAAATTTTTAACTGATTATTGATCAAACTTAAATATGATATAAAATGAAACGAAGCGCTACAATCATCCTGGCGGGTCTGCTGACTGTAACATTATTCCTGACTCCCGGGTGTGGCAGCAACCCGGGAACAGATGACAAACCTGCTGTTGCGGTAAGTATTCTTCCACAGGAATATTTCGTATCCCGGATAGCCGGTGACCTGTTCAGCATCAATGTCATGATCCCTCCAGGTGCCAGTCCGGCAACCTACGAACCCACGCCAGCCCAACTGACCAGTCTTTCCAGGACCAACCTCTACCTGAAAATGGGATACACTGGATTTGAAATGGCCTGGATGGAAAAGCTCGCATCGGCCAATAAGACGATGACGATCGTGAATACCTCCGAAGGCCTGGACCTCATTACGGAAGCCACCACGCATGGAGAAGTTCATCAACATTCAGAGGACCATGCGACAGCAGATCCACACGACCATCACCACGGGGGAATTGATCCGCACACCTGGCTATCGCCAAAAAATGTAAAGATTATTGCACAAAACATCCACAATGCCCTCGCAGCAGCATATCCGGAAAACAAGGAAATTTTTTCTGAAAACCTCGCAGCATTCATGCATGAACTGGACAGTCTTGACAGTGCCATTGCCCGCGAATTAAATGACCTGTCCTCCAGGGATTTTTTCACTTACCATCCTTCCCTGTCCTATTTTGCACGTGACTACAACCTTGAACAGCATCCACTGGAGCTGGGAGGAAAAACGCCTTCAGCAGCCCACATGAAGAAACTGATCGACAAGGGGAAAGAGGAGCAAATAGGTGTGATCTTCCTGCAGATGCAGTTTGACCAGAAAAATGCCGAAGTGCTTGCAAAGGAAATTGATGCCCAGATCTTGCAGATCAATCCGCTGGATCCGGAGTGGCATGCACAGATGCTGTTTATTACCGAGAAACTGAAAGAAAACCTGCAATGAGCAATCCCCTGGTAAAACTGGAAAAGGTAGCTGCATCGTATTCAGGAAAAACGGTCCTTAGCGATATTTCCCTTGCGGTCAGACCCGATGATTTCATGGGGGTCATAGGCCCCAACGGGGGTGGCAAAACCACCCTGCTGAAATTGATCCTGGGATTGCTTAAACCCGACAGCGGAACAATAACGCGCAACATCGGGAAAAACGATATCGGCTACCTGCCACAGGTCAGTCAATTTGACGACCACTTCCCGATCACGGTATATAACGTAGTGCTGTCGGGACTTGCTGAAGGTATGGGATTGCAAAAAAGAAAAAAATCAGAAACACGCGGGAAAGTGGATGAGATCCTTGCCTCAGTGGGACTTTCCGACCTGCAGCACAGGCCGATCGGAGAATTATCTGGCGGTGAACTGCAGCGTACCATGCTCGCCCGTGCGATCATCTCTTCGCCAAGATTGCTGATCCTGGACGAACCCAATACATATGTTGACAACCGTTTCGAGCAGGAACTCTACCGGATCCTTGAAGATCTGAACAAGCAGATGGCCATTATGCTGGTTTCCCACGATGTGGGTACCATCACCCCCTGGATCAAATCCATTGCCTGTGTCAACAAGTCACTGCATTTCCACCCTTCCAACAAAATAACCAACGAACAACTCAAAGTATACAACTGTCCCATTGAACTGGTTACACACGGTCCGGTACCGCACCGTGTAGTGGGAGACCATAATCACTAAGTAATC
>CAYOSB010000319.1:0-4404 GCA_964406495.1 uncultured Bacteroidaceae bacterium | reverse complement strand
CTCCCCGGCACTCGGCCAGGAAACCAAGGTGATCAGGGATATCAAGATCTGGACCGCTGCAACAATTGAAAAGTCACTTGGCAAGGACTGGAAAATTTCCCTCGAAGAGGAATTCCGGTTCCAGAAAAATGCCTCACAGATCGGTGAATATTTTACGGAACTTGATGTTAAGTACAAGGTGGACAGGAACATCTCACTTGAAGCCGGGTACAGGTATGTTCGCAACAGGAAGAAAAATAAATCATTTGAAAACAGAAGTAGGTACAATGTTGACCTGAACTACGAAGGAAATATAAATTACTTTTCTGTCCGTGCCCGTGCCAGGTACACAAAAGAGATTGTAGGAATGCGGCTTTATGATCATACGATCCCGTATGAAAAATATTTCCGGACCAGGATTGAGTTAAGGTACAACCGGCTGGGAAAATTTGTCCCATACATCAACGGCGAATTATTCCAGCTACATGAAATGTATGAATACCCCGCTTTCGATAAATGCAGGGTACTGGGCGGACTGCGCATGGATGCAGGCAAAACCGGGGACTTCAACATAGGATATGGTGTAATCAGGGAGTTGAATGCGTACGTGCCCTACACCTACTATCTACTGAAACTAAATTATACTTTTGAATTCTAGATGCGTTTACCGGGAAACATAGGGCTGATGGGCATATGTTTTGCCTTCCTCGTGATCTGCTCATCCTGCTACGAGGAAATTGTCCTGGAGAAAGAGCAGCAAGCCAACCCGCATTCACTGCTTGCGATCAATCACGTAAATGGAATTACAGACCATGTAAATAACCGCGTATTGTTTACCATCAGTGGAAATGAAATTGATCATTTCAGAGCCGAGATTCAGTATAAAAAATATTCCCAACTAGTATTTAATGAGATTCCTCTTCAGAATGACACGGTAAATGACCTCGGCAGCATAGAAACAAATCACTCCTATACCTGTATCGGTCAATCAGGAAACAAGACCGATACTTTTTCGGTGGTATTCTCTTCGTTGCCCCTGATCCACATTGTTACCGAAGAAAAGATTGTCGACGAGCCCAAATCCTTCTGTAAAATGTACATGCAATACGATAATCCACATGATGACAGTGAGCAAATCTATCAGTTCAGCACCAATGCCGGCATTGAGATCCGTGGGTCCTCCTCCATGCGTTACAGCAAGGTATCCTATGGAATTGAATTGTGGAAGAACATCTCAGAAGAAGACTACAAAACCAGGCTGATTGATATGCGTCCCTCTGATGATTGGATTCTCGATGCCATGTATATCGATGATCTAAGAATGAGAAACAAACTTTCTTTCGATATCTGGAAAAGCATCAACTGCAAGGATACCATTAACAATGATACAAAATACATGGGTATCAATTGCAGGTTTGTCGAACTGCTGATCAATAACGAATACATGGGCCTCTATTGTCTGAATGAAAAACTCAGCCATGAGCTGCTTGGCTTTGCCCAAGGCCAGCTTCTTAAGGGAGGTATCATTTACAAAGCTGTTGAATGGTCAGATGGCGCCACAAAATTTGAATCCCTCCATGCACCTCCGCGCAACAGTTTTTTCTGGGATGGTTGGGAGCAGATCTATCCTACCCATGACACTTGCTGGAACCCATTATCAGAGCTAAGGAATTTTATTATCTACAGCACGGATATCCAGTTCAAGGAGGGAATTTTTGGATATATGAATCTGAAGAATCTTATTGATTATTATCTGTTTGTCAATTTGATACAAGGGTGTGACAACACGGGCAAAAATACTTACCTGGTAAGACTGAACTATGTCTCCGGATTTCAGATGTTGCCGTGGGATATTGAGGCAACATGGGGGCTTGCCTGGAACAGGGAGAAAAACAAGCCCACAGGTATATTGACCAATCACCTGTTTGACCGGCTGATCGCCACCAACAGTGAAGGATATTCTGAACAACTGAATATCCTCTGGCAGCAGTACAGAAAGGCACAATTTTCGGATGATGCCATCATGGGTATGGTCTCCGGCTATTACCGGCTCCTCACTGAAAGCGGCGCCTATACAAGGGAAAAAGAGAAATGGCAGGAATTTCCAATGGATTATGCAGCCGAATATAAATATATCTTAGCATGGATCCAGGACCGTCTTGAATACCTGGATGATCATTTCAAAATAACCTGGTGTGGGCAATCTAATGTATATCCCTGAACGGCTTGGATTTCTGAAAAATTATTTCGATTGTCCATCTGGCAAAAATCACCTGTAGATCACCGCACAGGCCCTTCGCTGAATACTGGTTCCCGCGCTGCCAATGGATCGCTGATGGATCACATAGATGCCTGGCAGGACAACTTTCCCTTGCTGATCTTCACCATGCCAGTAGAAATGATCGGCTGTTCCCGGGATGCCCTGGCCTACTATTTGCTTGATAAGCCTACCTGCAAGATCGGTCACATACAGATCTGTTACACCTCCTTTTTCCATGTTCCCGGCTGTAATGCGCAGGGTCTCATCCACACCGTCCCCATCTGGACTGAATACCTTCGGGGTAAGCTCCAGCGACTGCCCGGTTGTTTCAGCGATCCTGGCCTGCGAATTCATCTTTCCGGGCGTACCATAATTTTCCGAAGATGCTGCAGATGTCCAGCATTGTGGTCCATTCCTGCAGGCGGGATCAATGCGTTCCAGGGATACGCCGGAAGTGATCTGCAACTGGTCGAGGTGCATGGTATCATGATAGCACACCTGGTCGATTACCTTCCCGGCCCTGTTGGTCAAACGGATGCACGCCCCACCATCCGGGAGTTGCTTCCAGGCATCAAGCCTGATCACCGGCACCTCCTCTCCTGACATCCATTCATTTCTCAATGCATATTCCTGCGCGCACAAAACAATATACTGTCCCGGAAAAAACAAACGAGAGTTTTCAGAGAAAGGTATAATGCTTGCATCCAACGACCCGGGTTTCCTGAGTTCTAATTGCAGATCAAACAGATCGTAGTACCTGTCATCCTGGTTATAGAGTTCAATATATTCATTCCCTCCAACGACAGGATCATACATTATTTCATTGATGACCGGGAATCCGCTTACAGGGGCTGACGGTAACATCAGGGGAATGACCTGATCTTCAGCGATGTTTCCGGCACAATCTGAAATATTTTCCAACACAAGTTGATAAAGTTTGGAAGAATCCATGGGCTGATCAAGAGCAAGTTGAATTTCTTTTCCTGCAAATGTTCCGGGACCGGTTGCTGGTATTGCCCTAACATCATCCAGCAGGAATCTTGTATGATCAGCGGGGTGAATCAGGATGGGTTCACTGAATATTGCCTGAACCTGGCGCTTTGATGAAGTGCCCATATCAACCATAAACGGAGGCCGGGTATCTGGCACCTTGTGATGATGGCTGTTCTCAGTTCCAGGTGTACCTCCTTTTCCATTTTCACTGATTTGCCAGTTTTCTGATCCTCCGCACAGGTTGTCGGGATCAACTCTTTCCAGGGACCATCCACCATCTGCTTTTTCATTTCCATAGCGTTCCATTTCTTCATATTCAAGGCAGTGTATAAGCCTCCCATGCCTGTCTGTAAGTTTTAACACACCCCCTCCATTGACCAGAGCCGTGGAGGAATTCAGGATCCCTTGCTGTTCGATATTTTCGTAGCTCCCATTACAATCAGGATGCGTGAGCACGAGATAGTCACCGGGTGGAATGGAGGCAAACTGCAGATCGTATCCTCTTTTATTGATGAACAAATGCCAGCCCGCGAGATCCACTGATGCATCGTATCTGTTATAAAGCTCCACGAATTCACAGGGGGGCAGATAGACCGCGGGTGCAGGATCGGACATGATCTCATTGATCACAACATCACCAAATGCAGCGAGATTCTGCCTGAAACGCAGAACTGTATCCCGCATTGTATTTCTATCAAGGTCCTCGATTCCGGAAATACGTAATTCCTGCACCTCCCGGTTCGGAAAAGATTGACTGAAATAGATGCGATGTAAATCATCAGCCCGGAAGATAGAGTCGGGTTGCTCCAGTTTCCAGGAATAGCGTGACTGTTCTTTCTGAATAATAGCCTCGTTGTACCTGAGCTCAAGTCCGTTGAGTCCGAGTATGCGCACTCCGGTGACCCGCGGTGGAAGAGTGTCCCGAAAAAACCGGCCCTGCACAGAGATATCATCAAGCCACAATTTCCTGTCCTGTGATGAAGAGTAGGCATATCTGAATCCCATGAATTTCCCACGTTGCGGTTCGATTTCAATTCCTTCACCGAGGGATTGAAGTGCTTCCTTATCACCGCTGATCTGCCACGCAACCTCCCATCGACCACCGGGGTACCTGGTGATCCTGAACAAGGGTTCCCCGGCAGTCCCGATGCTGTCCTGGTAATCCAGACCGG
>CAYOSB010000318.1:0-4411 GCA_964406495.1 uncultured Bacteroidaceae bacterium | reverse complement strand
ATGGCCGCTTGAAATTGCAGTACAGATCTACTTCCTGGATGCGGCGGATCTTAAAATGGATTCCCTGTTCAGCGAGCAGCAGATACTGCTGAATGCAGCACCGGTGGATGGAGATGGAGTGCTGGACCGCGGTGCATTGCAGGAACATGTAGTTGATGTGGAACTTTCTGCAGCGGACCTGGATGAACTGGAGGGAGCTAAAAAGATGATGCTACGGGCCCGGGCCGTTACAACGGATAACGGAGTCCCCACTGTGAAATTCTACAGTTCCTACCTGTTGAATTACAAACTGGCTATCGATGCCGATTTTAATATTAATTCCAGGGAACTGGATGTTGAATAAGATATAAATAGCTAACCCACAATTTAGACATTAGATATGAAAAGGGTACATCAGATAATCGTCGCAGCAGGAGTCCTGGTCATGCTGACAGCAACCCCGGGGAACGCCCAGATCCCGAATACCATGTATTTTATGCCGGGAGTGCCACAGTCCAATCGGATCAATCCATCCATCCAGCCGGGGTGTAGCTTTTACCTCGGGTTCCCCGGTCTTGCACCACTCAGTTTCCAGGTTAGCTCCGGTTCACTGGGGTGGTCAGACCTGATTTATCAGCATCCCGACCCATTGATCGATTCACTGATCACGCCTTTTCACCCCCTGGGGGATAAGCAGGGATTCCTGGATCAGCTGGATGATGTGAATTATTTGCTGACGGGTATGGGGACCTCCCTTGCATCCCTTGGTTTCAGAGCAGGGAAGAGTTTTATTTCCCTGGATCTTACCAGCCGTATGGATGGAAATATATACTATCCAAAGGGTGTGTTTGATCTGCTGTTTAATGGCGCACCTGATGGTTCGGTGATCACCTTGAGTGGGCTTGGAGCGGACATTAACCTGTTCAATGAAGCATCCATGGGATGGTCCAGGAAGGATTTCATACTTCCCGGACTGGATATTGGTGTGCGGGGGAAAGCACTTTTCGGTCTGGCCAACCTGAACACCAAGCGTTCTGATTTTGAAATCACTACATCCATGGATGTGTGGAACCTGCAATCAGACATGCAATTCAATGTATCCGGTCCTTCTTTTGTAACCTTCCTGGAAGACCTGGATGATGGCCCGCCTGTTGAGATTGATGAAACGTTTTTTGACCAGCCGGAATTTTCGAGGATCAGATCTACGGTTTTTGACAGGCAACAGTTCGGACTGGCACTGGACGCCGGGATCAGCTACCGGCCCGTCAGGGAACTGCTGGTCAGTGCATCGGTAATGGATATTGGCGGGATCAACTGGAACAATACCGCTGAAGGCTCCTTGAATTTTGAATATGATTTTGAAGGAATCGAGGTGAATCCTTTTGAGGGGGTGGACACCACCGTGATCTCCGAGCTGACAGATTCCCTGGTGAATGCAATATCCTTTGTTTCGGGTCAGCCATATTTTGCGCGTCTTAACACGAAAGTTTTTCTCGGGATTTCTTATTACCCCGTTGAACGCATCGGATTTGGACTGCTGTCCCGCACAGATTTCCTGAATGAAAAGCTAACACAGCAATTCACCGGAAGCGTGAATATGACCACGGGGAAATTCATTAACCTGTCCCTTTCCTATTCCTACATGTCAAATACATTCAACAATATAGGTGCAGGGGTATCCTTCAATGTGGGTCCGTTCAATTTATACGTGATTTCGGACAATATTGTCAGCGGGGCTTTGAACCCACTGGATACCAGGTCATTCAGCCTCTGGTTCGGGATGAACCTTGCGTTTGGATGGGACAAGTATTCGAAACGTGACAAGTCAATTGACAGGCCGTTGATCCGTTAGGATCAGCAGCTTCCCTGGACGCGCTTTCTCCCTGTGTTTTTCTTGATCGGCGGTTTAGGTGCGGCGAGGATGCTCGGCTGTGCGTCTGTTTCTTCGGCACCACCTCCCAATACCTGGCTTGCACCTTTCCTGAAATTGTACTTCGCCAGTTCCTCGTTCGGGCTGGTTGCAGGAGGCGCTTCAGGGTTCATGATGGTTTCTGCCCAGTAATTGAGGCCACCCATCAGCACATAATTGTTCTCATAGCCCTGCATCCGAGTGAGCATCCAGGCCTGTGAGGCGAAAATGGTTCCATTCGAGTAAAATACGTTGGTGTAATCCGACTGGTTCAGTATATACGCATATTCGTCAGACAACAGCTGCGAGAGTGGAATGTTGATGGCACCCGGCAGGCTGAATTTCTCAAATTCCTCGGGTGTCCGTACATCGATCAGTTGCAGGAAAGGATCCTGCTGGATGATCTGGTCTGCCACTTCATCGGGGCTGACAAACTGTACACTGCTGTTGACCTCTTCCAGTAATTCGTCAGAAGAGAGCACATTGGGTTTGTTTGTTTTTACCGGTGCAAATGCAAGCACGAATGCGATAGGGATATAGATTATCGCCAGTAAGATACGTGGATTTTTAAGTTTCATATTTTTCTTTTTACCTGGTTCCTTCTTTCAATGGAAATTTCTTTTCTGCCAACTCAGCAACATAAAACATGCCAAAGGCAACGATCACCAGCCCGAGCAGGAACAGGCCGTCGGAGACGCCCATTGCCTCGCTCACGCGCGGGGTTCCTTTGTATGCTGCATTATAGAGAGATTCAAACAGTGGGTATCCTTCTGTAAAGATGAAGACACCGATAAAGAGTCCGCCGACGAAGACCATGGCATCAATCTTGCCAATTGCAAGTCCTGTGAAGCTGGTCCCGGGACAGAAGCCGCCCAGGATGAATCCGGCGCCCATGATGATACCCCCTATGATGGTAGACCATTTATAGTAGGGGTTGATATAGATCAGGTCCAGGTCGATCCAGCCAAAGAGACCGAAAAGCAATAACCCGATTCCTGCCGTAATGGCAGCGGTGAAAAAAACTTTAAGTACTGTGGTATCATATCCATAGAATTGTCCGGCAAGTTTCCTGCTTGAAGAAAATCCGCTGGCTTCCAGGACAAATCCAAATGCGATCCCGATCATGAATGCAAAAAACAAATTGGTATTTGCGGTAATATGTTCGTATACGATGAGTGGTCCCATGGTTTTATTCTTTTTTTAGATCCATAATTTTCTGACAAAGTAGGCAAGTGCGTAGGCGGTTCCGAAAATGAACATCATGGAAATGAATCCACCCACGCTGAGTACGGCCATACCGGTAAGTGCTGAACCACTTGTACATCCCCGTCCCAGTTGAGAGCCGACCCCAAAGAGTATGCCGCCGAGCAGGGCAAAAATAAGGCGTTTCCGTGATGTAATCTTCGGTGAATGTTCCACCTGCAGTTTCAGTCGACCGTGGATGGCCCCGGAGATGAATCCCCCGATGATCACGCCCAGCATTTCAAAGACCAGCCATGTTTTCATGGGCCCCCTGGGATGTGATTCTGCATATTCGCTGTAAAAAGCAGTGTTTTCTGAATGTTTGGGGGCAACGGTTTCCACGCCTTTCACCACCGTGCTCTTAATTGCCCCACTGGCACCCAGGCCACGGCCCGAGATATAGAATGCAACCAACAGGACCAGTCCCAGCAGGACGCCTCCTATATAGGGGTTGATGTAGCGCGTTTTTCTGAATTCAGGAATTGATAATTCTGACATATTATGTATTTTTTTAATATAACCATCTGCTCATTTGTCCCGCATTGGTAAGGATGAACCTGAGGACCAGTCCACCCATCAGCACCAGTCCGGCCGGTACGATCGCAGGGATTTTGAATTTCCTAAGTTCGAGTATTTCGAGAAATGCAGGGATTACAAGTCCCATCATGACTACCAGCACCCAGAATTGTGCAGTGTAGGGTCCTCCCAGGAATAATTTCGCCGAATCGATCTGTACCTGAGTGCTGGCCATGAATCCCATGAACATGTGGGTGATCAGGAACAATTCTATGCCAATCAGGACCAGGTCAATGCGTGCGAAGGTCAGTTTTTCTTGGTGGTTTTTTGAGAACAGGATGTTTACTGCAGCCCCGGTGGACAATCCGGATACAAGGAACAATGGTCCGAGTATTGAAGTGTTCCAAAGGGGTCTTGCGTTAAAGGCTGAGAAGAGAATTCCGGTATAGATTCCCAGGATGGGTGCAGCAATCACGAGAATCCAGGCAATGGTTTTTCTCTGTTTTTCAAAAAACTGATCCAGGGTATCAAGAATTTTGTTGTTCCACTGCCATTCGGGCACAATTTTTTTGATATTGATCGCAGCCAGGATAAAGGAGAGCGGGGTGACCAGCATCAACACCCAGGCGCCCCATGACATGGGCGATTCGAGCTTGATTGTGGTATACAGTCGCCAGAAATACATTTTATGTTTCAGGTCGAGAAACAGGCTGAAGAGACCCAGGACCAACAGGGCAGGAACGATCATGGTGGAGATGTAAGTAG
>CAYOSB010000317.1:0-4420 GCA_964406495.1 uncultured Bacteroidaceae bacterium | reverse complement strand
GCGAGGCAACTGGTCACCTTTACTAAAAACGAAGTTTATAATATATTGTAAATTAATACTATAACTAAAATTTATACCTGTGAAAAAACTTGTACCCGTTATCTTGTCCATTATCTTATTTTCCTCATGCGGATCTGTCACCAAGCAGCTGCAAAGAGGAAACTATGACCAGGTCATTCAAAAATCCACAAAGAAACTCATGCGTAAGCCCAGTGCGAAATATGCTGAGGCCATGGACAGGGCCTATAAACTGGCGAATGAAAGAGACCTGGAGCGGATTGCTTTTTTGGAAAGAGAAGATAATCCTGATTACTACGATGAGTTATTTGCAAGATACGAGGCGTTGAAAGCACGACAGAGTAAAGTGCGTACGGTAACTCCTCTGACGGTAGAAGGAAAAGCCTATAACTACGAGTATGTGGATTATGACGCCAAGATCGTGGAATCAAAAACCAAGGCGGCAGAGGAGTTCTACCAGAGTGGTAAGAAACTCATGAACAATGCCCTCTCTAAACAGGATTTCAGGGAAGCGTATTACCAGCTGCGGCGTGCGGATGAATATGGTGGACATAACTTCCCGAATATCGAAGTGATGATACACGAAGCCAGGATGGCGGGAATCAGCAGGGTGATCGTCGTTCCTGAGAACAGGGATCCGAATATCGGTATTCCACAGATCGACCTGGACTTCCTGGTGGCAATGGATGCCAGGGCACTCGAAAATTCAGAGTGGATCGAATACCATTTTGCGCACGCAGGACCGAACAATGACTATGACTATGAGATGTTCGTCAGGGTATTGTCCATAAATGTATCCGATAATATTGAAAAATCTTCTAAACAGGATTATACCAGTAAAAGTACTACGAAATTCGATTATGCTCTGGATGGTGCGGGGAATGTGATGAAAGATACGGCCGGGAATGATATCAAAATTTATAAAGATGTAACCGCAACCATGGTCAAGAAAGAAAAGCAGAAGGACTGTGCCATCAGGGGAGAGGTGGAGATCATTTCCCTGACAAGCGAACCCCTTGGATCACTCGCCAAAGTGCCCTTTACCGCGGAAAGTCATTTCAAAAATGTGTCCTATGACCTGATCGGTGATCCTGAAGCTGTGGAAACAGGAACCCGGAAACTTACTGAAGCAGAAGAACAACCGTTTCCTACGGAGACGGTCCTGGTTAAACAGGCTGTCGAAAATGCCAAGCCAATTGTCCAGGGGATCATCTTTGATACGGCACGCAGGTACATTAATTAAGCAAGAAATACCTCCAAATCAGCTTGTTCATACAACCCGCCCAGGAAAGCAGGGCGAATCCGGGTTGATTTTAGCAGATCAAAATCAATATTTTTCCAGGGGCATTCTGCAGGGATGGCCCCTGGTTTTTTTGGTTCCCGAACGGATGCGAATAATAATAAGCCACCAAATATTTTTATTACTTTTGTGCCGCAACAAAACGATCGCATGGGAGATTATTGGGACCACAGGCCGCAGGCAGAACCGGCAGTATTGATAGGCGTCATCGGGCAGGATCAATCCGAGGAGGAGACAAACGAGTACCTCGACGAACTGGCATTCCTTGCTGAGACAGCAGGTGTTGCTCCATCAGGATTTTTCACCCAGAAGATCGACACCCCGCATCCCCGCACTTTCATCGGGAAAGGCAAGCTGCAGGAGATCAGCTCATATGTACATGAGAATGAGATAGAACTGGCCATCTTTGACGATGAACTTCAGCCTACACAGCTCAGGAATATTGAGAAGGAATTGAAGATCCGTATCCTGGACCGTACCAACCTGATCCTGGACATCTTTGCCCAGCGGGCGAAAACAGCACATGCCAAGGTCCAGGTAGAACTGGCCCAGTACCAATATCTGCTGCCACGACTCACGCGTATGTGGACCCACCTTGAGCGGCAACGTGGTGGGATCGGGCTGAGGGGACCCGGTGAAACGGAGATCGAGACCGACCGGAGGATCATCCGTGACAAAATCAGCCGGCTCAAGGAACAGCTTGTAAAAATCGACCGGCAAATGAGCAATCAGCGAAAAAACCGTGGAAAGATGGTCCAGGTAGCGCTTGTCGGATATACGAACGTAGGAAAATCCACATTGATGAACCAGTTGAGTAAATCAGATGTGTTTGCAGAAAATAAATTATTTGCCACCCTGGATACAACAGTCCGTAAAGTCGTGATCGGAAACCTCCCGTTCCTCGTATCTGACACAGTCGGGTTCATCCGAAAACTGCCCACTCACCTGGTAGAGTCGTTCAAGTCCACGCTGGATGAAACACGTGAGTCAGACCTACTGGTGCACGTGGTCGATATTTCTCATTCCAATTATGAAGAACACATCCAGGTGGTTGAAAGAACCCTGGAGGAGATCGGTGCCGGTGATAAGCCGGTGATTATGGTCTTTAACAAGATTGACAACTATAGTTTTGTTAAAAAGGACGAGGATGACCTGACCCCCGAACTGAAGGAGAATCACAGTCTCGACGATTTGCGCAGGCGATGGAGCAGCGAAAGAAGGGATGTGGTATTTATCTCAGCACTGAAAAAGGAGAACATCGATCATCTGAAGGATGTGCTCTACCAGTCCGTGAAAGAGATACACGTGAAACGGTACCCCTACAACGACCTGCTCTACTGAACGGTGTGACCCATGCGGGTCGCCCGGCGCATGTCGGGAAGACCCTGTTCAATGGGAATTTTTCCGCACAGGGTCTTCCTGTTGAATGTTATTTCTGATTCACCAGGTGTTCTGCAATCTGCACAGCATTCAGCGCCGCTCCCTTCTTGATCTGGTCTCCCACACACCACAAAGCAATGCCTTTTGGATTGGTGAGATCCTTCCTGATCCTTCCAACGAAAATATCATCTTTGCCGGCACCGTCGATCGGCATGGGATATTTCTGGTTGTCAGGATCATCCACCAGGGTAACTCCGGAAGCTTTGGTCATCGCCTCCCTTACCTGCTCAACCGTAAGCTCATCTTCGGTTTCAATCCAGAGTGCCTCAGAATGATTCCGCATCACTGGCACACGCACGCAGGTGGTGCTTACCTCGATATCTGAGTGCATGATCTTGCGGGATTCATTGTACATCTTCATCTCCTCCTTGGTGTACAGGTTGTCTGTGAAGACATCCACCTGGGGAATAAGATTCAATGCCAGCTGGTATGGGAATTTATCGACGGTTACTTCCTCGTTATTGGCGATTTGCCGGATCTGTTCCACCAACTCGTCCATGGCGGCCGCTCCCGCACCACTTGCAGACTGGTACGTGGCGGCGTGTACCCGCCTGATATGCGAGAGCTCTTCGATCGGTTTCAAACATACCACCATCTGGATAGTGGTGCAATTCGGATTGGCGACAATGTTTTTGGGAATATGCTGCAAATCAGAAGCATTCAATTCAGGTACAACCAGTGGAACTTCATCATCCATCCGGAATGCGGAGGAGTTGTCGATCATGATTGCACCGTGCTTCGTAATAGTATCTGCAAATTTTTTAGATGTACCACCACCTGCAGAGGTCAGTGCAATGTCTATTCCCCTGAAGTCATCATTCTCCTGTAATTCCTTTACGGTGATCTGTTTATCCTTGAAAGTATATGTTTTCCCCGCACTTCTTGCTGAACCGAATAAAACCAGCTCATCGAGCGGAAAATTTCTCTCTTCCAATACCTTGAGTAGTTCCTGGCCTACTGCGCCACTAATGCCTACAATTGCAACTCTCATTTTCTTACGATTTTTCGGGTTCTCACCACATTAACTTAGCAAAAGGAATCTGTAAGCCTAAGATATCTTACAGATCTTAAGTTGCAAAAATCGTAAATAATATGGGAAATATGAAACGACCGGCAAAAAAAAGAATCATTTGTGAGTTCCGGCCCTTTTTTAACAGTCGTCCCGATTACATTGTAAAATATGCTCAAATGTAAATTCATGACAAGACATCTGAAAATACTGCTCTGGTTCTTTACAGGATGTACCGTCTCACTGTCCGGACAGCAGGTATTCGATTTCGAAGAGGATTCCCTTAGCGGCTGGCTGCAGTTGCCTCCAGGGCGATGGGAGTGTGCTGCATCGGATCCAATTGCGGGAGAGAGCTCTCTGCACCATGCGTTTGACAATTCTGCTTCAGGCCTGGACCAGATCGCAAGAAATCTTCAATATCCCGATCTTTCCGCTACCCTGGCCGTATCCTTCAGGGTTCGTCACGAATATCCTCCAAGCAGCGGAAATAACTGGCAGGTGTATTTTCTGGCCTCGGGTTTCTTGCAACATGAGAAGAATGAGACCATAGAATCTGCGTTCATTTTCGGGGTGAATTATTCCGGTTATGATGACCATCTGAAACTCTGGCAACTGCTTCACGGAGATGCGATCGAGATACTTGACACCGGTCT
>CAYOSB010000316.1:0-4420 GCA_964406495.1 uncultured Bacteroidaceae bacterium | reverse complement strand
CTATATTTATTTACCTCATTATCAACAATTTATCAACTAGGAAACTTCAGTTAGTAATTCTAAATTACTTGATTTAAGTTTACGATACGGATATACTATAAAAAGGTTTTCAACAATAAGATGTCATTTTATTGACCTATAAAATTCGTATTAATTTTAAATAATTTTGTTTCTGTATGTATTACCAATGCCCAAGACCTTCTCCCCATCTTTACCACTGTACAGGGTTGTAGGACAAATAAACTTCACTCTTTTATACCTCCTAATCATCAGTGATTAATTCGAGTTTCTTCTCCAAAACCATCCGGGTCTTCAATGAGGGTCGGAGATCATTGTATACATACCAGATCAAATAGACTTGTTCACCAGTTAGGTGTTGAAAGCGTACTTTTTTCATAACCAGTAGAATGTTGGGTTTCTACTGGTTAATGTGATGAGAGGGGGAAATATCGGAGTGGAATCACTGGTAAAACCCCACAAAGCCGTATAAACTTAGAAGTAGGCAAATACGTCAAGAGAATCGCCAAGAAGTATAATCTCAAATTTTCAACACGTGAAAACGATAAATTTAGATATTGGGATGTGTTTTTTAAAGGTTGGCATGAAGGTGTGTTTTTTATGTGGCAGTTAAAACCCGAAATAGTGGCTGCTTTGGAAAAAAACGATTTAACAGGAATTGAATACTTTCCGGAAGAAATATCGAATGATGATATTGCAAAATTATATGAAGGTGCTAAGAAGATCGTGACCATAAATTCTTATGAAAGAAATTCAGAAGCAAAAAATACATGTAAGGAGCATTGGGGTACTCAATGCATAATATGTGGGTTCGATTTTGAAAAGAAATATGCTCAAATTGGAAAAAAATATATTCATGTTCACCATTTGATCCCTGTTGCACAGATTGGCAGATCATACCAGATAGACCCCATCAATGATATGAGACCAGTTTGCCCAAATTGTCATGCAATGCTTCACAAAAAAAATCCCCCAATGACTATTGATGAATTGAAAGAAATGATACAAAAGATTAATTGAAGAGAGTAAACGACTGTAAATAACTCAACTCAGAATATAAAGGCTAACAATAAACATAACCCACTTCCTCAACCAACATGTAAACATAGCCGCAGAAATGCCCCAAGATGCAAAGGAACTGGCATTCTACATAACCCTGATAATTGAAGCAACAACTAACTTTGAATCCGGAGCATAGGGATTTGAAAAAAAGGTAGTATGTTAAATGTTTTTATTATAGCCCACAATTCATAATATTACTTCCTCAGAGATGGTATGGTGCGGACTCCGGAACGGACGCAGTGTTACCAACCCCGTCTCCCTGCCCATCTTCCCGGCGACGCTGTGGATCTTGGTAGTTTCAAGCGCTTCTTCGAGGGTCATAGGGGGAATGATCGACGGCATCCGCTTGGCGAGCATCGTCTTGCCCGAGCCGGGAGGACCGACCATGATCACATTATGCTGACCACACGCCGCGATCATCAATGCACGTTTCACTGCCTGCTGTCCCTTTACATCCGAAAAATCCAGGTCATACCGCTCCAGGTTGTTCAGAAATTCCTCCCTGATATTGACCTTCGTGGGTGCGATCTCCGCCGTTCCCTCAAGGAACCCAACTGCATCCTTCAGGGTATCCACCCCGATCACCTCCAGTCCTTCCACCACCGCGGCTTCCCGGGCATTGCCGCGGGGCAGCATGATTCCCCGGAATCCCTCTGCGTGAGCACGGAGGGCCATGGGTAGCACTCCGCGGACATTCTGCACGGTTCCGTCGAGCGACAGTTCACCCACCACCAGGTATTCAGAAAGCAGGTCGGCACGCAATTGCTTCGAAGCAGCCAGAATCCCCAGTGCCAGCGGTAGGTCATATGAAGCCCCCTCCTTCCGGATATCCGCCGGGGCCATGTTCACCACCACCCGGGTTCGCGGCCATTCAAAACCGTTGGTGACCATCGCCGACTCAATCCTTTTCTGGCTCTCCTTCACCGCATTGTCCGCCAGTCCCACGATAAAAAAGCGGATCCCATACGTGATGTTTACTTCGATGGTGATGATCGTCGCACTGATCCCGTGCACCGCGCTGCCGTAAGCTTTAATGAGCATATTTTTGGTAATGATTGGTAATTCAAAAATTTATTATCGGTTATTTGATCGGTCTATCCACAGGCGCCATGTTCACCTCACCAGTAAACGCTACATTAGGTTTGCTGATTTTCTCAACACACCCTGCTTAATACCGGCCTCCTGGAATTAATGTGACAGGGAAGGGAAATATCGAAACTGAAAGGGGAAAAAACCGGACATTGAACTGTACTTGTATACTTCAATTGGGGTGGGTTGCATTCAATACAAAGCTCACCAGGCACACAAAGTGGAACACAACCGTACCCCTATTCTTAAAACCACTGAAAGTGGCTTCTTAATTTGTTTCTTTAGTTTTAATGATAAGGTAATTGTTTTCAGGGGTTTTTACCAACAATCTGTCAAAGTAGAAATAAATTTCCGGGAGAGCATTGCTCATCCCGGAAATTCCGGGAGAAAATCAATTGGCCGGGTTAAGGGCTGCTCTTCAGGCTAACCCAGAAATCAATTCAACATTGTGCTTATTCTTGTTATAATCTATCCGTGTTGTCTTAAGTTTGGGCTTACTTGATACTTTCATGTACAATCCATCATCTTTTTCCTGGAATACAATGGTTATTATTTCACCATACGAATAGATAGTGATATTGGTTTTTATCAGAATTTGATCGTCTGCAAATTGCATATTCCATTTCTTCTTCGCGCAGAGCTTTTTTAATGCTTCAATCAACCTGTCTTTATGCTCAACCCTTTTCATTGAAGTCTCCTCAATATACCCTTTTGCCTTTCTGCTTCTTATAAGAAATATTATTGTAAGAATAAAAGGTAAGATGATTATAATAAGTACTAGAATACGTTCCATCATTGTTTAAATTTCGCTTACTAAATAAGTGGTACAAGATCCAATAATTGCACCATTTACACCTACCACAACAGCTCCCAGAGGACCTGCGGCGACAAATCCCCACAGCGCTGCATTGCCCCCGTTTGTAGCATCTGCCAGTGCAATAGATAACCATCCCTTGCGCTTCATATCTGAATGCCAGTATCGAGTTGAATATTTTAATACACTCCCCATTGTTAAGACAGGTATTAATTCACCTTCATCAGTTATTTCAACTTTTGCATCCGAAAGGATACGATCTATTTCCCGGACAAGTGATATGCCCGAGCCAGGTTGGTTATGATACGCATCCTCAAGTAAAGTAAAGTATTTTAATTGTAATTCCGTTGATAAATTTCCGTCAATTTCAGAATTATAGAAGCTTAACAATTGTTCATCTGAAAACTGTACAGGTTCAACATCGATTTGTTTCCCCTTATACGATAAAGGATTGTTTGCAATGAATTCCTTTGCCTGGACATCTAAAAACCTGGCAATTTCTAATTTATCTTGCGTTGTTAAGGCAACATTTGCACTTTTTTTCATGTGAAATTCTTCTGCAAGGGAACTTTTTTCAAACGCTCCCAGAATAACATCAAGTCCCTCATTGTGCCTTTGTCCGATAAGCTCAATTTCTTCATTCGAATAGCTGTTTTCTTCTGCAGATTCTTTTTTACAGCCAACTGTAATTGCAGAGACACTAAAAATAAATAATAGTGCAATGATCAGTTTGTTTTTAATACCATAATTTTTCATTTTCCTGGTTTTTTGTGAGGCAATGGCCCCGGTTAAAATATTAAGTTAGTCCAACTAAAATTTCAGATTTTCCGTTCCCTCAATGTCGAGTACCTGAAGGGAAACTTTTGAATTTTACTTATGGAGAGATTCTTCAACTCCCCCTTAAAAAAGTGCCTTGCACCGCTTTAAGTAGTGATGTTCGAATTTCTTTGTCTTTTGTCATAAATTTTAAAGAGTCAACCAAACTGGCTTTGCCACTCAGGCAATTGAAATCTGCATATCAGCCTCTTCTGGATTTTTTTAAAAAGTGTTATAATGCGGTTACGCATCCGGTAGAAGTATTCCGGTGCATCTCTGCAGGTTGATGTGATGAGTGATGTAAAAATCCGTTTTTAAATCAGGATTTCTTTTCGATGGATGGAATACTGACCGGAAAAAAAGGAATACTGATGGGGCCTGCAGCCTTTACCAGGACTTGCGAATATGAAGGGAACACCGGAGCGGGTGCAGGAGTATGGTCCTGGATCTATTCCCCTGTTTCAATAAATAAAAAGTTACCCTTCAAATCGTTCCCGGGATTAAAAAGATGTGTTGAATGCTACCCTCAATTGGGCATAGATATTTCAATTGAAGGGCTTTTACAGAATTGAGTAGGAAGATAGGGATAATTTCCCTATCTGTCCTCTCACACCACCGTGC
>CAYOSB010000315.1:0-4421 GCA_964406495.1 uncultured Bacteroidaceae bacterium | reverse complement strand
GCAGAGGATGCAGAAAAAGTAAAGGAGATCGAATCCGTCACCAATCACGATGTGAAGGCGGTGGAATACTATCTGAAGGAGCAATTCAAATCACTGAAGCTGCAGCAGTTCGAGGAGTTCATTCATTTCGGGCTCACCTCCCAGGACATCAATAATACGGCTGTTCCCCTTTCATTTAAGCACGCGCTTGACAAGGTATATTATCCGTTAATAGAAGACCTGATCGGTCAAATCGAGGACCTGGCAGAAGAGTGGCTGGATATCCCGATGCTGGCCAGGACCCATGGGCAGCCTGCATCCCCAACACGTCTCGGCAAAGAACTCAGGGTCTTTACTTCCAGGATCGATGAACAGCTGACCCGGCTGGAAGAGATTGCAGTGCCTGCAAAATTTGGTGGTGCTACGGGGAACATGAATGCACATATGGTGGCATATCCTGAGATTGACTGGTTTGAATTTGGAGAAGAACTGCTTGCCAATGCTTTTGGATTGAAACGGTCCTGGCCCACCACGCAGATCGAGCATTATGATAACCTTGCTGCGATGTTTCATGCAATGACCAGGGTAAATACGATTCTGATTGATCTTTCCCGGGATATCTGGACCTACATTTCCATGGATTATTTCAAGCAGAAGATAACAAAAGGAGAAGTGGGGTCATCCGCCATGCCACACAAGGTCAACCCTATTGATTTTGAAAATGCCGAGGGAAACCTGGGCGTGGCCAATGCAATCTTTGAACACCTTGCAGCTAAATTGCCGATTTCAAGATTGCAGCGGGATCTGACAGATTCCACGGTATTGAGGAATATTGGAGTTCCTTTTGCACATACACTCATAGCTGTTCATTCCCTGCTGAAGGGTTTAAAGAAATTGCTGGTGAATAAGGAGGCTATCCGTGCAGACCTGGAGAACAACTGGGTTGTTGTGGCCGAAGCGATCCAAACCATCCTGAGACGAGAAGGGGTCCCCAAACCTTATGAAACCCTGCTGGAACTGACACGCAAGAATACGAAGATCACGAAAGAGGCAATCAGCGCTTTTATTGACACGTTAGATGTAAGCAAAGAGGTGAAAGCCGAGTTGAAAAAGATCAGCCCGATGAACTACACCGGGTTATAACCGGATCCTGCATGAACCGATTCTTCAAATTATTCAGGTACCTGGGACCATACAAATGGAATGTGGTTCAGAATGTGTTATTTAATGTACTGGGTGCGTTTTTTGCGTTGTTCTCTTTTGCGATGGTCATTCCCTTTCTGCAGGTGCTGTTTGAGAACCAGCCGCTGGTGACCGAGCCGATGGAATTCAGCTTCAAGACAGAATATTTTTTCCATACCCTGAATTATTTGTTGAGCAGTGTGATGCTTACCTATGGAAAACCAATGGCATTGGTGATGGTCAGTATCATGGTTGTGGTGTTCAGTTTCCTGAAGAATGGTTTTCTTTACCTGGCCAATTTTACCCTGGCCCCGGTCCGCGCTTATACCGTGCGGGATATCCGGCGCGAGATCTATCATAAGATCATCAGGCTCCCGCTTTCATACTACAGTGAGGCACGCAAAGGGGATGTAATGGCACGTATCTCGAATGACGTGCAGGAGATAGAGGCCTCTATTATGAGCTCCTTGCAGATGGTGTTTCGCGATCCGCTGACCATCATCATTTACATGTCATTTTTAATGGCTACCAACTGGCAACTGACACTTTTTGTGCTGCTGATCCTGCCTGTTTCAGGTCTGCTGATCGGGCGCATTGCCAGGAACCTGCGGAAGAAATCGTTCCGGGGCCAGCAGCGCCTTGGTACCGTTATGTCGGTCATCGAAGAGACACTCACCGGATTGCGTATTATCAAAGGATTCAATGGCGAAGTCCAGATGGAGGAAAGGTTCGGAGCAGCCAATAACAGGTTTGCCCGCCTGATGAAACGGATCATGCGCCGAAGACAGCTGGCCGGTCCGCTCAGCGAATTCATGGGCACCATTGTACTGATGTTGCTGATGGCATACGGAGGATGGCTGGTGCTGTCCGATCAGAAGGGAATGACATCGGAGAGCCTGATTTTTTTCCTGGTGGTATTCAGCCAGGTGATCACCCCCGTAAAAAATTTCTCCAACGCTTTCTTTTCCATTCAGAAAGGAATGGCTTCTGTGGACCGGGTAGATGAGCTGCTGGACGCTGACGAAAAGATCGTTGAGGTGGAGGATCCAAAGCCTGTAACTGAATTTAATGATGCCATAGAGTTCAGGAACGTGACGTTTCGTTATGATGAAGAGAATGTGCTCAGTGACGTGAATCTGAAGATTAAAAAGGGACAGTTGATCGCCCTGGTTGGAAAGTCAGGAGCTGGGAAATCAACACTCGTGGACTTGCTGCCAAGGTTTATGGATCCGGTAGAAGGTGAGGTGCTGCTTGATGGCATCTCCCTGAAGGAATACCGCCTGAAGGACCTGCGCAACCTGATGGGTATCGTATCCCAGGAGTCGATTTTGTTCAACGACAGTTTTTACAATAATATCTCATTTGGTACGGACGATCCGGAACCCCATGCAGTGGATGAAGCAGCGAGGGTAAGCAATGCCATGGAATTTATTATGGACACTCCTGGCAGGATGGAGGAAAGTGTGGGTGATGGCGGGAACAAATTATCGGGTGGACAAAAGCAGCGGGTCAGCATCGCACGTGCCGTAATGGCCAATCCACCAATCCTGATCCTGGATGAGGCTACCTCATCACTGGATACGGAGAGTGAGCGTGTAGTACAGGATGCCATTGAAAACCTGATGAAAAACCGTACTTCCATCGTCATTGCCCACCGCTTGTCAACCATTAAGAACGCCGATCTGATTGTTGTGCTCGATGAAGGCAGGATCGTGGAACTGGGCAGACACGAGGAGCTTGTGATGATCCAGGGAGGAGTGTACCAGAAGCTGCATAGTATGCAGTCGTTTTAGAGGGAGATGGAGAGACTTGGGGAGTGAGAGACAAGGAGACAAGGTGAAGAGGAGAGAGGGGGAGTGTGAGACAAGGAGACGAGGAGAGTGGGAGAGTGTGAGAAGGGGAAAGGTTTATGATACGATAAATGTTTTAATGATCCGGATGAGGTTCCGGGATACGAATGAAGATCAGTGGTTTTTCCATGGGCAAGAATGCCCACAAGCTTTATTACCCGATGCGGTATGCGATCGAATCGATCCTGCCTATCGTGGATGAGTTTGTTGTGGCCCTGGGGGATAGTGATGCGGATGATACCACACGTGAAGAGATAGAAAAGATTCGCAGCGACAAGGTCCGTATCATCGATACGGTGTGGGACATAGAGAAGTATCCGCGGGGCATGGAGCATGCGCACCAGACGGACATTGCCAGGGAGCAGTGTTCCGGTGACTGGCTTTTCTACCTGCAGTCAGATGAACTGGTACATGAACGTTACCTGCCCGTGATCGAAAACCGGTGCAGGGAGTTGCTGGATGACCGGGAGGTGGAAGGGCTGCTGTTCAATTACCATCATTTCTGGGGGGATTACCATCACATTCAGGATACACACTGCTGGTACAGGAAAGAGATCCGTATCATTCGAAATGATCCTGACATACATTCCTGGGAATCTGCACAATCGTTTCGCAGGATCCCTGGTTTCGACGGATTGCATTACCGGCAACACGAACATACCTACAAGCTGAAGGTAGCCCCAGTGGATGCATGGATCTATCATTATGGGTGGGTGCGCCCGCCGGTAGTGATGCAAAATAAGATTAAGGCTTTCACTGCCAATCACGAGGGCAGGGCTTCTGTCGACAGGAAGATTCGGGAAAAGAAGTATCCCACGTATTTTGATTACGGGAACCTGTCGCGGCTGACAACTTTTGAGGGAACACATCCAAAAGTGTTACAGCCCTGGATCGATCGTTTCGACTGGGAGGATCAACTGCGTTTCGAGGGTGCTGCTACCAGCCAGATCCCGATAAAAATGAAGCATGACCGGCTGAAATACAGGGTGGTTTCATGGATCGAGAAAAAGATGCTGGGAGGCAGGCGGCTTGGAGAGTTCCGGAATTACATCCTGCTCAGGAGAAAATAGGCGTCGGATCAGGGAACAGACAACCCTTTTCAGGACCCGTCCTTGTGAATAGCCCCATCTTGTTCACGCCCTATCCTTTTCCAGGACCCGTTCGTGGCCAGAAAATGTCCGTATTCAGGAACGCGTAAAAAGTTGTCAGCGACTGCCAGGGCGTCAAGAGTCGTGTTCTCAGAATTTTTTGGTTTTATTGTCGGCATAGGCTTCGCGAAAAGCCTGTTCATCATTATAGGGAATGAATTCTGAATGATGTTCAGGGGTGTTGAAATTTTCGTCCTGTGCATGCTGGATGCCGCACCAGTAGCGCTCTGTTTCAGCAAAAATTACCGTCCAGTATTTCACC
>CAYOSB010000314.1:1335-4432 GCA_964406495.1 uncultured Bacteroidaceae bacterium | reverse complement strand
TTCATTCAGAACGTATCAATTTTAAACTTCAATCGCAAGCCATTTATAAGAAATGGATACTTGCTGTGCTTTCAAAGCACAATAAACAACCAGGGAACCTGAATATTATATTTGTCTCCAACGACTACTTACTGGAGATGAATAAGAAATTTTTAAACCACAACTACCACACAGACGTTATATCCTTTGACGATAGCGAAAATGATGTTATATCTGGCGACATCTTCATAAGTGTCGACCAGGTAAAAATCAACAGTATGCACCATAATGTTGGTTTTATTAACGAACTTTGTCGTGTAATGATCCATGGAGTACTGCATTTGATCGGTTTTGGAGATAAAGAACATGCAGAAAAAAGGGTCATGAGGGTGCAGGAAAACAGGGCCCTTGAAATGTTAGATGGGACAGAAGATGGGAAAGAGATATGATGTAATTGTGGTAGGGGGTGGGCATGCCGGTTGTGAGGCTGCTGCAGCAGCGGCCAACCTTGGTAGTGCAACGCTGTTGATCACAATGGATATGACAAAGTTTGCCCAGATGTCATGCAATCCTGCAATGGGAGGCATTGCCAAAGGTCAGATCGTGCGGGAAATTGATGCCCTGGGCGGATATTCTGGTATAGTGACAGACCGGTCCATGATCCAGTTCCGACTGTTAAACCGCTCCAAAGGTCCGGCAATGTGGAGTCCGCGGGCGCAGTGCGACCGCTCGGTTTTTACACTCGAGTGGAGGAAGGTGCTGGAATCTATTCCTAACCTGGATTTCTGGCAGGATAAAGTGACGAAACTTATTATTGAAGACGGCAAAGTGAAAGGTGTGGAGACCAATATGGGCATTCCGTTCAGGGCGAAGGCGGTGATCCTCACAGCAGGCACTTTTATCAATGGTTTGATGCATATCGGTGATGTTAAAATGAAGGGAGGAAGAATAGGGGAGCCTCCTTCTGGCGGGATCAGTGAGCAATTGGCGGAGTTCGGTTTTGAAGTAGGACGCATGAAAACAGGAACACCTGCCAGGATCGACGGACGCAGTATTGATTTTTCCCAAATGACAGAACAGCCCGGTGATCAGGAAGGAAGGAAGTTCAGCTTTCTGGATTACAAACAGGACTATACCGGGCATCGAAGCTGCTATATTACATATACCAATCCAACGGTACATAAAGAATTGGAACGTGGCTTTGAGGCAAGTCCCCTGTTCAATGGTTCGATCGACGGAGTAGGACCCAGATACTGTCCCAGTATAGAGGATAAGATCGTTACTTTTTCCGAGAAAGAACAGCACCAGCTGTTCCTTGAGCCGGAAGGACTGCATACCGTGGAGTATTATATCAACGGCTTCTCCTCATCGCTGCCCTGGAAAGTACAATTTGCTGCCTTGAAAAAAGTGAAAGGATTGGAGAATGTAAAAATTTACAGGCCTGGTTATGCAATCGAATATGATTACTATCCTCCTACACAATTGAAACATACACTGGAAACCAAAAAACTGGACCACCTTTATTTTGCCGGTCAGATCAATGGTACTACCGGGTATGAAGAAGCAGCAGCACAGGGGATGATGGCAGGAATCAATGCCCATCTGAACAATACCACCGGAGACCAGTTTGTGCTTGGCAGGGACCAGGCGTATATGGGTGTATTGATCGACGACCTGATCACAAAAGGAGTGGATGAACCGTACCGCATGTTTACCTCGCGTGCAGAATACAGGATACTATTACGCCAGGATAATGCTGATGAGCGACTGACACCGCTTAGTTACGATATAGGACTGGCCGCAAAAGAGAGGATGAAGCTCCTGGAAAGGAAAAGAGCGGGAATTGCCGCGCTTACACATAAACTGGAAAACACAAGCGTCGACCTTGAAAAGATGAATGCTTTTCTGAAGCAATCAGGAACGACACCGCTGAAGGAAAAATTGAAATATATCAATGTGGCAAAACGCCCGCAGGTCAATTTGCAGGAATTGTTGCAGGCGTTCAACATGGAACCGGAAGAGCATGCCTATTCAGAGGAACTTCGAAAAGAAATCGTAGAAGGGACGGAAGTTAGCATCAAATATGAAGGTTATATTTCAAGGGAAAAACTAATGGCGGAAAAGATCAACCGGCTGGAAAAAATTAAACTGGCACCGAATCTGGATTATGAACGCTTCAAAAGCATTTCTACAGAAGCCCGGCAGAAACTGGCAAAACACAGGCCGGAAACGATTGGACAGGCATCACGAATCTCCGGGGTGTCACCAAGTGACATTAGTGTACTTTTAGTATACATGGGAAGATAGTGTTCCACGTGGAACATTTCGAGAATGTTCCACGTGGAACCTGATCAGATTTTTGAAGGCTGAATATTTATTTGAAATAATAATTCCACGATGGTGTTGCATGCAAATCTAATCGACATTCACAACAGGGAAATCTACCCATCTCATATCACGATCAAAGATGGGTGCATCAGTAGTATCAAAAAGGTAAAAGAGAAAGCAAGTACATATATACTACCTGGCTTTATTGATGCGCATGTACATATTGAAAGTTCAATGGTTACTCCTGTGGCTTTTTCACGTGAAGCGGTACGTCATGGTACGATCGGAATTGTTTCGGACCCGCATGAAATTGCCAATGTGTTGGGAGAAGATGGTGTGGAATTCATGGTGGAAAATTCAAAAAAAACACCACTTAAAATTATGTTCGGGGCACCAAGTTGTGTTCCGGCAACACCCTTTGAATCCTCCGGGGCACACATTGATGCCACGGGAATAGAGCGCATGTTGAACATACCCGGGGTTGGGTACCTTTCCGAGATGATGAATTACCCGGGGGTTGTGCAGGGCGATCCAGAGGTAATAAAAAAACTGGAAGTAGCCAGGCGTTTGGGTGTACCGATAGATGGGCACGCCCCGGGTGTATTGGGAGAAAAACTAAAAAAATATGCAGCTGCAGGGATCACCACCGATCATGAATGTTTTTCCTACGATGAAGCTGTAGAAAAGATCGGTCAGGGAATGCAGATTCTGATCCGGGAAGGAAGTGGTGCTAAAAACTACAAAGCGCTGATACCATTATTAAAGGAATTTCCAGATAAGGTCATGTTTT
>CAYOSB010000314.1:0-1325 GCA_964406495.1 uncultured Bacteroidaceae bacterium | reverse complement strand
TGTTTTGTACAGATGACCTGCATCCTGATGACCTGGTTCAGGGACATATCAACAAAATAGTCAAGAGAGCCATTGCCGAAGGATATGATCTTTTTGACACGCTTCGTGCCGCAAGTCTGCATGCCAAATCACATTATCAACTCAAAACGGGGTTGCTGAGGGTAGGGGATCCTGCAGATTTTATTTTGGTGGATGCTCCTGAAAGCATGAATGTACTTGCTACCTATATCAACGGAGAACCCGTTTTTCTTGATGGTGATGTGAAAATCCAGGAAACAGCAACTGTACCGGTAAATAAATTTTTAATCGGGGAGATTGAAGCAAGCCAGATCAATGTGCGGCCGGAGGAAGACCAAATGAAAGTTATTCAGGCGGTCGATGGAGAATTAATTACCCGGCAGATCAGGGAAACACCCAGTGTTGAAAATGGGAATGTCGTATCCGATACAATGAAAGATATACTCAAAATTGTTGTTGTCAACCGCTACGAAAAAGCACCTCCGGCCATAGGATTCATTAATGGTTTCGGTCTCAAAACAGGTGCCCTGGTTACTAGTATTGGTCATGACAGTCATAACATTATTTGCGTTGGAACCAACGATAAGAGTATAACCGACGCAATCAATTGGGTAATTCAGCATCGCGGGGGCATTGCCGTGCATGATGGGAAAGAGATACACGGGTTACCGTTGGAGATCGCTGGGATCATGTCCTCCGAATCTGTAGCATATGCTGCCGGAAAATACAAACAGTTATCTGAAATTGCCACCACACTCGGAACAGGCCTCAAGGCTCCATTTATGACCCTGGCATTTATGGCATTGTTGGTAATCCCGGAATTAAAGATAAGTGATAAAGGCCTGTTTGACGGTACAACATTTTCTTTTACGTCATTGTTTGTTGCAGGGAATGAATAAGCAATACCAGCAACATATTGAGCAAATATTAAAGACACTGCCTCCGGATCCGGGCGTGTACCAGTTTTATGATTACGCGGGTAAGATTTTGTATGTGGGGAAAGCAAAGCATCTTAAAAAACGGGTTTCATCCTATTTTAGAAAAACGGCACATGAAAGCTTCAAGGTAAAAGTTCTTGTAGAAAAAATTGCAGACATTCGACATATTGTGGTCAATTCAGAATCAGATGCCCTGCTTCTGGAGAACAACCTGATTAAAAAGTTAATGCCCAGGTACAATGTCTTACTAAAAGATGATAAAACCTTTCCCTGGATATGTATTAAGAATGAACCATTTCCAAGGGTATTCCTCACACGGAATGTGATCAACGATGGTTCAAAATATTATGGTCCGTATACATCTGCCAC
>CAYOSB010000313.1:0-4455 GCA_964406495.1 uncultured Bacteroidaceae bacterium | reverse complement strand
CAACAGACCTGAAAAAATGAGTGAAGTAGCCACCTGGTACTCGATACCGGTCCACACCTCACCTGCAATTGGAAAAGCATTGTCCGGCTTGTTTCCATCCGGCCAGCTGCAGGCCACAAGTCCTGGTTCATGATTGACAGCGAAGGCCCGCTGAACATGCGCTACATCCCTTACCTGCTCCCGGTAGTTGTTTTGAAACACCGAAGCAAGGGCTGCCTGCGTTATCGTTGTATCCATGATATATCCCAGTCCAGATACATAAGCCAGGTACTGCCCCAGTAATTGGTCTGAAAGACAACCATCACCGACCTGGTATTTTGGCATGTCTTCCTTGCGCTCATCCCGGGATTGTATCTGATTTTCCGGCATGGTTACGCCACCGGGCACTTCCACCTGCTGGTTAAAGTATGATCCGTTCCACAGCAGTTCCTTATAACGTTCTTTGCCTTTCTGGTAAAGCTCCTCATATTCAATAGATTTTTGCGGTTCATTCATGACAAGGGCCATTTCGGAACAGGCCTTCAGCGCACCCAGGTAGAGGGATCCGGTCAACATGTTTGGTCCAGTGAAATTGACCCCGTAAGTCGTCAGCTGTTTACCCCGCATGACCCCCTCCTTGTAAGGGTCCCAGGGAACTTCGATTGTACGCATCCATGGGTACTTATCGTATGACTCGCCCACGCCCTCCCAGGCAAATTCCAAAGCCTTCTTTACATTTGGCCAGACCAATCCCAACCATTGATCATTACCTGATATTTTCCACTCACGGTAGACCCGCATGATATTCCCCATCTGACCATCGGCGAAGGCATGCGCGGAGCAATTATCAGAAAGCGGAAATACAGTCCTGCCACATTGGTACCCGTTTTCATAGGTGGAATGGTTGAAACCGGTTTCCCTGGTATCCCGTTCCAACGAGGGAAAAAGCATTGCCATGGTTTGTGCATAGTTCCAGACATGTGTGGCATTACCGGGGCCTTTACCGAATTCATCCCCCAATCCATCATAACCCTGTAGGTGACCTGATTCGGACTGCACCAGGAGATTGGTTTTCAGCGTTGCCATATTGGAGATGGCTGCATCCAGCACAGCTCGAGGCACAGAGGAGGTAATCATTGCCTCACTGAAACGAAAAGTCTTATCCTTCAAATCTGCCAGTGCTGTTGTAAGCTGAGCTGTCACCTCATTGATATCTTTGTACAATGTAGTGTAATAATTCCTGACAGGTGCTCCTCGCGGCGGGACATTGCCTGCGTCCATTTTTTCCCCTGGCATACGGTACGGTACATGCCAGGCAAACAGGAACGGCAGTGTAATGGATTCGCCCGGTGCAAGTTCTCCTGAAATGAACATGGCCGCAGAAGTATTGGAAGCACTCTGAACGATAGTATCTGCGCGCAATTGAAGTCTTCCATCCTCAGAAAAATCATCCCAGAACGTACTGGCACCCTCCCACCGGTTGCTAATGGCCAGTGGGATAGAAAGTTTACTTTCTGCCGGAAACAATACGCGGAATTTGCCGGCACCGGGTTGAAGTGAATCTGCCTCCGGACTGCTGAATGTAAATCCTTTCCATTGTCCGGAAATATGCGGTGTTACCGTATAATCTCCGGCAATTTTTCTACCTTCCGATGCGCTCCTCCTCATTGGATTCTCCATAGCGAATGCCAGGGAAAACGCAACCGTCTCCTTGCCTGAATTGGCAAGGTTCCATTCCACCACCGCAACCGGAAGACTACTGCGCTTTGTTTCACCGGGTATGAAGGGGCTCCATGCCGATTGGGTCACTTCGAGGGGCATCGCTTCATCCATCAACTCAAGATGTACCATCGGGTACGCGTTGTGAAAGATTGCCTCACTGAACCGTGGAAGACCGCCCAGCCGTTGCCGGGGTATTCCGAATCGATCTGGATACCCATTCAGGAATTCCCGTTCCAGCACCCGAACAACCGGATCCTGGCCTTCTGACTTCGAATAGAGCGAGAATAGAGTCATGTTGGGTGGATGCACTTCCCTGGCGGGCTTGTTGAATATCTCGAAATCCTGTATGCCACCGTACCCATTGAGCAGGATGTTTCCGGTCCCGATTCCTCCCAGCGGACATCCAATGTGCCGCAATTGCTCACCGGTATAGGTAATATCGATATGATAATCTTCCTGCTTCAGACAGGATACAGCCACCATGGCTGCAATGATTACAATAACCAGTTTTTTCATGAATATATTTAAAATATGTATATGGCCCGGGTGCATACAACGACCATGCGGATGCAAATCTGCTTAAAATCATCCTCATTCGCAACCCAATCGAAAGAAATAATCAGGGTTGACTCTCCTTCTATGGAAGGCAGTTGAACAGGTAGATATTAAAAGGTGCCATCAGCCGTTTCAATGGTGCTGTTATAGACCATTTCTCCATGCCGGGTGCAAATCAGTCCAGGTACAAATGAGATTGCCCAAACAAAAATTCCATTATATTTACCGGATGGAATGCAGAATCGGTTGCGGAGCATGTTGTATTGCGCCATCTATCAGCTCACCCATCCCGGGAATGCCTGACGGGAAACCTGCGGGAGTTCGATGCATTCATCTCACTGAAACATATATGTGCGGCATTTATGATCATCCCGACCGTCCCAAGGTCTGTGACCTGTTTAAGGCCGATCCCGCTGTATGCGGCGAAAACCGGGAAGAAGCGATCACGTTGCTGTCCATGCTGGAGGAGTAAATGTTCGGCCTTAGAATGTCAACCTGATGACATCCTTGAACGTGTTGTTGAAAATGCCGGCTAAAAAAATGCACAGATAGTTTACGCAGCGCTGCGTACTGAACATTCATATAGATGTGGTGGTTTAATCTATAGAAAATAAAATATCAAACTGCCTCTGCACAATGAATGATCCGACACCTCCATATACCAACCAACTGATCCATGAATCCAGTCCTTACCTGTTACAGCACGCCCACAATCCAGTGAACTGGTATCCGTGGGGTGAACCTGCGCTGAAAAAGGCCAGGGAAGAGCAGAAGCTTCTGTTGATCAGCATCGGGTATTCTGCTTGTCACTGGTGCCACGTAATGGAACATGAAAGCTTTGAAAATAAAGAGATCGCTGACTTCATGAACAAACATTACGTGGCCATTAAAGTGGACCGCGAGGAACGCCCTGATGTGGACCAGGTGTATATGAATGCGGTTCAGCTCCTCTCCGGGCGAGGTGGCTGGCCACTGAACTGCATCGCACTTCCTGATGGAAGACCCATCTATGCCGGCACCTATTTTCCTCCTGCGCAGTGGCTTGACATGCTGAAACAGGTCCTTGAATTCACTGAAAACAACCCTGAAAAAACAGAAGAGCAGGCGCAGCAACTGACCCATGGGATCAGGTCACAGGAAAAATTATACATTACGGAAGAAAGCAATGCCTATTCTATGCAGGACCTGGAGGAAATCTTTCTACAATGGAAACCGCAACTTGATACAGAAAATGGCGGCAGCAAGGGTGCTCCCAAATTCCCGCTTCCTTCAGGTTACAGGTTTCTCCTGTTCTACCAGTTACTCAGCGGTAACCAGGAGGCAAAGGACGCGGTGCTGCTGACTTTACACAAAATGGCAGCCGGGGGGATTTATGACCATATCGGTGGAGGGTTTGCGCGTTATTCCGTAGATGCTTCCTGGAAAGTTCCGCATTTTGAAAAAATGCTCTACGACAATGCACAGCTCGTCAGCCTTTATGCTGAAGCATACCGTGCAACCAGGAAGCCTGAATTTAAAAAAGTGGGTACCGAGACCCTGGCATATATAAGGCGTGAAATGACATCTCCCGAAGGTGGGTTTTACAGTGCCCTGGATGCTGACAGTGAAGGCCAGGAAGGGAAATTCTACACCTGGAGTTATGATGCATTTCTACAGGCACTCCAGGAACCTCTTGTGCATGAAGAAAATCGTCCCCCTGACCGAGATCACATCCGGAATGAGGAAGCTTCTGTAATTGCCGATTACTATAGCGTGCAATCCGGCGGAAACTGGGAGGACGGGTCCAATATACTGCATACCGGAAAGAACAAAAAGGCATTCAGTGCCAAGCATGATCTTCCTGAAGATGAGCTCGATACCTTGCTGAAAATCGCGCGACAAAAACTATTTACAGTAAGAAACAGGAGGATCAGGCCCGAACGGGATGAAAAAATACTCACCTCCTGGAATGCATTAATGGCGATGGGGTATATCCATGCATACAGTTCTTTCAACCAGCAAGTCTACCTGGAAGCTGCACTTGATAACCTTTCATTTATTCGAACCCATATGATCCAGGATGACTACCGCCTTTTCAGGAATTATAAAGATGGGAAAACCTCGATCAATGGGTTTTTGGATGACTATGCCTTTGTAATTGCTGCGATGATCAGTGCCTACCAGGCTACCTTCGAAGAGGATTGGCTGGAGGAGGCCAGG
>CAYOSB010000312.1:0-4483 GCA_964406495.1 uncultured Bacteroidaceae bacterium | reverse complement strand
TGTCGAACTGGTGCACACGGTTGAGTCCGCGTACATCCTTGCCATACGACCCAGCCTCTCTTCTGAAGCATGGTGTGTATGCAGTGTTTTTAATGGGAAGCATGGATGCTTCCAGGATTACATCCCTGTAAATATTGGTCACGGGCACTTCGGCAGTGGGGATCAGGTAGAAATCGTCTGATTGTATATGGTACATTTGTCCTTCCTTATCCGGAAGCTGCCCCGTTCCGAATCCGGAGTCAGCATTCACCACCAGCGGCGGAAGGAGCTCTGTATAGCCGGCAGCAATATTTTGTTCCAGGAACCACGTAATGAGCGCACGCTGCAACCGGGCGCCGGCACCTTTATATACGGGGAATCCTGCCCCGGTAAGTTTCACACCCAGGTCGAAGTCGATAAGATCATATTTTTTTGCGAGTTCCCAGTGCGGCAGCGCTTTTTCATCCAGGTCTGGCTTGTTACCGCCTTCCCTGACCGTTTCATTCTCTGCTTCGGATTTGCCCGGGGGGACCAGTTCATTCGGAACGTTGGGTACCTGGACCAATAATGCATTTACCCGGTCCGATGCTTCCTGCATCTCATTGCTCAATGCTTTAATGGAAGACTTGATCTCCGAAGTTCGTGTTTTTGCCTGATTGGCTTGCTCATGTTCACCATTGTTGAATAACCTGCCGATCTCCTTGCTGATCCTGTTCATCTCGGCCTGCAGGTCATTGGTCTTTACCTGCAGATCGCGGCGGGAATTGTCAGCTTCAATCAGCTGATCAATGATATCGATGGCATCAAAATTTTTAATTTTCAGTAAGCGGATCACCTCATCGCGGTGCTCCCTGATGTAGGGTATTGTCAGCATAGAATAAAAAATAAAAAACCTGTAATCTGCTATAAAGGTAGCTGATTACAGGTGATTATTTGAAAACTTTACCTCTAAATATGCTTAGTTTTCCATCGGTTCAACTGAAACGAAGGATTTATTGCCTTTTTTCTTCTGGAATTTTACTTTCCCATCGATCAATGCATACAGGGTATGGTCTTTTCCCATGCCGACATTTATTCCGGGATTGTGCACTGTACCACGCTGACGTACAATTATATTACCGGCGATCACTTCCTGTCCGCCGTAAATTTTCACACCCAGTCTTTTGCTTTCTGATTCGCGTCCGTTTCTTGAACTACCGGCCCCTTTCTTATGTGCCATAACTTTATCGTTTTAATATTTTCAAATGCTATTCTTTATCTGCGGCTTTATCTCCTTCAGATGCTTTTTTCGCTGCGGGCTTTTTTGCCGCAGGCTTCTTTGCTGCTGTTGTTTTCTTCTCGGATGCAGTCTTTTTCTCTGTGGAAGATTTTGTTGCCGTTTTACTTGAAGTCGGCTTTTTCGCTGCAGCAGATTTGCTTGCAGGGGCTTTCTTTTCCGATGCCGGCGCTTTCTTTTCAGCTGCTTTCTTTGCCGTATCAGTTTTATCTGCACCTGTTTTTGCTGTGGCGGCTTTCGATTCCGGCTTCTTTGTCTCCGGTTTGGCTGCAGTATCCTTTTTCTCTGCGGCCTTCGCTACAGGTTTTTTCGCTGCTTTCTCATCGATCGCGGTGATCTCAATGCGGGTCATGTATTGCCTGTGGCCATTCAGTTTTTTGTACCCTTTTCTCCGCTTTTTCTTGAAAACCAGCACCTTGTCGCCCTTCACATGCTCTATCACCTTGGCGGAAACAGCAGCATCCTTGATCACAGGGTTCCCAAAAGTGATCTTGCCATCATTTTCAATGAGTAATACCTTGTCAAAAGATACTTTCGACCCTGCATCTCCTTCCAGCCTGTGGACGAACAATTTTTGTTCTTTCTCAACTTTGAACTGCTGTCCGGCGATATCAACGATTGCGTACATTATCTGTTTATTTTCAGTGTTTTCAAATTCGGTCTGCAAAGATAGAAAAGTTTGTAAGATATGACAAAGAAATACATAAAAAATATTTGTCTTTTGCACTGGCTCAGTTTATTGTACTGCTGTTCCTTGCATTAACTTTAAATAATAGGATATAATCCTATGATTCCTTTTTAAAAATTTTAATTTTGCTGAGACATGTGCTTCTTGCACTTTCAGAGGCGATGTATTAAATAGTTAAACAGATCGATTATCCGTAATGGGGAAAGTTAAACTGAACGTACTGGGAATATCTTACAGTCAGACGCAGTCCGGGGCTTATGCACTCGTGTTGGCAGAGGAGGAGGGAACAAGAAGGATACCAATCATTGTTGGCGGATTTGAAGCACAGGCCATTGCAATCGAACTGGAAGGTTTAAATCCGCCTCGTCCGCTCACCCATGATCTGTTTAAGAAATTTTCAGACGTTTTCGGAATTCATCTGATCGAGGTAAATATTCATAAACTGGAAGAAGGGGTCTTTTTTGCAAATGTTCTGTTCGATAACGGGGACAAAGAGATATCTCTGGATGCGCGTACCTCCGATGCAATTGCCCTGGCCTTGCGATTCAAATGTCCGATCTATACTACAGAAGAGATTGTTGAAAAAGCTGGGATCGTGCTTGATTTTGAGCAGGCTGCAGGTCCTGAAGAAGAGGGCGGAACCAAAGATCCCCCTGCTGGTAAGGGAAAGGATATGGGGTTGCATACACCTTCAAAACGTTCCGACCTTTCATCGCAAACGGTTGATGAGCTGAAGGTTATGCTGGATAAAGCCATTGCCAATGAAAATTATGAAAAGGCCTCCGAGATCCGGGATGAGATCAGGCGCAGGCAGAAATAACAGGATAAGTATGAAAAAAGTTATCGCTGCCTTTATCCTTGCCCTCGGGGTGGTGCTGTTGCCGTTTGATTCAATGGGACGGGATTACATTTCCCAGGACGAAGTATTGCAACGTGATGGCCAACTGCAGGACACGGGCTACCGGGATACTGTATCACAGGAGAAGCCGGTCGTGCAAAATGAAAATACACAACGTTCAGCCGACGAGGAAGCCCTGAAACCAACAGACTCAACAATCACAGCTGCTGCTTCCCCGCAGGACATTGCTACGGTGGAAGAGGCTGCCAGCGAAACCGAACTTACCAATATTATACCAAGCCGGATCGGGTTCCGGTTCAGCATTGAGAAGATCCTCAGGGGATTGCTGGGAATGTTTGTGCTGATCGCCATTGCATGGGCTTTCAGCAAGAACAGGAGGGCCATTTCATGGAAGACCGTAGGCATCGGACTGCTCATACAGCTGGTTCTTGCAATAGGTATTTTGTATGTACCTGTCATACAAACTGTATTTGAATTCGTGGGAAAGATCTTTGTGAAGATCCTCTTTTTTACCAGCGTTGGAACGGAATTCCTGTTTGGGAGCGGTGCCGAGGGGGATATTGCCAAACCATTGCAAACATTTGCCATCAATATTCTTCCTACCATTATCTTTTTCTCTGCCATCACCAGCGTGCTTTTTTACCTTGGGGTGATCCAGTATATTGTGCGCGGACTGGGTTACCTGATGTCAAGAGCCATGGGATTATCCGGTGCTGAAAGTCTTTCCGTTGCCGGTAATATTTTCCTGGGACAGACCGAATCACCCCTGATGATCAAAGCCTACCTTGAAAAACTAAACGAATCGGAGATCATGCTGGTAATGTCCGGTGGAATGGCCACCCTGGCAGGAGGAGTGCTTGCCGCCTATATCGGTTTTCTCGGGGGAGGAATACCCGCGCAGGAGTTGATCTTTGCGAAACACCTGCTGGCCGCTTCGGTCATGGCCGCGCCTGGCGTGGTAGTGATTTCAAAGATCCTGGTCCCCAATACGGATAAGGTCGATAAATCCATCAATGTAACCCAGGAGAATATCGGGAAGAATGTACTTGATGCCATATCCAATGGAACATCAGAGGGACTCAGGCTTGCAGTGAATGTTGCGGCAATGCTGCTGGTTTTCATTGCCTTTATAGCATTGATCAATTTTGTTTTTGTAAAGGTCGGTGACTGGACTACGCTGAATGACCTGGTGGCACGGGTGACCAATGGAAATTATGATGAGCTTAGCCTGGAATTTTTACTGGGTTACGGACTGGCGCCGGTGATGTGGCTGATCGGCGTGCCCCTGGAGGACATCACCCTTACCGGTTCCCTGCTGGGCAAGAAACTTATCATGACTGAATTTGTGGCCTACATCAGCCTTTCAGATATGAAATCAGCGGGACTTTTTTCTGATCCCAAGTCGATTATTATGTCGGTATACATGTTGTGCGGTTTTGCAAATTTTGCTTCTATCGGCATACAGATCGGGGGCATTGGCGCACTTGCACCCGGGAAGCGAATTCAACTATCACGTCTCGGTATGCGGGCATTATTGGCAGGTACGCTTGCAGCACTTCTTTCGGCCACTTTGGTTGGTATCTTACTGGGTTAATTATTAGCTTTGTAGTATGAGAGTTTTTAACGGACAAAAGATACTGGTGGTTGAAGCTAACTTCATGTCATTTAAATTACTTGAGGC
>CAYOSB010000311.1:0-4539 GCA_964406495.1 uncultured Bacteroidaceae bacterium | reverse complement strand
GGCATCCTTCCCGATTGAAGATCACCTGGCCTTCACGGAACACCTCCGTACCTGCAAAAGGCTCATTTTCCCTGAAAACAGAAAGGTGGCACTGTCCGCAGGTACTCTGTATATAGGGCTGTGAAAGAAGCGGTTTGTCCCAGTGTGTGGCCCGGTCAATCCCGTGTGCTTCGCGGGAATTCAGCGCACGTCCCTGTCCGCCATGACAAATTGTGCAACCGTATTCATCGGGCGGATGGTGGTCAAAGAATCCCGGAGGATGCGCACCATGAGGCTGTTCACTGTTTTTCATATAGGGATTCTCCAACCCCAGATGACAGGTCACGCACCGGTCGGTCCTGTTGAGTGCTTCAATCTCATGCTGATGAATGCCCTTGTTGGGCATCGCGAACGAAATCACTTCTGAAGTATCTGCAATGTCGGCCAGAATCGCCAGGTGTTCCCGCTGTATCCTACGCCATTCCTGCTGCGGACCGGAAGCGATCCATGCAGTAAGGATCAGCAGGATCAGCAATCCGCTGGCAATAGCAACTGCGAGTTGAAAACTTCGTATGTTTCTTTTTTCATCCAAGGATCACTGCTTATTTAGCTTTATTTGACATGAACGCTTCGTCTCATGGTTGCCCATACTTTTATTTACAAATTTCTTTCTGAATGCCTGAGTATGATTTCTCATTCCTCAATGCTTCAATTCAATCATTCCCATACACCTCATGCACCAATACCCGCTCAAAAATGATAAACTTTTTTGCTCATCCTCCCATTACAAACTCCCAGTTCGCCCCCCTGAACCAGATCCCGATCACAGTAAAAAGAATCAGTGCCACGACCGATGCCGTGAACAAGGCAATGGCCGACATCCTGGTAGATCCAGTCTTCCTGCCTACCCACATAGAATAGAGCGCAAAGGCCAGGGTAGAGATTGTTGCCGGATTCAGCAGCAGCACGAACCATTGCGAAATTCCCGGGAACCAGTCACGCAGCCATCCAAACTGCACCAATACAAATACCTGCGCCACAACGACCAACAGTGACAGAACAGATGCATCTCTTGTTATTTTCAATCCCGCCTTGCCGGAAAACCAATGCCCGATATACTTTTCTTCGCGATCTTTGTATGGTATGGAGAACAGGAAATACAGGAACAATACAGGCACCAGTAATCCGCCTGCAAAGGCAGAGTAGGATACCAGTTCCTGTATCCCCAGGAAATACCAGGGAGACTTCGCAGGATTTTCAGGATGTGAAGGATTGGCTTGTTCAAGCAAGGGAGCTTCGACAAAAAATGCCAGCAACACGAGTACTGCCAGGACCCCGGCCAGTATCGCAAGCTCAGCCCACATCACCAAGGGCCACGAATATAATTTTTCCTGCTTTTCCACATGCGTATCCATTGGCCGGCTAAGTCCCCCGTCTTTCCTGATGCGCCAGAAATGCACCCCTGTAAGCACCAACAATGTCATGGGCAGAAAAATGACATGCAACATAAAAAACCGTGTGAGTGCAGCCTGGCCGACGGTCTCCCCGCCGATTAGCACGCGCTGGAAGAATCCGCCGATATCAAGGAAGGACGTGATCCCCAGCAGGTCCGTCAGTTCCCGGGCCGAGGCCGCAATATTGGATCCGATCGTCACTGCCCAATACGAGAGCTGGTCCCAGGGAAGCAGGTAACCGCTAAAACTCATCATGAGTACCACCACGAACATTACCACGCCGATCACCCAGTTCAGTTGTCTGCCTCCAAGGTAGGAGCCTGTGTAAAATGTTCTCAACAGGTGCAGGAATACGATCAAAACCATGAAATTGGATGCGAGCCGGTGAATATTCCTGATGATCCGCCCACCTGGCACCACGTGCACAATATCTTTCACTGAGTTGTAAGCGGCCTCCACCGAGGGTGTATAATTCAACATCAGTAATACACCGGTGACGATCATTATCAGGAAAAGAAACCCCAGCATAACGCCAAGTCCAAAGGTATAGGTAGGTTGCAGTGCATGGGGATGCACGCGGGTGGAATGGATATGCAGAAAGAAATTCTGCGTCACCTTCCGGATGCGCTTCCTGCGGTAGGGATCCGCAGGGGCGGCTGGTACATTCTGATTGCCGGTGATCTCAGCACTGCCGGGTTTCCTGCTATTTGATGCCTGTTCTGCCATGGATCATCCCACCTTCAGGTAAGGTAAAATTTTTCATCGGGTGCTGCCGTGGTATCCAGGTCCACTACGATCACCCCGTCTGGCGCTTTCTCAATGTGGTACCACTTCAAGGCAGTGGGTGCTGGTCCGGAAAGCACCGCACCGTGCTCATCATAGCGGGAACCATGACAGGGGCACTCAAAACCTTCGGTGGTATGCATGACCGTACATCCCAGGTGCGTGCATACTGCAGAAACCGCTTTCACACCCTCATGGTCCCGGTAGACAAATATATTCAGGTCCTCCACAAAGGTGTAGTTGTCGACAGGGAAATCTGCAAGCATACCCACCCGGGCTTTTTTCCCGGAACCTGCATTTCTGAAGGTAAACTGTTTCAGGAAACTGATCCCTGCCAGTGCGCCTGCAAAGGAGGCGAGTGCGACTGATATTCTCCTGATAAACCCTCTTCGTTTCATCATCCTTTAGAATTAGAATAAATTAAGCATCATAAAAATATATAGAATCCATTTGAATTACGCCGGTTTTGCCAATTATCACACATAAAAACCTAAATTTGAAATTAGTTAAAATAGCACGCAGGATCATGAAGGGAATATTCAGTACCGTTTTAATCGCCGGACTTTTGTTTTTTACCGCCTCTGCACTGTTTTTTACATGCAAGGGTGATGGAAGCAAGGACAGAGCGGGAGCTGCAGAGAGTGAAGGGCTTACTGCCGAATATGTAGGACGCGAGTCATGCAGGGAGTGTCACGAACTCCAGCATGAGTTGTTCCACAATTCCGACCACGACCTTGCCATGGATATTGCCAACGAGGAGACAGTGCTGGGGAATTTTGAAAATGCAACCTTTGATCACCTGGGTGTTACTTCCCGTTTTTTCAGGGAAGGTGAAGATTTCTATGTGCATACTGAGGGACCGGGTGGTATCATGCAGGATTACAAGATCAGCTACACCTTCGGGATACGTCCCCTACAGCAATACCTGATCGAATTTCCCGGTGGTGCTTACCAGTGCCTGCCCATTGCCTGGGATACCCGCCCGAAAGAAGATGGCGGACAGCGCTGGTTCCACCTGTATGGAGATGAGCGGATTGCACCCGATGATATTCTTTACTGGACCCGTTCCACGCAGAACTGGAACTACATGTGTTCGGAGTGCCATTCCACCAATTTGCGAAAAAATTATGATTACGAGACCAAGACGTACAGCACGGTTTGGGATGAGATAGATGTTTCCTGTGAATCATGCCACGGGCCTGGATCTGTGCATGTCGACTGGGCTTGGAAGGTGGAAGAAGGTGCCAGTCCGGATATCTATCCTGACATGGGACTGGTTGTAAGACTCAAAGATACCGATAATGCCACCTGGGTATTTGATCCCGACTCTGTCACAGCCCGCCGCTCGGTACCGCGCAAATCAGATGAACTGGTACAGATGTGTGCCCGCTGCCACTCCAGGCGTTCCGTGCTCACAGAAGATTATTATCACGGAGGATCGCTCCTGGATACGCACTGGCCCTCCCTGCTGGAAGAGAATCTCTATTTTGCTGACGGTCAGATACAGGATGAGGTATATGTCTACGGTTCCTTCCTGCAAAGTAAAATGTACCAGGCAGGTGTGGTCTGTAAGGACTGTCATGAGCCCCACAGCGGCAAAGTATATGTCGACGGGAATGCCCTCTGCTACAGGTGCCATATGGCCCCTGCCTACGGTGGCAGGGAGCACCACTTCCATGATCCGGCTGATGAAGGTGCCAGCTGCGTGGAATGCCATATGCATGAACGCACCTACATGGTGGTCGACCCGCGGCGGGACCACAGCATCAGGATCCCCCGACCCGATCTTTCCGATAAGCTGGGCACACCCAATGCCTGCAACCAGTGTCATACAGACAAAAGCACAGAGTGGGCCACAGAATACCTGCGGGAATGGTATGGGCAGGACCTCCTGGATACTCCACATTACGGTGAAGCCTTCTGGGCCGGAAGACAGTCTTATCCTGAAGCGCTCCCCGAGCTGATCCGCCTTGCGAAAAACAGGGACAATGCCCCTATGGTGCGGGCAACTGCCATCTCCCTGACAGGCAATTATTCCGATCCATCGGTGATGCAAATGGTGGGCACTACGATCAATGACCCCGATCCACTGATCAGGTACGCATCAATCACCGTGGCGCAGTATGCTCCCGATCCATCGGTCGTGAACATGCTCATCAATAGTCTGAACGATTCCACCAAGCTGGTCAGGATCATGGCTGCAAATGCACTGTCGCGGTTCAACCTTGAAAACATTCCCGAACGCAAGAAAGAATTATACAATGACAGGTTAAATGAATATGTGGCTTCCCTGATGATCAATGCCGACCATCCCGGAACGCAC
>CAYOSB010000310.1:0-4544 GCA_964406495.1 uncultured Bacteroidaceae bacterium | reverse complement strand
AGGGACAGTGAATTTATGAATCGCTCAATTTAGGTATTAATATAGTAATATATATATATTCATGTGTACCTTTAACATTTAGATATTTTGTATCTTCATTGCTTACAAGAATTGCAATATGAATACAATAAAGCACCTTTTGATATTCGCCTGGGCAATAAGCATGTTTATTGCCTGTAGCGGGCCTGACCGGAATGGTCAGCATGGTGCAGGTGCCAATGAATTGACAGGTGTTCAGGCATTGCTGTGGTATCAGCAAGCAGCAGAGAGAGATGCGATTTATCTCCAGGGGTACAATGTTGCGAGTGACCGGATCAGGGAATACGTTGCTGCAGAAGGATCGAATCCCCCGGCGGTGGTACTCGATATAGACGAAACTGTGCTGGACAACAGTCCATTTAACGTAGATATGCTGCGCAAGGGATATGCCTTTTCTGAAGAGAAATGGGCTGAGTGGTGTGAATTGCGCAAAGCGCTGCCCTTGCAGGGTGTTCTTGAATTCACCAAATTGGCAGACAGCCTGGGAATCGAGGTTTTTTATGTTTCTAACCGTGTGTCAGAACTGATGGATGCCACACTTGACAACATGCAGCAATATGGACTTCCCAACGCAGATGAAGCGCATGTGTTCTTAAAGACCACAACATCATCCAAAGATGCACGACGTGCGCTTATCAGCAAAGACTATGAGATTATTTTGCTGCTGGGTGACAACCTGGGTGATTTTGACGGTATCTTTGATCACCGGTCTGAGCATTATGGTAAGCCCAGGGTAATGCAACACAGGGAGCAGTTCGGAAGAAAATTCATCGTATTTCCCAACCCGGTCTATGGGAGCTGGGTACGGGCTTCTTTTCCAGAAGGAATGCCCGGTGAGCAAGACGTGCTGGATCATTTACGGGGATATGGTCAGTGAACAGATGCGCGCCGGAATGGCATAGTCATACACCTGGCGCCACCCCCTCCTCGTGCGAGCTCACTTCCGTCAATGGTAAGCACGTATTTGTCATAATCATCCAGGCTGAATTTTCCGCTCAGCATATCACGTGCACGTAAAATTTCGAAACCATTCTTATTGAGGTTATCAAGGGTATTAATGTTCCTGTTGTAACCGAATACTTTTCCGGGACCAACGGCGAAAAAGTTGGCACCACTGTGCCATTGCTCCCGTTCCTGGACAGTTGAATCGGAATTTCCGCCACAAAAGGTTGGTTTCAGGTCCATCCCGAGTTTTTTCAAAATGGCCGGAATATTTTCCACTGTTCTAATCGATTTCACTTTGCCATTATCCAATTCGATATGAACGGTTTCATATTTATTAGGTCGGAGGATCAATGGTTCATAAAGCATACACGTATCATGGTCCAGCAATGTGAAGGCCATGTCCAGGTGAATAAATGACTCCGGCTTTTCAGGGAGTTCCTGGACAATGATATGGTAGGGTTTTTTCTCCTGTCTGATGTGGTTTATGAGGAAGTCCACTCCCTGGGTGTTGGTTCTTCCGCCGATCCCCAGGAGCAGGATATCTTCGCGGGCTACCAGCACATCTCCACCTTCGATATTGATCCTGTTGCCTGAAAGGTCCTGGTCATCAGCAACGATGGTTTGTGAGCGAAGTTTCGGATGGTAATTGAAGATTGCTTCCATGATCAGCGCTTCCCGTTCACGCACCCGGTTTGCCATTTTACCTATCAGTACTTTATCGTGGAAAGCGATGCTGGCATCCCTGGTATAGAAAAAATTATGCAGAGGGCGAAGGGCAAAATTCTCGTCTGACAGAAAATTGGTCAGGGTTTCTTTTATGAGCGGTACGCCCTGTATCAGCAGGCGACTGAGTTCTCCCGGATCCTGGTCGAGCAGAAAATCTACCAGTTCAGGCCTACGTTCATTGTAACACGTTTTTTTGATGAGCTTCTCTTTCACCTCGTAAGAACGAAGAATATCGCGCAGGAGGTCAGTCACGCGGTAGGTTTGTGTCAGCTGTTGAAGCGCACATTCAAGCTGGTTATATTCTTTCCGGGCAACGGCAAGATTCAGAATGTCGCTGTACAATGCCCGCTCGGCATTTTTCGGAGTCATATTTTCCACTTCCGGCCCGGGTGGATGAAGGATGACGCCCTCCAGTGGATCGACTTCTGAATAGAGGCTGACTTTGGACATACCCATTATTTATGATGATTGAGTATGCAAAGATATGGTTTTAATCATGAAAAATATCAACCAGTGAATCCGGAAGATTTGTGTGATCCGTCGCAGAAAGGTTTGTCAGAACTCATTCCGCAGCGACACAGGAAAACAGGGCTTTGACGGGTGATAATCTCGCCAGAAGCGTCGAACAGCTCAAAATCTCCTGATATCTGCAGGGGGCCGTTCCCGAAAACTTTAAATTCAGCCTTTTTATTATCCATTTCAATCATCTTTATCTGTGAAACCGATCTTCCTGTGTGTCCCGTCGCAATAGGGCATGCTCTTTGAACCGCCGCACCGGCAAAAAGAGGTCATCAGCATCGACTTGAGCGTATTTCCATCTGCACCGATCACTTTGAAATTGCCTTCCACAACAATGGGCCCATCTTTCATCAGGTTAACCTTCACCGGCCGTTGGTTATCCTCCTCCTTTACAGTTTCCGGTGTCTCTTCTTCCACCGAAACCTGGTTCACCTGGAGGTCTTCCTGGTTCATGTCTTTATTGTACTTCCATTCCAGTGCCTGGGTTGGACACTTATTTACTACCTCGATGATCCTGCGAGTAGGAGCACCTTCCATGTTCACCCATGGCCTTCTGCCCGGATTAAAGACTTCGATGAGTTCCCTGAAACATGTTGTTGCATGAATGCATTTTGATGGTTTCCAAAACACGGTGATCTCACCGTTGGTATATTGCCTGTTCCTGGGATCTTCCATAATTATTCTTGTTGCTCACTGATTAAGAACAACACATTCGGGTGAATGTTCAATGATGTATTCATCCGATTTAAGGATAAATTAACATCGGCATTTAAAATTAAGAATTCCCTAACATTTGAATAACCTTAACCTAAGGTTCTGTTTGTTCCTTTGTCATGGACAAATTGATTTAGAGTTAAATGAAGTCTTTTTATAGTATTATTTTAGTTCTGGCCTTATCCAATGCCCTGCTTGCTCAGCAAGGGAAAATCTCAGGAACAGTTATTGATCATCAAACCGGGGAGCCCCTGGTGGGTGTGAAAGTGAAACATATTTCCAGCGGACGTGAAGTGCTGACGGATTTTGACGGAAATTTTTCATTTTCTACGGCATTTGAAGGGATCAATAAGATTTCCCTTGAATATGTTTCATACCAGGAGGTTGTTCTCCACAGGGTAAAGGTAGCTGAGAAACAACAGACGGAGCTTAAGATCAAAATGCAAAAAGTCGGAGGGTCCCCCACTGGAGGGAACTATATGGCCGTCCGGCCCGATAATGATCCCCGGTCATAAATTATTGTTAGTGCAATTATTAAGTAATGGTGACCTTCACCGCAACTTTTTTCGTGAACGGCACATTTGTTTTAGTGTTACCCGAAATTTGAATTACACCACTAACCAAACTTAGGCAAAAGATAATTGCCTTGATTCCAATGTTGCGTTGTTCTATTTCGCAATGAATCCACCACGGCTTTAGCATTCAAAAAGAAGCAGGAGAAAAATACTTCGATTTCCCTCCTGCCAGTGAAATCTCGACTATGATGAAATTTCAACCTAAACTTACACTGATATGTACCACCTCGCTTAAAACTGATGGCTGTATCCTATGCTGAATGACCTTCCGGGCACCATTCTTTCGAATACTTGTGCAGAAGCATTGAATGACTTGTAGAATATCTCATTTTCGTCATTCAATACATTGGAAACCTTCAGGTCTATCGACGAATTCCGGCCTTTGCCAATTTTTTTGTTGATAGAAATGTTTAGACTGTGGAAGGGATCATTATATACGTCCGGGAACAATCCTCCCCCGACAATATAGAGGGTTGGTCCCTTTACGTTATAAAAGATACCGGCATCAAGTCCAAGGTCATAATTCGTATAGGTAAGGGATGAATTGATTACATAAGGTGACTGGCCCGCCATGCTGCGTTGATGTGAGAGTGTTTCCCCGGTTTTCAGGTAAGTTTCTCTTGAATTATATTCCACATCTGTCATGCTGATTTGTGATTCAACAAGCGTAATATTGCTGCTGAAGTTGAAATCCCTTAAAAAGGAACCAAGGAAATTAAGGTTTTTTCGAAGTTCAAATTCAACTCCAACCAGCCTTCCGTCGCCAACATTCCTGGGTTGGTATTCGGTGCTGGTTTGCTGCTCGGGAATCCTGACAAGTTCTATCGGGTCATCAAAGGTTTTCATGAATCCGCTGATGGAGAACATCTGACCACGGTCCATAAAGTATTCCCACCTCAGGTCCAGGTTATCGATTCTTGTTTCCGTCAGGTTGCCATCCCAACCTTTGTAAGAAAACAACGCGCCGTTAAATATCCGGTTCGTGATTGGATCAATGATCTGGGCAAAGGAGAGTTCTTTAAAAGA
>CAYOSB010000309.1:0-4585 GCA_964406495.1 uncultured Bacteroidaceae bacterium | reverse complement strand
ATACCTTGAGGAAGCAAAAAAGGTGGCTGCTGATGCAGATGCTGTTATTCTGACAGTCGGGCTTTCAGGCAAGATGGGAGAAACCGAGGCAGGTGACCGACAGCGAATGGCACTTTTCCCAGCACAGGAGCATCTGATCAACGAGATTCTGAAAGTGAATAAGAATACTGCAGTAGTGGTGATAGCCGGTAGTGCGGTAACCATGGACAACTGGCTGGACAATGCGCCTTCGGTCTTGTTTGCCTGGTATCCTGGTGAGCAGGGAGGTAATGGACTGGCAGATATTGTATATGGCAAAGCGAACCCCGCAGGTCGACTTCCTATTACCTTTGCTAAATCAGTGGATCAGTATCCGGAAGACTGGTATTCATTAACAGACGAAATCGACTACAATGAAGGTGTTTTTGTTGGTTATCGCTGGTTTGATAAATACAATGAAGAAGTTTTGTTCCCATTCGGACACGGGTTGAGCTATACAGATTTTGAATTCAGCAACCTGGATGTTTCTGTGTCGGGAAAAGGAGACAACACCGTTGTAAGCGTGAAGCTGGAAATAGAAAACACAGGCAATGCTGACGGAGATGAAGTGGTTCAGATCTATGTTCATGATAAAAAAGCCAGTGTGGACCGACCAAAGAAGGAATTGAAAGCCTTTGACCGGGTTGCGCTTAAAAAGGGAGACAAGAAGACAGTGGAATTCGAACTTGGAGCGGATGCATTTGCATTCTGGAGCGAGGCGCAGGAGGGATGGATCGTTGAGCCTGGCAAATTTGAGATTCGCGTGGGAGCTTCATCTGAAGACATTCGTTTGAAAGAAACAATAAAAATTAAATAGATAAAACTGATTGTTATGCAACGAATGAAACCCGGATCAACTCATCTTACGCTTATTATCCTGGCAGCGGTCATTATGTTTATTTCATCGTGCGCAGATAAAGGACCGGATTACAAAAATCCTGAACTTCCTGTGGAGGCTCGTATTGTCGACCTGGTCGACAGGATGACCCTTGATGAAAAAGTCTTACTCGTTACCGGAACACAGGCAACGATCACGAAAGAAGTTGATGGTAAGGAAATTGAACTCAACCGGCAGGAGATCTTTCAACGACTTGGTATTCCTCCCCTGAAAGTAGAGCATGGACCTTTTGGTTTTAAGGGAGATATGGGGCTTGACGGACCCCGTGTGTATGGAACCTATTTCCCGGTATCTATTGCGCAGGCTGCAACCTGGGACAGGGAGATGGTAGAAAGGGTGAATGCTGCCATGGGAGCAGAAATGCATACTGCCGGTGGTCATTTAAATGCAGGTCCGGCAATGAACATTATTCGCGATCCACGCACCGGGAGAAGTTTTGAATATTTTACGGAAGATCCTTATCTGAATGGACAAATCGCAGCAGCTTACAGTCGTGGATTACAAAGTCAGAAAGTAATGGCCAACCTGAAGCACTATGTAGCCAACAACCAGGAAATGAACCGTGGCTTGCTGAACGTGAAAGTAGATGAACGTACGCTTCGGGAAATATACCTGCCGGGATTTAAAACCGCGATCTTCGAAGGAGGAGCATGGAGCCTCATGGGAGCCTACAATAAAGTAAATGGAGATTATTGCAATGAAAACTCATTTTTACTGACAAAGGTTTTACGTGAAGATTGGGATTTTAAAGGCTTTGTTCTCTCAGATTATTCAGGCACACACTCAACTGCAAAAACAGCCAATGCAGGTCTTGACCTTGAGATGCCCAGGGAACGTTGGTACGGCAAGAAATTATTTAAAGCTATTGAAGCAGGTGAGGTTAGTATGGAAACACTGGATTTCATGGTTTCCAACATTTTGAGAGGATTATTCTGGACAGGGGCATTTGAAGAAGAACCTGCCCTGGATGAATCATTGCTGAGCTGCGAAGCGCATAAGAAGATCGCCAGGGAAGCCAGTGCTGCTTCGATGGTCCTGCTGAAAAATAGCCAGAATGTACTTCCACTTGACAAAGACAAGGTGAATAAACTGGCAGTAATCGGCCCTTACAGCGAATACGGCATGCATTATAACAATGGAAACTACAAACCACAATTGTTGCAGGGATCAGGCAGTTCCCGCATGAATACCAGCCGGGAACGAATGGTTACTCCCCTGGATGGTATCAAGGCACATGCAAATGGCAGTTATGAGTATGATTTTGCACCCGGATGCTATGCCGAGTCCGGATGTGGAAACATACCTTTGAAGTATCTGAAAACGCCGGATGGCAAGTCTGAAGGGATGCACGTGACCTACTTTGCAAATGAAAATTTTAAGGGGGAGCCGGTGAAAGAGGAAGTCACGACTGAGCTTACACATGTATGGAGGGGTGAACTGGATATTCCTGAAGAAGGACTGGATATGGATGACAAGAATCGTTTCTCCATCGCGTTTACATCGGTGCTGACTGCTCCCGCAAGTCGTGAGTATACCTTTGAAGTTCGAAATGAAGCTGGTTTTGCGCAATTATATATTGATGGCAAGTTGATTGCTGAGAATGAGGATGGAAACCGGACAAACTGGAATGATATGGGAACAATTCGCCTGGAGAAAGGTCAGAAATATGATCTCCTGGTAAAATTTGCCAAAACCGGTGCCAAGGCTGATCTGCGTATTGGCTGGGATTATGAAAATGTAGCATGGATGAAAGAAGCGATTGCTTTGGCGAAGGAATCGGATGCTGTCCTTCTGAACGTGGGACTTGGTGGTCATACCGGTGAAACCGAAGGAGGTGACAGGAGATTTTTACATCTGTTTCCTGCCCAGGAACAATTGATCAATGAGATTGTGAAGGTTAATCCAAATGTTATAGTGACTGTTGTTGCAGGGAGTGCAGTCACCATGGATGCCTGGATCGACAACGTCTCGACAGTATTATTTGCTTGGTATCCGGGTCAGGAAGGTGGAAATGCACTCGCAGATGTCGTATTCGGAGAAGTCAATCCTTCCGGTCGACTCCCCATTACATTCCCGAAATCTCTTGACCAATACCCGGATGATTTCTACACAACAGATAAAGAAATTACTTATAGTGATGGAATCTATGTCGGATACCGCTATTTTGATGAATATGACCTGGAAACTACTTTTCCATTTGGATATGGATTAAGCTACACTACATTTGATTACAGTGATTTGAAAGTCAAAAAATCAGGTAAGAATGAGCTCAAAGTAACACTGGAAGTATTGAATTCCGGAGATCTTGCCGGAGCTGAAATTGTCCAGTTATATGTCAAGGATCTTGAGTCAAGTGTGGCCCGGCCAGAAAAAGAATTGAAAGATTTTCAAAAAGTGATGCTGCAAAGCGGAGAAAAGAAAGCCCTTGAGTTTACCCTGGAAGATGATGCCTTTGCATTCTGGGACGACAATCAAAAAGAGTGGACTGTTGAACCGGGAGCATTTGAGATTCGCGTGGGAGCCTCCTCAGCGGATATCAGGCTGAAGGATAAAGTTGAATTGTAATTTCACGGAAGAAAAATTTTTAAACTTATGAGAAGGACGATCCTGATTCTTGCAACAGTTGCTTTGCTGACATCCTGTAGCAATACTGAGGCCCAGCAGAAAAATGTGCTCTTCCTGGTAATCGATGATCTGAACACCTGGCTTCTCCAGAATCCTGATCGTTATACAGGAAAAGTAATTGCTCCCAATATCCTGAAACTGGCAGAAAGTGGTGTACGCTTCGACCAGGCATTTTGCACGAGTCCTAAATGTTCGCCTTCCAGGACAGCCTTTCTTTCAGGAGTATCTCCCTGGAAATCGGGAGTCTATGACAATGGTGTTGATGTGATGTCCAGCCCGGCCCTGCAGGCTGCGATTTCACTGCCAAAGGTATTGCAGGATAATGGATATTATACCGCCAGCTTTGGAAAAATCTCCCATGGTTTTGATATGGGGTTGGAATACGATGCACACAGAAACCACAGCAGGGATGAAGTGCCACCAGGTGCTCCATTTAATGGATGGGCAAAAATCGTGAAAGATGGTGTGATGGTTCGTACCACGGAAAGCGACTGGGGTCCCATACACTTGCCTGAAAGCGAGATGAATGATACTGAGTATGCTGATCTGGCCATAGAGGCATTGAAGAAGAACCATGACAGGCCTTTCTTTATTGCCTGCGGACTTTTCCACCCGCATATGCCGTGGTACGTACCCCAGAAATACCTGGATATGTATCCCCTGGATAAAATAGAACTTCCTCCATTGAAAGAGGATGATCTTGATGACCTGCCAGATATGGCCAGGAGTATTATCAAGGACGGTGTATATTCCAAAGTCCGACAATTTGATCAATATAAGGAGGCCATCCAGGGCTACCTGGCCAGCACCACTTATTCCGATTACCATATGGGCAGGGTTCTGGATGCCCTTGAGAATAGTCCGTATAAAAACAATACAATCGTTGTGCTGATGAGTGATCATGGCTTCCACCTCGGAGAGAAGAGACACTGGCAGAAAGGAACCTTGTGGGAGGAGGCCACAAATTGCCTGCTCATGTTTCATGTGCCCCTATTTGTACATTCAGAGCAAGAAATAAGCACGTCTCTTGCCCGACGTGGGTTT
>CAYOSB010000308.1:0-4602 GCA_964406495.1 uncultured Bacteroidaceae bacterium | reverse complement strand
AACAGAGATAAACAAGTGAGTAGATTATTTTTTAGCATACTGGTTATAGCGGTTACAACAAATATGCTGCATGCACAGAAAAGCAAGGTCCTTGCAGCATACCAGCTGATTGAGACGGGTGAATTTGAGGAAGCCAAAACAGTGATCGAAGCCGCCAAAAGCGATGATAAGACACTGGGGTGGCCCAAGACCTGGCATGCACGGGGCCTCTTATGCCAGACTGCATACCAGAAGGGATTGGAAACCAAGGACGTGAAAAAATGCCAGCTGTATGATGACCAGCTCTATGTTGCCTGGGAATCGTATGAAAATGCCCGCAAGCTTGATAAAACGGGCAGAATGGACGACCAGCTTGCCCCGTTGTATGTGCTCCTGGCCAACAAATTGTTGAAGGAGGGAGAAAAAAAATATGCGGCGGAACAATACGGGGAGGCCCTGAGGGCATATGAGCATGTGATTAAAATAAACAACAGTCCCATCGTTGGTGTGGCTACAGATACCAACCTGGTCTACAACACTGCCCTGGCAGCGTATATGGACAAGGATTGGGACAAAGCAATTAAATACCTGGACCAGTTGAATGGGTTCGGATTTTCTTCCAATGTTCCACACTTGCTTTATAAGGCACATCTTGGTCAGCAGGACACAGTTGCAGCGGAGAAAGCGCTGGTTGCTGGCATTCACAATTACACAGACAATGAACAACTCGTGCTTTTACTCGTGGACCTGTTACTGAGGACCAATGCGCCGGAACGGTCCGTGGCAGTGCTTGATACGGCAGCAAAAGCGCACCCGGAGAACTTTATTTTTCCCTATGCAAAAGGACTGGTATACGAACATACTGAACAGTACGATCAGGCGATAGAAGCTTACAAGGAAGGGATTGTCCTGGCACCCGATGAATCCAGGTTGTATGTGAATATCGGAACCTGCTATTACAATACAGGGGTAAAAATACAGGCGGAGGCACGTCAGATCACAAGTAACAGTAAATTCCTGCAGGAGAAAGCCAGGGCCGATCAGGCTTTCGAATCTGCAGCTGAATGGTTGAAAAAGGCTCAAGAGAAGGATCCTGATAACGAAAAGGTAGCCAGGCTGCTGGCGTTTTTAAAAGCTTAAAGAATCATCCAGCCGGAATACTACTGCTGGATTTTGTTTGTGTAATTACACTGTTTTCTGCGAACTGCTTAAAAATATTTTACTGGATAACAACACGGTGGTTTTCTACCCGGTTCCCGGTGTTGATGCTGAAAATATACAAACCAGGCAGTGCATGCTCAAGCTGAACAGCATTGTTTTCTTTGCCAAGTGGTTGTCGCAGGATTTCTCTTCCCGAGGGGTCTGTGACGGTCAGCCAACCTGCATGGTCCATTGATTGCCCCGATATATTAAATACTCCTCTGCCCGGATTGGGGAAGATGGTAAAATGATGCTGTTCCTCGCCAGCCAACGGGTTGACGGTTCCCAGTGGATAGTCTACATTTAGTGTAACAGGGATGAGGGTGGAATAAGAATAACCATCATTCAAAAAATAACTGAACATGTCCTTGCCCCGGAATCCTTCATCGGGTGTATAATAAAAACTGCCATTCGGATGCAATTGAACCGTTCCGTAAAGTGGACTGTTTCCAAATGAGAGTTGGACTTCAAGGTCATTCCCGTCAATATCAATGTCGTTGGATAGCAAACCATGCTCGGATCCAACTTGCAGCGTGACACCTGGATCGATTGAAAAAGTATCTGCAAAACCTACCGGCGGTGAGTTGAAACGCGGAAGTGCTTTCTTCAGTTCAAAAAACGACTTCTTCTTTCGTTCCAGGGGTGGATCATTCACAATTTTTTCATAATCCCAGGGATCCCACGAATAGCGTTCACTCTGGTAGATACGGTCCGGACCCGCTACTGTAATAGCGATGCCGTCACTCAGGGTGTCGCTCTGAGTAATGACGATCTCGGAACCGCTCTGGTAGGATAAATAATGCATGGCTCTTCTTTCCGAGGGTGCATTAAAGTTCAGAAGGGTCCAGGGAATCCGGATCTCAATGCTGTCATTGAAAATGGTTACTGCATGGAGAAATTGATATGGGTCGTATGAATCACTGATCTTAAGCTTACCAATATATTGTGTAATGTCGTAAAAGTAATTGGTTTTCCACCTGACCGGATTCCAGGTGCCGTTATCTTTCCTGGCAGATGTTAACGTATCCAGCCTGACCTGGTCCCTTACACCGAATACATCATAGGAGGGGATCACAAACAGCTCAGCAACCTCTCCTTGCATGGGAATGCGGAGCGCAAATTCAGCTCTTAGTGTATCCCCGTCCATACCAATTGAAGTTCCGTCCGGAAGCATCGATTCTCCAAGTCCGGGTTCATAAGTGTCGAATGCAACCCAGAGTGTTTCATCCATGTGTTTTTCTGTATCCATGTATAATCTTGTCCTGAAAAAGGTATAGTCTGACGAAAGAGAGATCCTGTTAATTTCACTTTTTTCAAAATTACCAGCTTGATAAAAGGAGCCAGGTCTTGGCATATAGGCCAGGATTCCAAAATTTTGTTCCGGCGCTGTTATATTGTGCCAGTAATGACGGAATTCTCCCGAAGAATAAGGATTGGTGATCCAGGTTTGCTTGAACCATTCATCAATAAGGGAAAACTGGATGCCACCCGCACATCCTGCTTCCCGGATGTTATCCATCATCCTTATGCTATAAATTCCCTGTTCTTCTTCTGTGATACCCCCGTGATGCATTCCTGTCGGGGTAAGATGTGCACTTCCCCAGCTGGATGGAACACCAAATTCTGCTATTATCAGTGGGATTCCACGGTAGTGATCCTTCAGGTCTGAGAGGTATCCCAGGTAACTGTTCGGACCGAATTCATCAGCAGCGGAATTATAATCCGGATCCTGCACAATAAAATCAGGGTAATACGGATAAGCATGGTATCCAATGAAAAAACCGCCTGAAGAATCGGGCCAGCTGACTCCTGCGAGATCAATCTGTTGCTGATCTTCCTGACTATCATATAGTAGTCCTTCAGTTGGGTGGGTCAGGGGATCCAGCGTTGGCCAGCTGGAGAATCCTGCCGGTCGCAAGGTCCCGAAATTTTCCTTTTCATACATCATAAGACTGTCCAGGTGTTCCAGCATCCACACTTCCACTGGTGAGGCTTCCTCCGGATGCATTAAATAAGTGCCGTGGAATACGGTTTTTTCCGGATGTGCCTGGTTTGTCAATGCAACTTCAACCGGAAAGATCTCTCTTCCTATCAGGTAGCCCGCTATCCAGTCAGAAACATCTGCATTGAAGGATCCATAAGCCTTACCGAACCTGTGATCAATATCAATATTACCATGTACTGCACGAATCACTTCTTTGATTTCCTGGTTGAAGGAAGATGATAATTGATATAGGTCCCCGGGCACCAGCTGCTCTTCGAGCCAGACTCCCTGAATCAGAAGCAAAGGACTACGGGGATTATCAAGGTTGTAAAACATCAGTTCCTCGTAAAACCTGGGAAAATGGAGGGTATAAGTACGGATTGTATTATACCCTGCTTCCCGGATCAATGAAAACCAGCGCCTGTAATCTTTCCGAGTGGCAGCCAGCTGACCGGGTTGGGTTCCTGGAACAGACACTCCCAGGTTGATTCCCTTGATGAATATGGGTATATATTGTTCTTCGTTCCATATGCTGAATTGCTCATCCTGTATAGAAAAAGTTCCTGTATAGGTTTGTTCAACAGGTTCCTGGAGTGCTGTCTGGGCATTCATGCTAAAATAGAACGGAAATAGCATTAAAATGGCCAGGTTAATGGAATATCTGATTTTCATAGTTTGTGTAATTGGTCGAAAGTTCCAACAAAATATACAGGAGCTTCAATAGCAGCATGATTGCCTGATTTTTCATTCCCAGTCGCTCCAAATATTTCCTCTTACAAAATAAGGATTATGTCCAAACGAATTATATGAAGAATCTGCCTGTAACTAACAATTTAACTGTAATAATTAACAAAAGTTCAAAACTTGAATGAGAAGGTAAGTCCGACAAATTCCTTGAATTGTAGTTTAGGTACTTTCTTTGTACTTCCATCGGGAAGTTTTACAGGTTGATCATTGTCATCCAACACCGGGAACCTGATGTCATCATCATAGATCATATGTAAGTCCAGATTCACCGTGAAATACCAGTTGATACGTTTTTCGAGGCTCACTTCCCAGTCAACATCCACATTCTGCGGATTGTCGAAATAGTTCGAGAACAGTCGCAGAGAATTATTGATCTCGAGATCGTCCAGGATGGATATCTTGTTCTTGATCACCAGCTGACCACCCATCTCCTGTCGCAACTTTTTATCTGCATCAATACCGTGGATGGTCTGGTCAATCCTCGCCGTATCCAAAACAAATGTGTTTTTATAGGAAAGGGGTGAATAGTTGATTTCGGTTTTCTTGAAGGGTTTGTATTCGAAACCAAGACCAAGGGTGAAGGTTCCCGGGTTAAGAAATTTCGAGACAGGGACAGAGTCGTTTGGATAATTGTACCCGCGTGCAAGCTGGTTTTTCATGTAGAAGACAGCACTGAAATCGATCTTGTCTTT